>NZ_CP037452.1:2781981-3108799 GCF_007754425.1 Gimesia fumaroli
CCTGTAATTAAAGAATGTGAAAGTATTTATGTTTCTCGCGAATATTAAGGTCTCTCAGAATTCTGAAGAGAACAAGAGCGAGAAACAGACCGTATTCCATGAGCATCATAATACGGAAGATTGTTATTATTGAGGCGTATCGTGGTGGATAAGTTATTGAGTCACGTGCTGTGATTCAAGGAAACCACTGGTAAATCCTGAAATGCTGCCTTTTTTCACTCGATTTCTCATATTATGAGGCGAAAACGAGGGGGAACTGTCAAAATAGAGGAGCAATTACTCTAAAATACCACTACGGGGATAGGAGCCCATCGCTTCCAGGCGAACCACGCGTTTTTCGAGATCGCTGATGGTCCGTTTAATGTGGGGCTCCTGAATATGGCCTTCGAAGTCAATAAAGAACAGGTATCCCGGTTCTTCGCCCCGTAGCGGGAACGATTCGATCCAGGTCAAGTTTACTTTATTTTTCTTGAAGATCTGCAGTGTGTCGGCCAGTGAGCCGGCTTTGTGTGCAATTTGTACCAGAATGGCAGTACGGTCTTTGCCGGTCGGGTCACAGACTTCTTCTCCGATCACGGCAAAGCGTGTCACATTGTTGGCGTTGTCTTCAATGCCTTCGACGATAATCTGCAGGTCGTATTCAACAGAGGCCTGGTGACTGGCAACGGCCGCGGCGCCCGGTTTGGTCGCTGCCAATTGTGCTGCTGTCGAAGTGCTGGTGACTTCATGCAGGTGGGCTTGTGGCATATTTCTGGAAAGCCACTCGCGACATTGGGAAAGTGCCTGTGGTTTGCTGTAGATTTCCGTGATTTCACTTCGTTCACAACGCGCCAGCAGGTTGTGATGTACGGCAATCAGGACTTCTCCGCAAATTCTCAACGGGAGACGCGTAAACATATCCAGTGTGTCCACAACTCGTCCATCGGTACTGTTTTCAATGGGGACAACACCAAATTCGGTGTTTCCGCGGTTTACTTCTTCGAAGACCGCTCCGATGGTGTTTACTGGCACCATGTCAGCACCTTCGCCGAACCGTTCCAGAGCAGCAAGATGCGTGTAGCTGTAAGCGGGGCCGAGGTAAGCGACTCGTTGTGGGTGAATCTTTCGGCGGGCTGAACTCAAAATTTGACGGAAAACACCGCGAATGGCGTTGTTGGTCATCGGGCCGGAGGCATTGAGTTTTTCGATGGTCTCGCGCAACTCTTCGTCTGATTTGGGGTCAAACATGGCCTTGCGCGGATTCGGATCAGATTTGATCTGTTTGATGGTCATCGAGCAGCGTTTGTTGACCAGTTTGACAATTTCCCGATCCATTTTCTTTAACTCGGATTGGAGCGAGGCAGGGCTGCGTTTGCTGCTTTGTCGGGCAACTTTTTTCTTGGCTGGCGTCTTCGGTTTGCTAGCTGAAGTTCGTTTGTTAACCGCTTTTTTCTTGGCCATCGGAATCTTTCAGGATGTGAGTCTCGTTTCTGTCTCTCAGAAAATTAACCGCAGCCAGTTTACACGCCCTCCCTGGTTGTGCTTCATTTCTTACTGACAGTTTCACAATTGGATTACAATCCCTTAAGAATTTTAGCTTCAGGTTTCATAAGATACTACAGAGAATATAGTTATGAGTATCAAATGGAATGGAATCAAGGCACTGGTTCACTCAGTTCTTCATTCAGAACCAGCTTGGTCTTCAATTGTTCTAGTTTGTACCGCCGCGATTGGGGACTGTCAAGCGGTTGGGCGTTGCCTGTGAACTGTTTAGGCTTTATTTCAAGGGGTCGGTTATCTAAACTGCCAATATGTCATTTTGTCGTGCAGGCAGGTTTGATATTTGACTGTGCCAATATGGCAGCTTTTGTTTGTGGCTTTTTGGAGCTTATAAAGTTGTCTGTTCTGTAAGTCTTATAATAGTAATGGATTAAGTTAATTTATCTGCAGTGGGGATTAACTTGGCACACTCATTGCTATCTAGACAAACAGCCTGTATAAAATGGCTGCTTTGGTAAAAACGATGAGAAACGCATGATTGATGTACGGAATGAGATGGTTCAGCTCGAATCTGCATTTTGTACAGATCTGAATTAAGAATATGGAAAGAGGGGAACTTAAATGTCTTCAGGTGAAAAGATCATTGGAATTGATTTAGGAACCACAAACTCAGTGGTATCCATTATGGAAGGTGGGGAAGCGAAAGTAATCCCTAACTTGGAAGGGAATCGGATTACCCCCAGTGTGGTCGCTTTCACCGATAAAGGGGAGACACTGGTTGGGGAGCCTGCAAAGCGTCAGGCGGTGACGAATCCAGAGAATACGGTTTACTCAGTAAAACGTTTTATGGGGCGTCGGCACAACGAAGTGCAGAGCGAAGAAAAGATTGTTCCCTATAAAATTATTGGTGGGCCGGAAGAATATGTCAAAATTGAAGCGGGTAGTAAAACCTATACGCCGCCCGAAATTTCCGCCTCGATCTTGCGGAAATTGAAGGAAGCTGCTGAAAGCTATCTGGGGCATAAAGTCAATAAAGCTGTGGTCACTGTGCCAGCTTACTTCAATGATGCGCAGCGACAGGCGACGAAAGATGCCGGTCAGATTGCCGGTCTGGATGTATCCCGGATTATCAACGAGCCGACAGCCGCCGCACTGGCCTATGGCCTGGAGAAAAAGAACGATGAAAAGATTGTCGTGTTCGACTTTGGTGGCGGTACGTTTGACGTATCCGTTCTTGAAGTCGGCGACGAAATCATTGAAACATTGAGCACGAACGGGGACGGTCACCTCGGTGGTGATGATTTCGATGAAGAGTTAATCAATCACATTGCAGATGAGTTCAAGAAAGAGCAGGGAATCGATCTGCGGGATGATGCGATGGCGTTACAGCGTCTGCGTGAAGCTGCTGAAAAAGCGAAAAAGGAACTCTCATCATCGCAAACGACCGATATCAATCTACCGTTTATTACAGCCGACAGTTCTGGTGCAAAGCACTTACAGATGGCGATCACCCGTTCTGAGTTTGAGAAATTGATCGATCCTCTGGTAGAGCGTTGCCGCAAGCCAGTCGAACAGGCAATGAAAGATGCCGGTTTGAGTCCCGGCGATATTGACGAAGTCGTTTTGGTTGGTGGTTCAACGCGGGTTCCTAAAGTTCAGGAATTCGTGAAGAAAATCTTTGGAAAAGAGCCGCACAAGGGAGTCAATCCTGACGAAGTGGTTTCCATTGGTGCTGCGATTCAAGGGGGAATCATCTCTGGTGATGTTCAAGATGTCGTTCTGCTTGACGTTACGCCGCTGTCTCTGGGGATTGAAACCGAAGGGGGCGTGATGACGAAGCTGGTTGAGCGAAATACCACGATTCCTGTGACCAAAGACCAGACATTCTCAACTGCAGCCGACAATCAGACGGCAGTAACGGTGCGAGTGTTCCAGGGTGAGCGTCAGATGGCGAATGACAACCGTTTGCTGGGTCAGTTCAATCTGGAAGAACTGCCGCCGGCACCACGTGGGGTTCCACAGATTAAAGTGGTCTTCGATATTGATGTGAACGGAATCTTAAATGTTTCGGCGAAGGATGTTGCCACAGGAAAAGAAACGTCTGTTCGCATTGAGCAGTCCAGTGGTCTGTCCGAAGCGGAAATCGAAGACATGCAGCGTCAGGCAGAAGCCCATGCTGATGAAGATAAAAAGAAGAAAGAACTGGCAGAAGCCAAGAACAATGGTTCTCGAATTGTTTACGATGTAGAAAAGCTGTTGAAAGAGCACGCCGAAAAAATCGATGCTGCTTCGAAATCGGCTATTGAAGCATCGGTGAAAAAAGTAAACGATGCTTTGGAAACAGAGGATGCGGCAGCCATCAATACAGCCTGTGAAGAATTGCAGCAGGCAACACATGCCTTTACCGAGCAGATGTATAAAGAAAGTCAGGCTGCCGGTGGTGAAGGAGCGCCTGCGGGCGGAGAAGAGGCTTCCGCTGCTAGTGGCGATGAAGAGGAAGTCATTGATGCAGAATTTGAGAAAAAGGACTAGTTCCTTCGATTCTGCAGAGAAACTTTAATGGGAAGCGGGGCTCAGCATCACAGCTGAGCCCCGGTCTCCCGAACTGAGAGAACATTTCAGACACAATACGGTTACCACTTTCAAACTGATTTGCAGGCTCAATTTTATTCCCACCTCTCCGGGCCTGTTTCATAAAAAATAGATAAAAATATCGAGGCACTGCTTGTCGGCGGATTATTTCGTATGATAATCCAAGCTGTTGAGTTGCTGCGCAGATGATAAACAGGATTGGAGGAGCATGATGGCGTTTCGATTTGAAAAATTAACTGTGAAAGCTCAGGAAGCAGTACAGCGTGCCCAGCAGGCGGCGGAAGATTTCGGTCAACAGGAAATCAAGCCTCTGCATTTACTGAAAGCGTTGCTGGATGAAGAGCAGGGGGTCGTGAAGCCTCTGGTGCAAAAAATTGGCGCGAATTTGCCTCAGCTTCAAAAGATGGTGGATGATGAAATCAAGCGTCTGCCAAAAGTTTCAGGGGCTGCGATGCAAGTTGGCATTGGTCAGGATCTGCTTAAGGTATTGCAGGCGGCACAGGATCGCGCTGACCAGATGCAGGACAATTTTGTCTCAACCGAACATCTGCTGTTGGCGTTTACGACGGTCGATGATCAAGCTACGCGACTGTTGGAACTGAATGGGATTGAAGAGGGAGACGTCCTGTCTGCGTTGCAGGCAGTGCGTGGCGGACAGCGTGTGACCGATCAGAGTCCGGAAGAGAAATATCAATCATTGGAGCAGTACGGTAAAGATCTGGTCGAGTTAGCGCGCCAGGGAAAGATTGACCCGGTAATTGGCCGCGACCAGGAAATCCGTCGTGTTGTTCAGATTCTATCTCGTCGTCGCAAGAATAACCCGGTTTTGATCGGGGAAGCCGGTGTCGGAAAAACGGCGATCGTAGAAGGGCTTGCCCATCGGATTGTGATGGGCGATGTGCCACAGAACCTGAAGAATAAACGGGTCATTGCATTAGACATGGGGGCACTGATTGCGGGGACGAAATACCGTGGCGAGTTCGAAGATCGTCTGAAAGCCGTGCTGAAAGAAATTGAGCAGGCTAAAGGTGAGATCATTCTGTTTATAGACGAATTGCATACGGTCGTCGGTGCGGGGGCAGCAGAAGGGGGCGCCGATGCGTCCAACCTGTTGAAGCCGGCATTAGCGCGAGGCGAGTTGCACTGTGTGGGGGCAACCACACTCGATGAATATCGTAAGTACATCGAAAAGGATCCCGCGCTGGAACGACGTTTTCAGCCAGTGATGGTTCAGGAACCCACAGTAGAAGATACCATTTCCATTTTGCGTGGGTTGAAAGAGCGGTATGAAACACATCATGGCGTGCGAATTATGGACGATGCGTTGATCAATGCGGCGACATTGTCGGATCGTTATATTAATGATCGTTTTCTGCCGGATAAAGCAATCGACCTGGTGGATGAGGCGGCCAGCCAGTTGCGGATGGAAATGGATTCGATGCCGTCGGAAATTGATGAGGCGACCCGGCAGTTAACGCGGATGCAGATCGAAGCGACTGCTTTGGCAACGGAGACCACACCGGAAAGCCAGGAGCGACTGGAAGAACTGCGCAAGCAGATCGCCGATCGTGAGGAGAGTGTGAATGCTCTCAAGACTCGCTGGGAAACCGAAAAAGAAGCCTTGGCTGGGTTGCAGCCATTGAAGGAAGAAATCGATCGATTGAATACTGCTTATGAGCAGGCGTTCCATCGAGCACAGCAGACAAATTCCAACGAAGATTATGCGACTGCCTATAACGCAGAGCAGGAGTTGAACGCGGCCCGTCAGCGATTATCAGAAATGGAAGAGCGAGTGTCGGAGTTGGGGGATGTCGGCGGGGAGCGATTGTTGCGAGAAGAAGTGACTCCGGAAGATATTGCCAAGGTCATCAGCATGTGGACCGGAATTCCGATTTCCAAAATGTTGCAGGGAGAACGGGAAAAACTGCTGCGAATGGAAGACGAAATTCATCAGCGGATGATCAATCAAAACGAAGCAGTCGAAGCGGTGTCTAACGCGGTCCGGCGGTCTCGTTCCGGTTTGCAGGACCAGAATCGGCCCATTGGTTCTTTCATGTTCCTGGGACCCACGGGTGTGGGAAAAACGGAGCTGTGTAAGGCACTCGCCGGTTTTCTGTTTGATGATGAACGCAATATGATTCGCATCGACATGAGTGAATTCATGGAGAAACATTCTGTCGCACGGTTGATTGGTGCCCCTCCGGGATATGTGGGATATGAAGAAGGGGGCCGATTGACTGAGGCGGTAAGGCGTCAGCCTTATTCGGTAGTTCTGTTGGATGAGGTTGAGAAGGCACACCGCGATGTGTTTAATATCTTATTGCAGCTTCTGGATGACGGGCGATTGACCGACAGTCATGGGCGCACTGTCGATTTCTCAAATACGATTGTGGTGATGACCTCTAATATTGGCAGTCAGACGATAATGGATCTGTCTGGTAAAGAAGATGAGCAAATCATTCATAATCGTGTGATGGACGCGTTGCAGCACGAGTTTCTGCCTGAGTTCCTCAACCGGATTGATGAAGTGATTGTCTTCCATCCGTTAGGTCGCGAAGAGATTCGTCAGATTGTCGATTTGCAGTTGCATAATCTGTCTGCGCTGGTCGAAGACAATGGGTTTTCGCTGGAAGTTTCGACAGCCGCCAAAGATTTATTAGCGGAAGAAGGTTATGACCCGGTGTATGGGGCACGGCCTTTGAAGCGAACGATTCAGCAGAATATTCAGAACGAACTAGCGAACAAGTTGCTTTCCGGGGCATTCTCGGAAGGGGCCACGATCTATGTCGATGCGAGTGAAGGCTCGTATCTGTTTTCCGAAAAGTAATGACGGCTCTTTTAAAGAGTAACGGGTTTTTGCAGCCTCGGGGGATCTCCGGGGCTGCATTTGTTTAAGGGGTGGGACCGCGCATGAAAAAACGACGCTCACTCTGAATCAAGTCAGCGTCATCATTTTATGTGGTCAAAGGCTGGAAGGGCCTCAGGCAGATTCTTCCAAGACAGCGAAAGGGCTGATCTTACGAACTTTTTCTTTAATCTGCTCTTTTTCGGATGCGTCTTTCGCTTTGGCAAACTTTTCCCGGAGTTTCTTCAGCTTGTGCTTCCGTACTCGACGTTGGGCAAGTTCACGCCCTTTTTCAACACGTCCCATTTCTTGTCAGTTCCTGGTAAAATAAAATTCGTGTGTTCTGATGTATATATCCCGCTTAGAGTACCTGATTCTAACATCTCTCGTAGTAAGGGGCAACGATTAGAGTAGGGCATTTTCTCAGAGATTTAGAGAGAAGCAGGGGTTGGGATTCGGGTTGACCTGTGCGCAATTCCTTGATATTTCTCTCTTTCCCTCTCTCAACTCCCCTCAGATTATGTCTGCCTTCCCTGTTTGTCAGGTCATGCTTTCCAGACGACGAAGGTCAGTCAGGTATATTTCCCGTCTCTCCTCTGCATCAATCCAGGAATCAATCAGGTATGTTTTTTCAGTCTCAACAGGCTGTTTTTCGTGGAATTGCCCTGTGCGTACTCATTTTGACCAGCATTACCGGCTCGGTTTATGCGCAAAAAGGGGCCTCAAGTCTGAAAGACTCTGGCTCTACCGGCGGGCGTTCTTTGCGTCATCGTACCATTTTCATGCCCCGCGATCATGATCCTGATATTAAGCAGATTAGCCAATCCCCTCAGGTGCCCAATGTTTTAGACGCTGAATCGCGGGAAGCTTTGGGAATTCCGCCTCAATTACTGGATGATGCTCAGGACTGGGCAGAGCCTGAGGATGACTGCATCGATTGTGAAACATTTGTGCCTTTGATTTCTCACAAAAAAGCCACGGGAAGTATTACCTGGTTGCCGGGATCAGGGGATGAACTGGGAATCTTCAGTCTGGCACTGTCCGAAACGGCTGAGTTTCCGCGATTTGAAGGGTTGACTGCAACACCTCGGTTTGGGGTGCATTACCTGGATGGTCCGCAAAGAACTGATTTGCCGGCACGCGTGTATGATACGTCCGTTGCTTTTCGATGGTTTAATAAAGTCAATGAAAAGTGGTCTTACGAGTTAGAAGTGGCGCCGGGCGTTTACAGTGATTTCAAGAATGTGACGTCTGATTCTTTGCGGATCACCGGAAAAGGGCTGGCGTATTATGTGCATTCACGATCCAAGCAGTTCGTGATGGGAGTTGTGTATCTGGACCGGGAAGACATTATGTTACTTCCGGCGGCTGGTATGATCATGTGGTTCAGTGAAGGCTCACGGCTGGAGCTGATTTTCCCCAAGCCCAAGTTCACGTATCGAGTTGAAAAGGATGAGTCAAAAGAACGCTGGCTATACGTCGCTGGCGAATTTGGCGGTGGTTCCTGGGGAATTCGTCGTGGGCCAACCGGCTTTGATGATATTGTAACCTACAGTGACTTGCGATTGATGGGTGGTGTGGAGACCAAGCATACTAACGGCATGATCAGCCAGTTCGAAATCGGCTATGTCTTCAATCGTAAGCTGGAATACAAGTCGGATATCGGCAATTACGATATTTCTCCAACCGGTATGATTCGCTATCAGCTGACTTTCTGAGTCTTATAAATCGCAGTTGATGTCGATCCAGGTCCGTTTGTCAAACGATTCGAGTACCGAGTCGGCAATCAATTGGGCAGAGGCACCGTGGTCAAAACCGGGGACCGCGTCCCGTTCTTCTACGATAGCGGAGACAAATTCATAGACCAGATCATAGCGGAAGACGGTACTGGGAACGCCTTCGTTTGGCTTTCGGAGGCTGCCTTCAATCACCAGAAACTCTTCCGGGACGGGCAGTTTTTCCATGGTCTGGCCCGGTTTTCCGATCAGGATGTTGTTGGGATCAGTTAACTGATAAGCAGCTGAGCCTTCGGAACCGTTGACTTCAGCCCACTCGTAGCCAAAGCCGTCGTTGTGATAACCTTTCATCAGGGTGCTACCTTCCCAGACGCCGACAGCTCCGTTTTCAAATTGTCCGATGAGCGAAGACCAGTCGTCGACTTCCGATGGTTCACATGGCTCTCCGTCTGCTGTTTTATCCCGGGGTACAAACTGCGCCACCGCCCCACAAATGCTTTTGATCGGACCGAGCAGGTCTTGTGCAAAGTCGATGCGGTGAATGGTCATGTCAAACAGATCGCCGGCACCAGCCAGTTTTTTACTTTGACGCCAGCCCCAACTAGACTCGGGCCAATCGAGAAACCGCTGGCTGCGGAAGTGCCGGGGAACGCCGAGTGCGCCGGATTCTACCAGATGCTTCACGTACCGCATCGAGGGGGCAAAGCGATAAGTAAACGCCGTCATGTGTCGCAAGTTGGCGTCGCGGGCAGCGCGGAACATTTCAGCTGATTCAGTATAGTTTAAGCCCAACGGCTTTTCACACATGACATGCTTGCCGCCTTTGATGCAGGCCAACGCGATTTCGTGGTGTGTGAAATTCGGAGTCGCAATGATCACGGCATCGACTTCGGGGTCGCTGGCAATCTCTTCGTACTTCGTCGTGACTTTGGTTTTTCCCCAGTCTGTCTGGCGTTGTGCCAGTAGTTCAGAATTAGGGTCACAAATCGAGACCAGTTCGGCGCGCGGATCGAGATTGATGCCTGGAACATGGTGGTAATCGGAGACTGCGCCGGCACCGATAATTCCGATACGTACTAAATCTGTCATGAATAAACCTTAGCGTTTTTCTCTTTAATCAAATCGGGAATCAAATCGGGCGGTGGTGACTTATTTTTGGTGCAGTTGCGCAAGCAGTGCGAGTGCTTCCTCGTGTGTATGGATCGATTCTTCCAACTGAGCGTCCTGAATCCGCGTTAGCAGTTCTTTAAACTCGGGTCCTGTTTGAATGCCGTAGTCAATCAAATCATTTCCCGTGATAAGTGGGGGAGGATTCAATACCTCGATGGGAGTATGATCCCGATACTGGCGACAAAATTCAAGGTCTTCCAAAGATTGTTTTTGAGAAGTCAAATCTGCATGTGCCAGTTCAAACAGGTAAGGACAATTCTCATGAGCCAGGAGTCGTTTGAGTTGTGAGAGTTTAAATCCGGGCGCACCATGCAGGCTGGTTCGATGTTCAATCAGCCAGAGGACCAGGTGAAGACCATGGTTGGAAAACCGAAGTTGTTTGCAGATCTGATGGGCTGCATCAAGCTGATCAGCGGGGGTTGGTGCCGGCAAATCCAGCAGTAACGCAGCAAAAGCGGTCTCAAAGTTAGCAGTGGTTAACTGCTCAAGTCGATCCAGCGTTCGGTTCCAGAGGGGGCGATTTTCCTCGTTTTCCCATAGTGGTGCGAGTTCGGGGATGACCGGTTTCATTAAACCGGCGCTTTGAACGAGGTCGATGGCATCTTTGCGGTGGGGGTGGACCAGCATTTTCCGCAATTCTTCGGATATCCGCTCCGGACTGACCACCGTGATTTCATTGGCCATGGTCTGAACGGCGTGGAATGTGGATTCAGCCAGATGAAACCCGAGGGTGGCAGCGAAGCGAATGGCGCGGAGCAAACGGAGTTTGTCTTCCTGCATTCTTTCCAGCGGATTCCCAATGGCGCGAATCAAATGCTGCTGGAGGTCTGCTTTTCCCCCGACATAATCGTAGATCGATTCATTGATCGGGTCGTAGAACATGCCGTTGATCGTGAAATCGCGACGCTGAGCGTCTTCTTCCGCTGTGGTGAATTTGACATGTTCGGGACGACGTCCATCAAGGTAGGGGCCTTCACTGCGAAACGTGGCAATTTCGACATCGCAGTCCGGCTGATGGCCACGAACGATGATCACCCCAAAGCTGGCTCCGACCGCCAGGGTACGACGTTTACCAAACAGGTGTCGCACCTCTTCGGGAAGGGCGTTGGTCGCCACGTCATAGTCTTTGGGTTCTTTTACCAGTAGCAGGTCCCGCACGCAACCGCCAGCCCAGAGAGCCTGGAATCCCGCGTCTCGCAATTTGCGGACAATGTCTACGGCAGCGATATAGGGTTCAGAATGTTTCATTAGGGATCGGTGGAATCAAAATTATATAACGTGAGTTAATGAGGTTTTAATCATAGCAAGTTCTGATTATTTATCGACTTATGTACGCTTTTTTTTGAGGGTTTCGCTGAAGTCCATATGGGAACTTTTTCGCGTCCTGGTTTTCAAAGACAGGTAAAGCGGGAGCGAGGTTCATAAAACAGGCTTCGCAAAAAAAGGGGAATGCCGTATGATTTATTGTTCAATTTATTTCTTTTCCCTGGCATGACGGGTTCATTACTCAATGGCACTCAGGATTTCCAGATACAAGACAGGATCAGACGTTTTGCGAGGTACACACGGTATACGTTTTGATGGAACCCGTTTCTGGGTCCTCCATCGCAGAAGAGAGTTCGGTCCCTTCGATTACGAGTGGAGCAAGGACTTTTCTGGCGTGGAATTTATGTACCGTGATCAGAAGTTTGGCGAATATTGCAGTGCAGAAGAAATCTTCGCTGATCTGAAGCAGTTTTCATTGCCAATGCGCGTGGTCGAGGTGGCCTGTCTGACCATCGGCATGGTCTTGTACGGCGTGCTGAATGGCCTTCCGGAAACGCTATGGAAAGAGCTGCTGCGCCAACGGCTGGATGAAAGCGGTTTTGAGCGTTTCGATTTTGGGGAAGAGGGGCCGGAGCGACTTACCGGTTAAATTTGGCAAAATCGTCATAAACGGTTTATTTCTCACAAGATCGGTGGTCGCGAGGCGAACTCATGGTGGGCAGCATCCACCAACGATTGAGCCGTTATTATGCTTGTAAGTGGCTTCTTTCAAATGGCTTGTGTGTATTTATGTTGTTTTGTCTCAAATTGATATTGATTTTAAACACGTGTTTAATACAATTGTTTGAAACAACATTTTGACATTAGTGTTTCTTGAAGATCTTCGAGAGGGTTGTTGTCAAGTTAGCACTCATGCGCTAGAAAGAGTGAGGGCAAGTTCTATATGGCGTCTTGCAATGTCCGTGATCGATTGCTGGAAGTGGCCGGTCCTGTTTTTTCGGAAAAGGGGTTTGAGAAGGCGACCGTACGCGAAATCTGTCAGAAAGCGGACGTGAATCTCGCCAGTGTGAATTATTATTTTGGCGATAAGGAACAGCTCTATCTGGAGGTCGTCTGTCTGGCCAAAGAGATGGGGGTTTCGCGGGCACCACTTCCGGAATGGACTTCTGAGACGACACCCGAACAAAAGCTGCGGGACTGGGTCTCTACACTGGTGAGGCGAATGTTGGGAACGGGGGAGCTATCCTGGAGCAATCATTTGATGATGCGTGAAGTGTTGAGGCCGACTAAAGCGTGTGAGCATCTGATTCAGGAGTTGTTTCGGCCTTTTGTGAATATAGCCGACTCGATCCTGCAGGAAATTCTGGGAGATGACGTTCCTGAGTATCGGCGAATGCAGTGTGTTTTCAGTATTGCCGCCCAATGCCAGTTCTATCGAGTTTCCAATGGTCTGGTGACTTTGATGTTAGGTCAAGAAGAAAAAGAGACTCACTACGATACCGAGCATTTGATGGAGCATATTCTACAATTTTCGCTGGCGGCGGTTAAGAATTTGAAGCAGGAATTCACCGCATCAGAAATGGAATCTTCTTCATCACTTAATGGAATCTGAACCTCCAGAGTTAAGAATAGGTGTCCTGATTTAATGGAACGTTTTCCTAAATAAAAGAATTTCGTCAGAACAAATAAAAAGGCTTTCCTGCGGGAGAGCGCTTTCGCTACTGTTTGAACAATCCATTTCATTTTGATTTTCGCAAATTGGCTTTTCGCGTCCATGGTCAATTCTTGTTGTGAAGCATTTCGTGATAGAAAATACTCATGTCAGATTTGAAAACTCAAAAATCAAGCAGTTTTTCCAAAAAGCTCAAGCATTTTTTGCTTCCGATTTTTATCATTGTGCTTGGCGGCGGTGGTCTGGTCGTACTGATGGCGATGAAACAGGAACCGGAGAAAAGTGAAAAACTACTGGCAGATCTGGCTCCACTGGTCTCGACCGAAACAATCGATCTTTCCGATGCCGGGGTCACGATTACCGTTGACGGGATCGTTGTTCCATCAAGGGAAGTGAAACTGGCTGCCGAAGTTTCCGGAAAAGTGCTTTTTACGCGTGACGGATGCAAGGTTGGAAATCTGGTTCGCAAAGCAACGGCGCAGGAGCTTAACGCAGCGGGGACTGAGAATCTCTTGATTCAGATCGATCCGGAGAATTATGAGTTGGAAGTTAAGCGTCTGACTCAGGAGTATGCCCAGGCACAGGATGTGATCGATGAATTAGAAGTGGAGATCGATAATGCCAAGGCGATGATTGATCTGGCGCATGAAGAGGTACGTCTGCAGAAAACGCATTTAAATCGTATCGAAAAATTACGAGCGAGAAATGTTGTTTCTGATACAGATTATGAAGAGGCAAAACGGAGCGAACTTGCTGCCCGCAATGCACTGCAGAAGTTGACGAATGAAGCCGATTTGCTCAAATCACGTCGACAGCGTATGATGCATGCCCGTGATCTGGTTGGGGTTCAGCTTTCACGTGCGAAATTAGATTTAAGTCGCACACGGATTTACTCTCCCATCAATGGAGTCATCGTCGAAGATACTGTTGAAAAAGATGGTTATGTCAAAGTGGGGGATCCGCTGGTAACGATCGAAGATACCTCGGCTGTGGAAGTTCGTTCGAATTTACGAATGGAAGAATTGTATCAACTCTGGCAGCACGCTGCCCAGACAGCGAAAACGGGAGAGCCTCTGGTCAAGTCAGATCAATCGAATCGACATGATCTGGGGTATCAGCTCCCGCAACTGCCGGTGAAGGTGTCTTACGAGTTGGGGGGGAGAAAATTCGTCTGGAATGGAAAACTGTCCCGCTATGATGGGATTGGCCTGGACGAGAAAACGAGAACGGTTCCCTGTCGGATTGTGGTACCCGACCCCCGACCTGCAGAGATCTTAGTGAATGGGAAGCCAACGGATCAGGTTGTGGGCGCGCCTCCTTTGACGCGCGGGATGTATGTTTCGATCGACATTCCACTTACTGGAAACAATTCATTATTGACGATTCCCGAAACGGCGATTCGTCCCGGAAACCTGGTCTGGGTCGTACGAGAAGGTTCGTTGCAGTCCGAGAAGATTCGTGTCGTTGACACGAGTGGCGATGTATTACTGGTTGAGCTGGGGGCCTCCGGGTTAAAACCGGGGGATCATGTTGTGACCTCTCCATTGAGTACTGCCAATGATGGCATGCTGGTCCGTGAAGGAGAGGCAAAATGAGGTCGATCATCAAATGGGCGATCAATAACTCGCCCGCGATGAACACATTGATGATTACCGTTCTGGGGGTCGGACTGGTTTCGCTGACGCTCATGAGGCGCGAGGTCTTCCCGGAATTTGAGTTGGAAATTATTCTGGTCTCGGTGCCTTATCCCGGTGCCAGCCCTGATGAAGTCGAGGAAGGCATCTGCCAGAAAATGGAAGAAGCCGTCCGCTCGATAGATGGGATCAAAAAGATGACTTCGATTGCCAATGAAGGCTCGGGGTCATTGGTGCTGGAACTCAGAGCCGATGTGCCTGATGTGCAGAAGATTTTGAATGAGGTCCGCTCCGAAATTGATCGAATTCCCAGTTTTCCGGAACTGGCAGAAGATCCGGAAGTGCAGCAGATTACGTTCAGGCAGGTCGCGATTGAAGTGGCGGTGATTGGTCCTGATGAGGAGGGGGCTAACAGTGAGTGGGAGCTACGGTCGGTTTCCGAGCGGATTCGAGACGAATTGTTACAACTTAAGTCGGTCTCTCAGGCGAATATTGCGGGTGCCCGCGATTACCAGATTGATATTGAAATTCCTGAAGCGACGCTCCGAAAATATGGTTTGACATTACAGGACGTGGCGAGGACGGTACGCCGGGAAAATCTCGAGCTGCCAGGCGGAAAGCTGATTACCGATTCGCAGGTCCTGCTGCTGCGAGGTAAGAATAAACATCTGATCGGCAGCGAAATCGAGAAGATTCCCCTGGTGACAGAACCGGGGGGCGTGGTGCTCACCGTGGGTGATATCGGGCGGGTGCAGGACGATTTTTCTGATACGACGATGATCAGTGAAATTGACGGGAAACCGGCGCTGTCGATCGCCGTCGAACGTACCGCACAGGAAGACCTGTTGGCGATTGTGGAGCAGGTCCGTGAATATGTGAAAACCGCCAACTTGCCGCCGGGTTATTCGTTGAAACTATGGAAAGATCAGTCGATCGATGTACGCGATCGAATGAGTTTGCTCAGCCGGAACGGATTGCAGGGGTTGATTCTGGTTTTTATCACACTGACAATTTTTCTGGAGTTTCGACTGGCGTTCTGGGTTGCTTTGGGGATTCCAATTTCGATGTTTGGCGCATGTATTGTGCTGTACTACACCGGCCAGACATTGAATATGCTTTCGATGTTCGCGTTTCTGATGGCGCTGGGGATCGTCGTTGATGACGCGATTGTGGTAGGCGAAAATATCTATGAGCATCGGCAGATGGGGAAGTCATTTCATGTCGCCGCCATTGATGGTGCGACGGAAGTATTGCCTTCTGTGTGTGCTTCCGTGACCACCACCGTTATCGCATTTATGCCGTTGTTGTTTGTATCAGGGATCATGGGGAAATTTATCGCCGTGATGCCGATCGCCGTGATTGCGATGCTGGTGATTTCCCTGTTGGAAAGTACGTTTATTCTTCCCTGTCATTTAGCACACGGAAAACAAGCTTCAGCACAGGGAGTAGATCAGAGTCCAGATTCGTCAGAGGGCTTTGTCGGCCGGAAACTGAATAAATTTATCGAACGAATTTATCTGCCCGTCTTGAAAGCAGCGTTAAACTATCCGAGCTCTGCACTCGCGGTGGCGGGGGCGCTCATGTTGTTGTCAGCAGGATTAATTTTGGGTGGGTTTGCGCCGTTCAATATTTTTCCGAAGACCGATTATCGAATGATTGAAGCAACGGTTGAGTTTCCTGATGGAACGCCTCAATCGATTACTGGTGAAGCGACTCGAAAAATTCAGGAGATCTTTGAAGAGCTGGATCAGGACTATCAGAAAAAACATGGCAATTCCCTGATCAAACTGGTTCGCAGAAACGTGGGATTTGGAACCCGAGATGAGTCGGGCGGGGGGCTCGGCGGCTCAGTCGAAGGGAGTCATATCGGAAAAGTCAGTGTCGAAATTGTTGAGGCAGAGGAACGAACGCTGGGCAGTGAAGAAATTCTCGATCTCTGGCGAGAGCGCGTCGGGGAAGTGCCCGGTGTTGATCGATTGACTTTTAATTCTCCCTCAATGGGGCCCGGTGGCAAGCCGATTGAGTTTAAGCTGCTGGCTGATGCGGAACATCTGAATGAACTGGAAGCGGCTGTCGAGGCCTGTAAGCAGGAACTGGCAACCTATCCGGGAGTCAAGGATATCAATGATGATTCCAGTCCCGGAAAGTGGGAGTTCCAGATCAAGATCAAAGATAAAGCCCGTGCGATGGGGGTCCCTTTAGCCGATGTCGCAGAGACGGTTCGTGCGACCTATTATGGAGAAGAAGTCATGCGACTCCAGCGGGGGCGGCATGAAGTCAAGCTGATGGTTCGTTACCCGGAAGAAGAGCGCCGTTCGCTGATGGGATTTGATGATATTCGAATTCGCACAGGAGACGGTTCAGAACGACCGATAACCGAACTGGCTGAGATTGACGTGAAGCGAGGTTATTCTGAGATCAACCGGATCGATCAACAACGGTCGATCACTGTGTATTCCGATCTGAACGAGAAAGAAGGCAATGCTCGGGAGATTGTGCAGGCACTGAAAAAGCCAGGCGGCTTCATGGATCAGTTATTGGTCCAATATCCTGATGTGCGTGTTCGTTGGGAAGGGCAACAGGAGCAGACGGACGAATCAGTTAATAGTTTGATTGTAGGGCTGTTGATCGCGATGGCATCAATGTTCGCTTTACTGACTGTAGAATTTCGATCTTATGTCCAACCTTTGATCATTTTAGGTATCATTCCTTTTGGGATTATTGGAGCTGTGTTTGGTCATGCGATTCTGGGGATGGAATTGACACTGTTCTCCTTATTTGGTCTGGTGGCATTAACAGGTGTCGTGGTGAATGATTCGATTGTATTAATCGATTTTATTAATCATCGCATCGCGGATGGCCTGCCTTTAAAAGCGGCTCTGCTTGATGCCGGGCAACGTCGTTTTCGACCGGTCTTGCTGACGTCGATGACGACGATTGTCGGTTTAGCGCCGATATTGAAAGAGACTTCCTTTCAGGCGCAAATTATTATCCCGATGGCTGCCAGTCTGATTTTCGGTTTGATGCTGGCGACGGTTCTGGTGTTATTTCTGATTCCCACGTATTATTACCTGTATGCTCGTGCCATGGGGGCAAAGCCAGACGAACCCTGGGTTCGCAAATCAGATGGAAATGAAGACGAAGCAGGCTATAATGTGGGTGAAAGGCAGTCGTCAGGAATTATGCCCATACAGACCTAAATGACAAGGGGTGTGATCGTTTGGATATGTTCTTGCTTGTCGATGTGGCCTCTGGTTAGGATACGCCGACAGTTTTGGTCTGAAAGTCTGGTTTACAGTCGGAAGAAGCCGATCTTCTTTTAGGTTTAGAATGATGAAACGCGTTTTGCTCAAATCGAAAATTCACCGCGCTACCGTGACGGAAGCGAATCTGGAGTACAATGGCAGTGTGACCATTGATCAGGAGTTAATGGAAGCTGCGGATATCGTTGAGTACGAGCAAGTACAAATCTACAACATTACCTCCGGTACCCGACTGACCACGTATGCGATTACAGGCGCGCCAGGCTCTGGTGTGATTTGTATCAATGGGGCTGCCGCGCATCTGGTAAAACCAAACGATCTGGTGATTATCGCCAGCTATGCAGAGTACAAAGAAAAGGAATCGCGCCGTCATCGGCCGAAAGTGGTCCTGGTCGATGAGCAAAACTGTCCTGTCCCTGAGCCAGCCGAACTGCCTGTCGCCTCTGCAGCAGAATAGGTGCATTGAATTTAAGCGGTGTGCCTGTTGTGTGTGCAGTTCGGGCTGCTTGTAACGAATGCTTTGAGCAAAAATCATTGTTTCTCAAAAAAAAACACTCTGCCTCTTCCGTGCCCCTATGGGAAAGCCTATGATAGAGATGCGTTCGCCATCTTTTTGTGCATGTAGGTGCAATTATTTCATGCTGGTTTAGCAGGGACTCCATAATCTTTCGAAGAATGATCATATCTGAAAGATTGAATGGCTCAGGTGTCTTGTTCAATGAATGACTTCTGTTGCCGGTTTTCACTGCGATTAAATAGGATTTTCCCATAGATAGAATGGAAGACGATCGCCCTATCTTAGAAGACATGGTTGGCTATAGCCCGGCCATGCGAAATATCTATCGCCTGACTCGTCGTGCCGCCAGTACATCTTCAACCGTATTGCTGACAGGCGAAACTGGTACCGGGAAGGAATTGATAGCCAGAGGTATCCATGAATTGAGCCCCCGCGCCTCAGGTCCGTTTATTCGTGTGAACTGTGGGGCGCTCAGTGAGAGTCTGTTGGAGAGCGAACTGTTTGGGCATATTAAAGGTGCTTTTACCAGTGCCGTCGAAAATCGAACCGGTCGATTCGAAGCTGCACACGGCGGAACGATCTTTCTGGATGAGATCAATTCCGTCAGTTTTACCCTGCAGGTCAAATTGTTACGCGTGTTGCAGGAGCATGAATTCGAGCGTGTTGGAGATACCCGTTCCATTCAGGTTGACTGTCGTATTGTTGCGGCAACGAATCGTAATTTACTGGATGAAATTGAAGCAGGCCGCTTTCGTGAGGATCTATATTATCGCTTGAATGTGATTCCCATCGATCTGCCCCCGTTGCGCGATCGTGCTGAAGATATTCCTGATTTAATCCATTTTTTTGCCAAGCAATTCTCTGCGGAAGAACAGATTCCATTACCTCATTTTTCGGAGGAAGTGTTATCAACGTTCAAGAATTATGCCTGGCCCGGAAATGTGCGTGAGCTGCAGAATTACGTTGAACGACTGATTGTACTGTCAGGTGAGGATGGTCCCTCCCTGGATTTATTACCGGGGCATGTCACAGGGAAATCTGTTCCTCGATCACTGCCTTCCCGGGAACAGGACCCAGAGGCACTCTGTCGGGAACTGGTGGCGCTGGAATTACATCGCGTGGGCGACGACTCGACCAATGTGCACACACAGATTGTGTCGCAAGTGGAGAAAGAACTGATTTTGCAGGTTTTACGGTCTTGTCAGGGGGTCCAGACGAAGACGGCCACACGTCTGGGAATCAACCGGAATACGCTACATAAAAAAATATCAGAGTACGAATTAGAATCTGAAGCAAGATGACTTGCCCTTAACCTGCTGTACGGCCCTATAATAGGGAGTCGTTCTGATTCCCGTCAGTCGCATAGAGAGCCCTCCACTTTTGTTCCTCTCTTCTGAAACAAAGTAACCAGCATGTTATCGAATGTCACTGTTTTCTGTTTTATGGCCAGTTATCTGGTGGCTCTGGGATTAGAGCTGGCCCGATTTCTGCGGAAAAAAAGCGGATACCTGCGGCCTCTGATCTTTCTGTTTTCACTGGCGGGCCTGGTAGCACAGACGGCTTACCTTTTTAATCGTGCCCGGGAAACTCAGCTTCCTCCTCTATTGAGTTCTACCCATGACTGGCTGGTCGTCTTTGCCTGGCTGCTGGTGGCGATTTTTCTGTTTATCAATTTGATTGATGAAGAACTTTCGATCGGTCTGTTTCTGTTTCCCCTGGTCTTGTCGTTGGTCGTTTCGTCTTACTTTGTGGATGATGTGACCAATACCCTGGTGCAGCCGGCGATTCGTTCGTGGGCGCTGTTGCATGCCTCGCTACTGGTACTGGGAGGAGTGGGGATCGCACTCTGTTTTGTGATCAGCGCGATGTATCTGATTCAGCATCGACGACTGAAGCAGAAGCAGAATTTTTCCGAAGGATTCAATCTCCCCAGTCTGGCAAAATTAGCGCGTCTGAATCGCTGGGCGCTGATGATTTCGACCCCCTTGCTGACAATCGGGATGGGGATCGGGATTGGTCTGGGAGTCTATGTTCGCAAAGGCGCGCAAGCCATTTCGTTTCTTGATCCGGTGATTATCGTGTACGAAATTGTGTGGGCCGCCATGATGATCAGTGTCATCTTTATTCTTCGCAAGAAACAACCCAATCAGAAACATATCGCTCAATTAACCATCTGGACGGGGGGACTGTTGCTGTTAACGGTGATCGGCATTCAAATTTTGACGAATGTGCGCATCCTGAATTTTGATTCCTGGCACTCTTATTATTCTTCGCCGAGCGGAGATGTTCCGGGATCGACTGCAGAAAGGATCGTTTCGTGAATCTGCAGGTCGTTTACTGTAATCATCAGACAGCAGGTTTGGACATTCGCGAGAAGCTGGCTTTCTCGTCGAAAGAACAGTTGGATAACGCCTATTCTGTGCTGAAGCGATCGTATCCCGAAACAGAGATGGTGGTGATTTCAACCTGTAATCGGGTGGAATTGTATACGGCGACGCAGGAATCAGAGACGGGTCCGTCGCATCAGGATCTGGCGAAATTCTTTTCCGAGTTCCATCAGGTCCCCGTCAGCGATTTTTTTGAAGACTTTCTGGAGCGCACGGGGCCAGATGCAGTTCGACATCTGTTTCAGGTTGCCTCCAGTCTTGACAGTATGGTGTTAGGCGAACCGCAGATTGTGAATCAGGTGAAGGAAGCCTATCAACGTGCAACCGAGAACGAACTGTGCGGCCCCTTAACCCACGCACTGTTTCAACAGGCGATTCGGGTTTCGGCGCGGGTGCGAACGGAAACGCAACTTGCAGAAGGGCGAGTTTCGATTGCCAGTGTGGCAGTGGGCACGTTCGGCAAAGGGATTTTCGAACGCTTTGATGACAAAACCGTGTTGATCATCGGTGCCGGCGAAATGGCGGAAGAGACGCTGACCTACCTGAAAGATGAGGGAGTGAAGCAGATTAACGTCGTGAATCGCAGCCTGGAAAATGCAGAGAAGCTGGCGATGAAAGTTGGTGGTCAAGCCAGGCCTTATCAGGATCTGGAAGACTGTCTTGCAGACGCCGATGTGATTGTCAGTACGACGGGGGCTTCTCAACCGATCGTCGATGTGGCCTGCTTCCAACGCGTTTTAAAAAAGGCGGGGAATAAAACATTTTTCATTCTCGATTTAGGGGCACCTCGCGATTTTGACCCTGCTGTCGGCAAGATCAGTGATAACATCTTTCTCTACGATATCGACGATCTCGAAGCGACCTGCGAGAAAAATCGCAAGGCACGTCAAAAAGAAGTAGAAAAAGCTCTTGCGATTATCGATGAAGAAACCGAGCGGTTCATGCACGGGGTCTATCATCGGGCAACCGGTCCGATCATCAAGCAACTGCGGGAACAATGGCACGATGTGCGAGAGCAGGAAGTTGATAAACTGTTCGGCAAACTTTCCCACCTGGATGAAAAAGATCAGGAATTGATCAAACGTTCTATCGAACAAATTGTGAATAAACTGCTGCATCCCCCTCTGGAAGTATTGAGGCAAGAGGCGCGGGAAGGAACGCCACACGGACTCCTGGATGCGCTCAAGCAGTTATTTCATATTCGAGATTAACGCTTACGCTTCTGCTTTATTTTTTTCATGAGATAGCACAGGCAGGTTTGCCAGAATCGCGGCTGTCAGACTCAATAGAATATTGACGCTGTTGATGTATTTGGACGCCTGGTGATAAGTTCGAAACTCGGCAGGCCGCGGGCTTCCCGGAGGCGTGATCATGGCTTCAAGCGGCGTATAGATCCAGAAGTAATCGATCAGGCTGATTGTCAGCGCGAGCACAACCAGCCCCAGAATCAGATTGGCTCTGCGGCGAGAGATCAATTCTTTGGCACGGATTCCCAGACTGCCCAGAAATGCTCCCACCAATAAGATCCAGGCGATCGTATAATAAACGGGAAAGTGCAGCGTGATCAGTTGGTCTCTGACGAGAGAGTCGAAGGGCTGGAAGGTGACATCCTGAACGCCAGTGATAACAAAGATGACGGCCGCTCCGACCCAGGCCGACAAACAGAAGCGAATTAAAACCAGGCAGGTAGACGACATAGTTCACTTTGAAGTTAAAGAGTAATTTCGATCGTCATTCCGTAATGCGGAACGACCTGATTAAGCTGATATCAGGGTAAACAATTTGGCAGAGGACATGAAACCAATTTGAACCGTTGAAAACGGGTTTTCGCAAAATAGCTGGCGGTTGCCCGTCATTTCAATAATAGTTTGACATCGCTCGTGACTTTGGTTCCTGTTAAACGTTAGGATTGTTAATAAATTCGGCGGATTTCCCAAAACCGGCTTTAGGGAAGATAGAGAAACGTCTGAGTGTCAGTTACGATGGATTGACGCTGACATATCAAAAGTTGTCATTCCAACCAGAATTCAGTCTGTATTGATACGGTGATCGAACATGAAACGAGCGAAACGTCTTACGTTTAAACAACGTCTTTTGAGAAACAATGATTCGATTTCGGGAATTGCTGCCTCCGGAATTCGATGGGGGTTTGTCGTACTGGCTTTGGGAGTTTGCCTGCAGTTGACGCTGGCTGCCGAAAAGCAGACGGCGGTGCCCAAGTCGCCTTTATCTCCTGAAGCATCATTGAAGCAGACAGTGGTTCACCCCGACTTTGAAATGCAGGTGGTAGCGTCCGAGCCGAATGTGATTAACCCGGTGGCGGTGGCCTTTGATGAAACCGGAGTCCTCTGGGTTGTGGAAATGACGGATTACCCGCATGGACCTAAACCAGGCGAAAATCCGAAAAGCCGCATCAAATTATTACGCGATAAAGACCAGGATGGGTATTATGAGACCGCGACGGTCTTTGCCGACAAACTCTTATTTGCGACCGGAGTTCAACCTTGGAAAGGGGGGCTGATTGTCACCCTGGCCGGCAAAGTGCAGTTTATGAAAGATACCAACGGCGATGACAAAGCCGATGTCGTGGAAACGTGGTTCACGGGGTTCAAAGAAGAAAACTCACAATTGCGGGCCAACCATCCGACGCTGGGGCTTGATAATCACATTTATATTTCCAATGGACTACGTGGCGGTTCTGTGATTGCCACGCATCCGGAATGGCAGAAAAAAGCGAAGCAGGTTCCGATCAACGGTCTTGATTTTCGCTTTCATCCTTTGTCAGGTAAATATGAATCGATATCGGGAATCGGTCAGTTTGGTCTGACGTTTGATGATTATGGAAACCGGTTTGTCTGTACGAACCGGAATCCGAATAAACATATCGTATTGGAAAATCGCTATCTGAAACGAAATCCGTATCTGGCGGTGAAGTCGGTCTATCATGATGTATCTCCTGATGGAGAAGATTCCCGCGTGTACGCCATCAGCCGAACCTGGACGACTTCCACACTGCATGCGGGGCAGTTTACTGCCGCTTGTGGTGTGACCATTTACCGGGGAGACTTGTTTCCCAAAGGGTTTTATGGGAACAGTTTCACCTGTGAGCCGACCGCGAATCTGGTGCACCGCGATGTCATGACGCCGATGGGAGCGACCTATGATTCAAAATATGGTCGTGACAAAGTGGAATTCATCGCCAGCCGTGATGAATGGTTCCGACCAGTGAATATGGCCAATGGTCCTGATGGGGCCTTGTACTTGTGTGACATGTATCGCGCGGTGATTGAGCATCCGCAGTTCATGCCGGCCGAATTGAAAGAACGCTCGGACTTGAACGATGGCATTGATCGAGGGCGGATTTATCGCATTGTTCCCAAGAATGCCAAGATCGATAAAAGCGTTTATACGTCTTTGAACAATGCGACTCCGGAACAGTTGGTGACAGCCCTCGGTTCGAAGAGCGCCTGGCAGCGGGAAACCGCCGCACGTTTGATCTTCGAACATCAGGATACTTCGATTCAACCGCAGTTAGAACAACTGGTTTCCAATGGGAAATCAGCACAGGCACGAATCCAGGCCTTATGGGCATTAGAAGGATTAGGGAAATTGAGTGATGCGGTTCTGGAAACGGCCTTGAAGGATGCCTCACAGCGCGTCAAAGAGCAGGCCGTACGTCTCAGTGAGCCGCGTTTGTCGAAAAATTCCAAGCTGAAAGAACAGGTACTGTCGCTGGTCGATTCGGCAGATGGGCGATTGCGATTTCAGTTGGCCATCAGCCTGGGCGAGGCGGGTGATGTCTCTTCGATGGTAGATCAGCTGGCTCGCTTGATGCTGAAGGGGGCCGATGATTCCTGGACACGTGCTGCCGTGTTTTCTTCTGCTCCCGATCAGACCGTGGCGATTTTCAAATCGTTTCTCAAACAACTGAATGCAGCCGATGCCAGGGTATCAACTCACGCAGGTGTGACTGATGCCGTCCGCGAAATGACAGCGGTCATCGGTCCTCGACTAAAAGCAGACGAAATCGAAGAAACACTCTCGTTGATTGCCAGGATGGACTCCGATCAGCAACTCGTATTGCAGATCGCCGGTTTTGAAGGACTGGGGAACAGTCTCAGACGACGTGGAAAATCAATTAGTCAGTATCAGACCAAGTTATCTGAAGCCGATCAGCAACAGTTGAAGACCTTCTATCAGAAACTGGTCGATGCCGCTGCGAATCCAAAAACTCCGCTGGCTCAAAAACTGAATGCGATTGGTATCTTGCAGTTCGTTGGTTTTGACATGAGTGGCAAAACGCTGCTTTCACTGATCCAGGGTGCTGTCTCTCAAGAGGTGAAAATTGCCGCCATTGGTGCCATCAGCCCTTATTCTGATCAAGAGATCGGGGTGGTGTTAATGGATGGGTTTGCCACGCAGACACCGGGAATGAGACGGGCGATTCTGGATGCGATGTTGTCGAATCAGGATCGGACCAATCTGTTGCTGGATGCCATTGAAAAGGATCAGATTAAAATTTCAGAACTGGGACCTTCCCGTTCATCCCGTTTGCAACGGCACCGCAATCCGGAAATTAAGAAACGGGCCGCAAAGCTCTTTGCTGCTGCCATTCCGGCCGACCGTAAAAAAGTGCTGGCCGCATATCAGGCTTCTTTAAAGCTCAAAGCCAATCCCCTGGACGGGAAGCAGGTATTTGTCAAGAACTGTGTGACCTGTCATAAGATTGGGGATGTCGGTGTCAATGTGGCTCCAGATATTGGTGATTCTCGTACGAAAACACCCGAGTATCTGCTGACGAATATTCTGGATCCGAACCGGGCCATTGATGCGAATTTCTTCAGCTATACAATCGTCACAATTGATGGCGTGGTCCATACCGGGATCATTTCTTCAGACAGTGGTGCATCGATTACGTTAACCCAACCGGAAGGAAAAACGATTACAGTTCTGAAAGAGGAAATTGACGAAATGAAATCCAACGGGGTGTCATTGATGCCGGTCGGACTGGAGAAGACGATCAATCCACAACAGATGGCCGACTTGATTTCGTTTATCAAGAACTGGCGTTATCTGAGTGGTCAGGTTCCCAAGGACATCGCCAAGCCACAGTAGTTTTACTGACCGGCTATAAAATTAACATGGCGTCACCATAGCTGTAGAAGCGATAGTTTGCTTCTACAGCTTTTTCGTAGGCTTCGCGGATGAACTCCGAGCCGGCAAGCGCGCTGACCAGAACCAGCAACGTTGATTTGGGCAAATGAAAATTAGTTAATAAGCAATCGACGGCCTGAAATTGATAGGGGGGATAGATGAAGATATCAGTCTCTCCCTGCCAGCCTGTGAGCGGGCCTTGTTTCGCGACCGATTCCAGAGTTCGAACGCTGGTGGTTCCTACGGATACAATTCTGCCGCCCTGCGCACGTGTGGCATTGAGCAAGTCGGCGGAGACTTGTGGTAATTCACACCACTCAGAATGCATTTTGTGTTCTTCAAGTGTCTCGGCAGAGATCGGTTTGAATGTACCAATGCCGACGTGCAGAGTGACGTGAGCGATGCCCACTCCTTTTTGTGTGCAGCGTTCCAGGAGTTTCGGAGTGAAGTGTAGGCCGGCGGTCGGCGCTGCGACAGCGCCCGGCTGATTGGCATACACGGTTTGATAACGTTCCCAGTCTTCGTCGGTCGCCAGTTCCCGTCTCATATAAGGAGGCAGAGGCATGGTGCCGAAGTGTTCGAGCAGACGGTGATGGTCTTCTTCGGATTGAACGGTCACCGTCCAGTAACCTTCCTCGTCTTTCGATTCCATTATTAAGAAGAGCTGTTTCTGTTCGCTGCGTTGGTGCGCGGGCTGCAGTTCAATGATCTCGCCTGGCAACAGCTTGCCTCTGGTCTTGCTCATTAGTTTCCATTGTCCCGCTGCGTTTGAGCCGAGGTAGAGGCCTTCCCACTTGCCGCCCGTTGATTTACGGACGCCGAACAGGCGGGCGGAGAGTACCCGCGTGTCATTTAAGACGAGGCAGTCGCCGGGATTCAGATACTGGGGGAGATCGGAAATAGAACTATGACTGATGGTCTGAGACTTTCGATCCAGCACCAGCAGGCGTGACTGATCCCGCTGTTGGGTGGGTTCAGTCGCGATCAATTCGGGGGGGAGATGGTAGTCAAATGCGTTTAAGTCAGTCATCGAACCGGTTTCTAAATCATTTCATTTTGCGAGAGTCTGGTTCGACCTGATCGAATCTTCTCTGGAAACAGCGGGAATTATCGGATTTTAACGGAGATTTTTATTTTCTCTTAGTATATTGCGCACAATTTCGAAATCTAAGCTTGTCGACCATTTCCGCCTTCGAACAATAGAATTCAGGTATGATGAACAATCCTGTTTTGTTTCTTGATTTCTCATAACTCTCAGAGGCCAGGCGCTTGTCTGACATTGAATCGCCCATTCCGATTGCGTTTTGTATAACCGGCTTGCAGCCTGGTGGGGCGGAACGTGCGCTGGTACAGATCGTGAAGCGGTTGAATCGCGAAAAATGGGCGCCCGTTGTCTACTCTCTGACAGGCACGGGGCCTCTTGCCGCTGATCTGCAGGCTGCGGGAGTTCCCACCGAAATCTTGCACACGCGTTCCGCCTGGGATGTGAGTATTATCTGGAAGTTGGCACGAAAGTTCAAAGAACAAAAACCGGTTTTACTGCAAACATTTTTATTTCATGCGAATTTTGCAGGGCGGATCGCCGCTCGTCGGTCAGGTGTGCCACATATCGTCTCTGGGATTCGTGTTTCCGAAAAACGAAAAAATGGACACTTGTTGCTGGACCGATTGACAAATCGACTGGTGGATTTCAATATCTGCGTCAGTCAATCGGTGGCGGAGTTTTCGATTCGGGCGGGAAAACTTCCTGAGTCGAAAGTGACCGTGATCCCCAATGGTGTCGACTTCGAACTGTTTGCGTCGGCTGAACCGCTGGATTTGAGTCTCTGGGGCATTCCCGCTGATGCCAAAGTGGTGTTGTTTGTGGGGCGGCTGGATCCACAGAAAGCCCCCGGTGATTTATTGACGGCGTTTGGCCGCTTTGCAGAACAGGCTCCTGACTTTCATTTGCTGTTTGTCGGCGAGGGGCCGTTGAAAACGGAATTGCAACAGAGTGCCAACCAGTTGTCCTGTGCAGAGCGTGTTCATTTTGCCGGTTGGCAGTCTCAGATTCCCCAATTGATGCGAGCCGCTGACTGTCTGGTGTTACCTTCGTTATGGGAAGGGATGCCGAACGTGGTTCTGGAAGCGATGGCTTCCGGTTTGCCTGTGATTTCGACGGAAGTGGATGGGGTTTCCGAATTGATCCAGCAGGGAGAGCAGGGGACTTTGGTGGCCCAGAGAAGCCCCGCTGAGATTCAGCAAGCATTACAGGCTCTGGCTACCCAGCCCGCCTCGTTTCGCAAGATGGCGGGGAATGCGCAAGATACTGTGAAGAAAGAGTTTACATGGGACTCGATCGCACACAAATATGAACAGGTTTATGAGAAAATCCTGTCTTCACACGCCTGATTTTTAAGAAAATTTTGACCCTAAATCAGGTCGATCGCAACAAAATGTAAAAATCCTCAAAGTCACAATTCCAATTGTGATAAGTATCTAGGTCAATTCGAGTTTGCCGATTTCAACTCCACCTTTCAATCATGCTTGACGATTTGATTCTGGCTGGTAAATTCATCACTCTGTGGTGAATAGTGGTGATGAGTGGGGATCAATGGCACTAACGGGGACGTTCAACAAGATTCTGGATGGTAAACGGCGATTGGCGATTCCCAAACGGCTCAAGGAAGAGCTTGTGAACAAGGAGTTTACCCAGATTTACATTGCCCCAGGAACGGAATCCTCTTTATTGCTTTTTTCTGAGAAAGGATTTGAACAGCAGGCACAACGATTGAAAGAGTATTCCAGGAACGGCCCGGAGGCAGCTCAGTATCTGCGTCTGTATTATTCGCGGGCAGAAAAAGTGGAAGTCGATTCTCAAGGACGGATTTGTATTCCCGAACGTCTGGCCGAACTAGCCAGCCTGGAAGCAAAAGAAGAAGTGGTGTTGATTGGAGTTCAAGACCATGCGGAGATCTGGAGTAGCACGCGTTGGAATTCCTATCTTAACAATCATGGCCCTCATTTTGATGAGATGGCTGCACAAGCCTTTGGCCAGATGCCCTGGTAATCGTTTGATGTGATGTGGAACATTTCATTGATGAAAACCAATTTGAAGACTGATTAACGTAACGAAATCAAACAAAGTATTGTTCAAGGAGGACATAAAGGAACTCTTCCGCTGGCTACCGGGCTTCGCGGATTGAAGGTGAAATGGATGTCACCTGTGTGTGCTCAGGATATTAGGTTGGGCCACCGGTCGTTCGTCTCCTGATACAAGCAGAATGGAAGCTGCTTGAGACGGATGGCTTCAGGGTTCCCTCCTTGGACAGGAGTTGGGCCTGTTTAAGACAGGTTTTCTTTTTCGCCGGCTTCCTGCGGCGAGCGGGCTGTTGTTTCAATTGGTTTCTGAGAGGGAACTTAGGTCACGCTGTTTTTGCTTCTCAAAAATCTTTAACTGATCTTGCTAAAAAAACAGGAATTTCCTAAACTCCCCATGCTTGAGAATCAGGCCGGTTCTTGTGTTTGCTTCTCAGGCAAGCAATCTCTCTGAGTAACACTTCAAAGTCTCTACCCCTCCCAATAAATAATCAATTCATATTTCTCCTGTTGGTGAAATGGAAATGGCCTCAATGACGGTTCTCCAATTCACTGAGGGATCATTTTATATTTAGAATCGTTACCAATTGAATGTCAGGTATGTCCGGTGATCAGAAAAGGCCGATTCACTTACCGGTTTTATTACGAGAAGTGATTCAACAGCTGGATTTATCTCCGGGCCTGGTTGTCGTAGACGGCACCGTAGGCGCTGGAGGTCACAGCGAACATATCCTGCGGAAAATTGGTACAGAAGGAACTTTAATCGGTCTGGATCGTGATACGATGATGCTGGAGTTTGCCCGAGAAAAATTAGGAGTCGAGAGATTGCCAGAGGGGCAATGTCATCTCAGGCAGGCGAGTTACGCGGAACTTCCCACCGTTTTGGGTGAAATAGGATTAACGTCCATTGATCGCGTTTTGCTGGACCTGGGTTTGTCTTCTGATCAACTGGGAGACGACGAACGCGGTTTTGGTTTTGAATCATCGGGCGAACTAGATTTGCGGTTTGATACCAGCACGGGAATGCCCGCCTGGGAACTGTTGCAAACACGCTCGGAATCAGAGTTGTGTGAAATCTTCGAAGTATATGGAGAGGAACGATTCAGCCAGCGGATTGCCAGTCAACTGGTTAAGCAGCGAAAAACGGCGCCCATCAAAACGGCGGCAGAGTTAATTAAAGTGGTTCAGCAGGCAATTCCAGCCAAGGCACTGGCGGCGGCACGGAAAAACCCGGCCACACGTGTATTTCAGGCACTGCGGATTGCAGCGAATCAGGAACTGGAACAACTGGAAACGATGTTGGGATCGGTTCTCCCTGAGGTTCTGAAACCGGGAGGCAGAGCTGCGATTATCAGCTTTCACTCTCTGGAAGATCGAATGGTCAAACAGGCTTTTAAAGATCGAACCATCTGGAAAAACTTAACTCCAAAGCCCATTGTGGCAACGCAGGCCGAGCAACGGGTGAATCCACGTTGCCGAACCGCGAAGCTGCGGGTGGCGATGAAAACATAATTATTACGACTGAATGAAACAGGTAGGCAAGCAGATTTCTGTTTGTCTGGAAAATCAGAAATTACGTTTAAATTGGAAATGGTTCAGAGCCATGACTGAAGAAAAAAAAGCAGAACAGGCGTCAGAAGAAGACTGGGGCGTTGAAAAACCCAAGTCAGGGATTGCCATCGAAACCAAAGTCGGGCTGTGCCTGATTTGTATCCTGCTCAGTGCCTTTGGGTTGGTGGTCTATCAGAAGATCAACCGACCACAGGAAGATCTGGCAGTAAATAGTCCCGCGGAAGAGACGCCTGAGAGTGATCAGTCGAAAACGGAATCAGATCCCTTTGCCGAAGGGAATCCGGAAGCGGGTACCACAGGTCAGCTGGCAAGTCAGTCAAACGGCTTCGATACTTTTGGGAATGAGCCTGATGGAGAGAACTCCGGCTTTTCTACACCTCAGGAAGAGCAGGGGAATCCGTTCGCAGAGCCACAGCCAGAAGCACAGGGGGCAGGTCAATTTGCGCAGAATGCGTTTGATAATCAGAGTGAACCAGCGCAGCCAACTGAAATGGCTGCGAATCAGTCAGACACCGGGTTTCAGCAGTTTGATCAGCCTGCTGGGGCCAGTAATGAATTTGCGAATCCCGCTCAGAATGAGTTTCAGAATGAAATGCCACAGCAGCCCGATCCGGCCGCCTTTGATAATGGGCAGCAGGACCCTTTTGCCGGTGGTGATCAATTTGCACAACAGCCTGCGGGGGCAGCTGCATCACAGACTGCGCCACAACAGAACGAATTCAACGTCGGTACAGAATCTGAGTTTGCCCCTCCTGCCGCTGGCGCTGATTCTGGTTTGATGGAACAGCCTGCAGGACAGGAGTTTGCCCAGACACCAGCGGCAAACACCTTTCAAGATGAACCAGATCCGTTTGGCGGTGCCGCAGCACAGCAGGGACAGGTGATGCAGCAACCACAGCAGCCAGCGGAAAATGCATTTGATGAATTCGGTTCGTCAGAGAGTCTGAACACGAACCAGATGCAAAATACAGAAGAGTTTTCTGAAAAACCGGCGAAAGTGAATATTACAGAGATCTCCAGTCCCAGCGATGCCAACGCATTTGGAGATGCCGGTTTCTCGCAAAGCGAACCTCAAGAATCCGCGGCACAACTCGAGAATGCCTTTGGTCAGGGGCAGGATGCGGTAGCAATGGATAATCAGCAGTTTGAACAGCCTCAGGCTTCTGAATTCAGTGAACCCAATCCCGGCCAAAGTGAAGAACGATTCGGAAATTTTCGACCAGAGGAATTTTCGGCGCAACAGGCTGAAAGTGTGACAACAGTCAAGCGTCCTGCTGCAGCCATCGATTCTGGAACTTTTCGTGATTCCGCCATGCCGGCGGAACAGGTTCCTCAGGCGCAAGGGCTCTTTGATAGTCCTGCCCCTGTCAGAGAGGTTTCCACACAGGAGTTTGGTTCGCAGCAGCAAGACGTCTTTAATCAGCAGCCCACCGTACCGACAGGAGGAGAGTACGTCGTCCAGAATGGAGAGAATTTCTGGACGATTTCCAAGAAGCTTTATGGTAGCGGGCGTTATTTTCAGCTGTTGGCTGAAATGAACCGAAGCCGTGTCAGCGATCCACGTAAGATGAGACCTGGTTTGAAACTGATTGCTCCCGATCAGGGGACCATTGATGCAGAGTATCGGGCCCGGCATAAAGCGACGCAGACCATGGTCAGTGAATTTTCCGGTCAGGGAGGAAGTCGCAAGTCGAGTAAGCCTGCCGGTTTTTTTATCAGCCAGGATGGTCGTCCGATGTATCGTGTGGGAAGCAGTGATACTCTGACTGACATTTCACAGAAGCATCTGGGACGTTCTTCCCGCTGGTATCAGATTTATCAGATCAATCGTCAGAGACTGCAAAATCCGAACAAGCTACAAATTGGAGCTGAATTACAGCTGCCTTATGATGCCAGCCGAGTCAGCCTTGTTCCCGGAAAGTCATCCAGCCGATAGTGAAAAACAGACGTTATATTCGTCTTTTTTCATAAGGAACTAATCCGGCAGCGAATTTGAAGATCACCCACCCGCTGCCTGTGGAAGGCTGGGCTTGATGTTATTCCGATTTGGTAGTGCAATCATGCTGGCGGTTGCTGTCTCATTGATCGGGATTGCGCTTGAGAAAGAAAGCCTGAAGCTGAAACGCCAAGTGAGTCGGCAGCATTATCAACTGGATGTGTTGATCGACGCGCATGCCAAGATGAAATTGGCCACACAACGCGCTGGTTCTCCCAGGCAGGTGTTGAACTCGATGGAACGGGGTGAGTTGGACGTCGAAACAAATCAGCAGCCAGTCTCGACGAATCGCCGTGAAATGCCTTTGTTGCAGTGGCATTTGAACCATTCGTCGAAACAGGCGGCAGGCGAGAAGTAACCGTATCTCAGGACCTATGACGAAGGCAGGCCGTTTCTTGAACACTGAAAAGTCGCAGCTTCGAATCAGTTGGCGTACCTGGTTTCTGGTGTGCATGGTGGTTCTGGCGTGGGCTGTAATTTCAGGACGGCTGATTTATCTGCAATATATCGGACACCGTCAGTTTGCGAAAGTTGTCGCGCGGCAGCAGGTCTACAAAGAAAAAATTCCCGCCCGGCCTGGAGACATTTTGGATCGGAATGGGCGCCTACTGGCAACGACAATCATCAGTAACAGCTTGTATGTTGTTCCACAACGACTGGAAAAACAGGAGCATGTCGAAGCTGTTTGTGAGGCATTGCACCTTGATCTCTCACATTTTCAGAAACGATTAAAACAGAACCGCGATAAGCTGTTTCTCTGGGTGAAACGCCGTCTTTCAGAGCAGGAGTTGCAGGCGATTCGTAATCTGAATTTGTCAGATGATGCCTGGGGCTTTCGCCAGGAGTATCGTCGACAGTATCCCCAAGGTGCGTTAGCGGCCCATGCATTGGGACTACGGGATATTGACGGCAAAGGGCAGGGCGGCCTTGAAGAGGCCTTTGATCATCTGATTTGTGGGCAGGATGGGCATCGTTTTCTGATTCGCGATGCGCATGGTCGTGTGATTGAGGTCCGCAATGATTCGCGTGTCGCGGCACGGAATGGGGAAACGCTTGTTGTGACATTGGATTCGATCATTCAGTTGTACACAGAGCGTCAGTTGCAGGGGATCGTGCAGGAGTGGCAACCGAAAAGTGCGTGTGCGATTGTGATGGATGTCAAAACATGTGAAGTGCTGGCGATGGCATCGGTGCCGACGTTTGATTTAAACCACCCCGAAGCGATTTCCGAGTCTGCGTGGAAGAATACGGCGATTGCTTCAATCTATGAGCCAGGGTCCACCTTGAAGCCCTTCATTGTGGCTGCGGCTCTGGAAAAGGGCCTGCTGGACAAGGATGAAGAGTTCGATTGCGAACAAGGCGAGTACCGGATGGGAAAGCGTTTGCTGCATGATCATCATAGCTATGGAACGTTAAGCGTCACGGATATCCTGGTGAAGTCGAGTAATATCGGAATGGCAAAAATCGGAGAACGATTGACCAATCCCGGCTTGTATGAATCGGTGCTGGCGTTTGGGTTCGGGCAGAAAACGGGGATTCAACTGCCGGGAGAACTGACGGGAATCGTCAGGCCGCTCTCGTCGTGGAATATCTATTCGACCGGGTCGATCCCGATGGGACAGGAGATTGCTGTGACCCCGATTCAGCTGATCACGGCCCATGTAGCACTGGCAAATCAAGGGAAGTTACTCAATCCCCGTTTGATTCGGGATCAGATTGACCATAATTATTTTCCACGTTCGGAAGAAGAGCCTGTTCAGGTTCGCCCGATGGTTTCGACTCCCATCGTTTCACCCGACGTGGCAGATTGGTTAGTCAGGGTTCCGATGACAGAAACCGTTGAGCGGGGGACCGGGAGGAAAGCGAAGCTTGAGGGGTATGCGGTTTTTGGGAAGACAGGGACTGCCCAAAAGCCTGATCCAAAGACGGGGAAGTATTCATCACAATTGCATGTGAGTTCGTTTATTTGTGGGGCACCAGCGCATGATCCCCAAGTACTCGTACTGGTTGTGGTGAATGAACCTTCGGTCGGAGAAAACCACTATGGTGGAACGATTGCAGGGCCTCCTGCTGCCGAGATTCTGAATAAGACTTTGATGTATCAGAGAGTTCCCTTTGATAAGTCTGGTCTGAAGCCAATGGATCGAACTGCCCGCAGGCAGCGCAACGCCTTACGTTGATCTTTTGTAGTTGACCCCGGTTTCCCATTTTGTGGTCAGGGAATGTCTATTTCCGTGCTGCATTGCCGGAAATGCGCGATCAACTTGAATCAATATTGACAAAAAAACGCTTTTTTTTGTATTAAGACTCAAGTTTCATTTCTCTCACTTCCACTTCCTTTTGGTTCACACAATAGACGTTCCGTCTCATTCCGTGTGGTATTCATTTCACCACATGGGAACCCTGTTTCCCTTTCACTATTTTCCATTCCAAATCAGCCTGACTGTGTTCATTCAGGTACGAATTCAATGTAGAGGATCTCCTGTCACTTTGATGGGCTGTTAAGTCATGGCAGAAGAAAACGAAGATCAACCCGAATCAGATGAGGCTGCGAACGTAGCGGTGCAAGAGCCGCCTGCAGACGAGGCTGAAGAAACTGCGGTCGAGGAGACCGAAGCGGTTACGCTCTCGTTACGTGACAAGGTTACGAAGTTTGTCAAAGCACGCTGGAAGATTCTGGGAGGGGTTGTTTCAGTATTGACGTTGCTGTCAATTTACCTGTTGTCGGGAACGGGGGAACCTGAAAAGACACCCAAGGAAAAGCTGGCGGAAGCATTAGAGTTGATCGAGACTTCTCAGGATACGAAATCCTGGGCGCAAGCTAAGAGAATGGCATATGACCTGAAAAAGGAAGAGTATCAGGACCCTGATTTTCCAGGTGCCTTGTATTATATCTTTGGTGTAGTTGCCTTTCGTAATGCAGAGGAATTATCGGGAGAAGCCCAGGACAAGCAATATTTGATTGCCAGCCGATATCTCAAAGAGGCGGAGAGAAGAGCCGTCGATCAGGCGCATCGCCCTGAGTGGTGTTTTGCTTTGGGAACCTGTCTCAATTTGCTGGGGTCTGCGAAGCAATCGCGTTCCTTACTGGAAGAGGCTGTTGAGACCTACCCTGCCGGGAAATTAAAGGCCTCCATGTTACTGACGGATATTTATCTTGATCACAAAGCTGATGCGGAACTGAAAAAAGCGTTTGATTTAAATACGAATGCCATTCAGATGGAAGATCTGAATGATGAGACGCTGGATCGGTTGTATCTGCAGCGCGCACAGCTTTTTCTGGCACAAGGTAAGAACGAGCAGGCACAGAAGGTGTTGGCTCAGGTGAAACAGAAGGATTCTGTGGATCAGGTAACGCTGGTATTCAAAGCACAGACATTGATGGCAGATGGGAAGTACAAAGAGGCATTAGCGATTCTGGCTCCGGTAAAAGACAATCTGGGACTGGAACGAAAATTTTCCAGGCAAGCCTCCTATTTGATGGGGTTGTGTGCGGAATCTCTCAATGATGATGAAGCCGCCATTGGTTTTTATGAGCAGACGACATATCGCTATGCGGGGACCCATGAAGGGCTGGCTGCCTATTTGCACCTGGCCGAGTTGTTACGGGAAAACGGACGAACTGAAGAGGCTTTGATCGCATATCGCAAGTCGTTGAGAGCGATTGAAAGTCCCTCTGAATTTCGGAATCGCTGGATCAGTCTGGAGAGGATTCAGAAATATGTCCTGGATGCCTGGAATGATTGGGTCGACGAAAAGAAGATTAAAAACGGTGTAACCTATTTCAATGCCGCGATTCAGCTGTCTGATTACTTACCACCTGTCTTGCCTGATGTTCAGGCGAAAGAGCTGGCGGCAAATGCCAATCGGCGCTGGGCAGAGTATTTAGAGCGTCTCTACGAAGACTCTACGATCACAGAGCAGGAGGCAATGCGGCCTAAGTTAAATGAGCGCTGGAAGCAGAGTGGGATCGCTCATTTCGAACTTGCCAGGAAATTAAGTACGTCTGACCGCTATGGGGAGATCTTATCGATTTCTGCAGAGCACTTCCAAAAAGGGCATGATTTTGAAACGGCCTTGAATGTGTTGACGCGCTTTATCAATACAAACCCTGATAAGCAGATGCCTCAGGCATTGGTCCGTCGCGGCGAAATACTGCTTGAGTTGGATCAACTTGATCAAGCCATTGATCATTTTCAACGTGTGGTCACAAACTATCCCACAGACGTGGCTTCATTTCAGGCAAAATATCTGATGGGAGTTGCGTATCTGGAAAAAAATGAGCTGGAGCGTGCCCAGGGCATCTGGAAAGACATTCTGGAAATCAGCAATTTAACTCCAAAGGCAAAGCAGTGGGGCGATTCACTATTTTCACTGGGAAAGCTGAATTTTCATCTGGGCAAAATCGCTGATTCAAAAAAAGACGAAGCTGAGCAGAGTGATTCTGAAGAGCAGCAATCACCGGCAAAGGCAAAGAATCAGTATTACGATCAAGCAACAAAGCGGTTACGCGAATATGTGGACCGATATCCGGATTCAGAAAAGGTTCACGAGGCGCGGTATCTGTTGGCGCGCTCGCTCCAGAATCTCGCCGATCAACCGTTTCGAGAAATGAAACATGCAAAAACAGACAATGCGCGAGAGGAACTGAAACGCAAACAATTTGCCTATTTAAATATGGCCAACGAGCAGCTACAAATTTTAAACCGTGAACTACGACGGCTGGAAAGCCTGGATCGGCTTGACGTGCTGGGGAAACGGCTGTTGAAGTCAACCTGTTTCGGGATGGCACATTTACTGTATCTGACTGAAGAGTATGAAGAAGCAATCAAATACTATCATGATGCCGTCAATCGTTATCCTCAGTGCACGGAAGTTTTGATTGCCTACATGAAAATGTCAGGCTGTTACGAAAGTCTGGGTAAAAAAAATGAAGCCAAAAGCATGCTCGAGCAGGCAAAAATTATTTTGAGACAGATGCCCGACAGTGTATTTGATTCCAAAGCAACTAACTTGGGACGCGAAGAGTGGAATCGCTGGTTGGACTGGTCTCGTGAATTACGTGATTCTGATAACCGGACCAATCAGTTATAGAATAGGAATGGTGTTAAAGATTTACTTCACAGAAATGGAATAAACCTGAGATCAACGCCGCATTGCGGTCTGATCCAGATGAGATTTAACTCGAAATATGATGTCGTTTTTATGAATTCCACACAGATGATTGATTATCACAAATTGTTTTCGGTTCGCCTGGACTATTCTAAAGCGTTGTTGAACCTTTCGTATCAACAACAGGATTTGATTGACCAGGATGACTATTCCGGATTACTGGATGTGCTGGGAAAAAAACAGCGACTGCTGGGGCAGCTGGATCAGTATAAAAAACAACTGCCCGCACTCTGGGAAAAGTGGAAGACAGACAGAGATCAGTTGCCCGCCGAAACACGAGAATCATGTGAGCAGGTCCTTTATGAGTCTGAAACTGTGCTGGCGAAACTGCTCGAAAATGAAGATACCAGCACACGGTGTATGGTTGATCGTCGCGATCGCACGAAGCAGCAGATTCAATCATTGAATCAGGGAGAAAAAGTCGGAGAAGCGTATCGTGACAGTCTGGCGCCGGTGACACATCGGCATTTAAATATAGATCAGTAGAGACAAAATTGATTGAAATAAGAAACGTTTACCTTTCAGTAAGACAGGTTTTGGATAAATGAATAAAAGTGTAATGAAGCATTCTGCAGGACGTGGGATTGTTCAGGTTGTGTCAGCGGACCGGATTCGTCGGTTGGAAGTTTGTACTCAATTTTCGAATCTGGGATACACGGTCGTTCCTCTGTCGGAAATCGTATTTTCGCAAGGGGCACGACGTCCTGAGGCAGATGTTTGCGTTTTGCTGGATCAAAAAGCCATTTCCGACTTTATGATTACAGTGGAGTCGGTTCCTGGGGAGAGTTTAATTCCGGTTTTGAGTTATCCGGCATTCAGTAATGATGCTTCGCAGTCATTTTTGAATCCTTCTCGCACTGCTTCTCATGAAACTATGGCACCGTTTGCTGAGTTGCGGTCGCAGGATTCACTGGACAGTATCAGCCGCCTGATTGATTCTGCGATTAAATATGCCCGGTTATCGCGCGAATGCAATGATTTGATTTCTGAACTCAATGCACGCTCCAGTCGTCGTCTGATTGGTTATAGTCAGGCCATTCAGACACTACGAGATCGTATTGCCGATGTGGTTCATTTACAGACTCCAGTCCTCGTACAGGGGATTGCAGGTTCAGACTTGTCGCTGGTGACGGAAATTATTCATGATTCCAGTTTTTTGAATTATCAGCCATTCATCAAAGTGAACTGCAGTAGCTTGACTACAGAAAATATTGAGCGAGAACTGTCAGGTTATTTTACCCATGAGGAAACTGAGTATTCAAATGAGCCAGTCTGGAATCCCGGCCGGATCGAGCAGGCAGAGGGGGGGACGCTGGTTCTTGATCAGGTGCATCTGGCTTCATTGCCTGTCCAGGCGGTATTGTTGAAACTATTGGAACGGGGGGAGTATTTCTCTCCGGAAGACGGCCAGTTCAAAGGTTTAAACTGCCGCATCATTTCGACGAGCCATGCCTCACTCAAGGATTTGAGCGTGCAAAATCAGTACAAGAGAAAACTGGCTGGAATTCTCTCACGGTCAACAATTTCGGTCCCTCGCTTGAATGATCGAAAAGAAGATCTGGCTCTACTGACAGAACATCTTTTAAACGAAGTATCTCAGACTGAAGGCACGGTTCCCAAGCTGTTAACGTTAGATGGACTGGAAATTCTCAAGAAGCATGACTGGGTCGGTGATGTTCAAGAGCTGCGAAATCTGATTCGTCATGTGAACCGGGTTGATAATGGTCTTCGCCTGGATGCTGCCAGTTTATTGCCTTGGATTGGATCAGAATCAATCGCGAACGCGGATGCTTTAGTGGGCATGACGTTGCGGGAGATGGAGCAGAAGCTGATTGAAAGTACGTTTGCCCGCTGTGGTGGTAACCGGGAAAATACGGCACAAATGCTGGATATTGGATTACGGACGCTGTCGGGTAAGTTGAGATCATACGGATATCCTCCGCGTGGAGGCCCAGGTTCCAAGCGGAGTTTTACGGTCAAGCGGGCTGCTTGACCCTCGATCAGTGGTATTTCATTTTGTCAGGTGGTTTTCATGTTAGAGCAAATGCTGAATTCGAAATCATTGCCATTGCTGGAAAAAATGGCTGCATTCACCGAGCGCAGGCAGGAAGTTCTGGCGGGGAATATCGCGAATATTGATACTCCATCTTATAAAATGCGCGATTTACCCGTTGCCGAATTTCAAAAGGCATTACGCGAAGCGGTGGAGTTGAAAGGAAAGCTGAATGAGCCCGCAGCGCAACAGTCTTTAGCGATGCCGGTGACGCTTGCCAATCAGCCGGTCGAAACAGAACTCGAAAAACTGTTCCCTCGCAGCCTGTTTCAGGCACAGGAAGCAGCGCCCCAGAATATCACGTTTCAGGATGAAAATAACCGGAGTATCGAATCTCAGGTTATGAACATGACGAAAAACTCAATGATGCAGCAGTTTGCCGTTGAGGTCATGATGGCACAGTTGAACCAGTTATTTACTGTGATTTCAGAGCGGGCCTAGTTCAGACCCTGAATCGGGAACCATAAACGGAAATTTAGAGAGGAGCAGGACATGTTAAAGGGAATTGACATCAGTACCAGTGCCTTGGTGGCACAGCGTCAGCGGATGAATACCATCGCTGGCAATATTGCTGCAGTAAACGTCGCTTACGATCCCAATAGTGGGGAAGAGCCCTTTTATCGTCGCATGGTGACGTTTCAGGCAGATACCGAGAGCTTAGACCTGGAAACGTCGGGGGCCGGGGTGAAGTATAAGGTCGAAATTGATACAGACACACCTTTAAGAAAAACATATGATCCCGGACACCGTTATGCGGATCAGGACGGGAACGTCACGTATCCCAATATTGATGTCGTGACCGAGTTCGTAAATGCCATGGAAGCCGGCCGTGCTTACGAGGCAAATATTTCCGCGTTGGATATCACGAAAGACATGTTCAATACTTCATTAAGAATCCTGGGCTGATTGGTCAGGGTTCGAACCATAAATCAGTATCAATTCATCTGATCTCAGGGAAGGGAACAGGATGACAAGCTCTATCAGTCAAATTGGAAATACATTTTTACCGGGAATTCCGCCGGTCGGCTTGAATGAGAATCCCGCTGGTGGCGTAAGCGGTGGCCTTTCATTCAAGGACATGATGCTGCAGTCCCTCGACAATGTCAATCAGTTGCAGGTTCAATCGGACCAGGCAATTGAAGCAGGTCTGTTAGGTGAAGATATCACACAGGCAGAAGTGTTTTCTTCGATCAAAAAGGCTGATCTGGCGCTAAGGATGATGGTTCAGATGCGAAACAAACTACTGGAAGCCTATAACGAAGTCCAGAATATGCAATTATAAGATACAGCGATTATATGTGAGAGCGTTACTTCACCATTTTGACACGGATTCGTCGATTGGTCACCCGGTATGGATACTATCAAAAAAGTCTATCATCAGTTTACAAACTTGTTTCAGTCAATGTCAGGCAGCCAGCGCGCAATTCTGCTGACGGTTCCTGCATTGATGATGCTGGCATTTGCCTTTCTCTTTTTCCGGGAAAGCAACTCCAGTTATGTCTCGCTCTCGCTGGGTAAAGACTTTACCACCGAAGAAGTGATTCACGCTGAGGAAGTGTTACTCCGGGCAGGTCTGACCGATTTTACACGCAAAGGTCAGCGTATTATGGTGCCGCAGACGGAAGTCCCCCGTTATAACGCCGCGCTGATTGAAGGGGGCGGCTTGCCGACCGACTGGGCTTCGGAATGGCAGGAGCAGTTTGAAAAATCGAGCATGTTCGTCAGCAAGGACCAACTGCAGGTCATGCGGGATATTTCCCTGGGTAAACAGCTACGTCGGATGATTCGAGCGATTCCTTCGATTGAAGATGCCAATGTGATGTGGGCGCGTTCGAAGAAGCGTTTGCGCTGGAATAATACGACTCCGGAGGTTACAGCGACGGTGATGGTCCAGCCGCGTCCGGGGAGAGACATGTCCCCGACTTTGATCACCAGCTTGAGGGCGGCTGTCGCCACAATGGTACCCGATTTATCGGCGGAGTCAGTGACCGTGTTTGATCAGTCAACTGGCACCTCTTATACGGCTGATGATAAAAATGATGCCTTTGACGGGAAATTCATCAGCTGGGTGAATAAGCACACGAAAAATTATCAGGATAAGATTCATGATTCGTTGTCCTATATTCCTGATGTTATTGTGAACGTGAATGTCGATGTAGAAAACCTGAAACGCTACGTGGAGCGAAAACAGGAGATCAACAAGGATGGGACCGTGACGTTACACTCAAAAGAGCAATCGAGTGAACGGAAAGTGGTAGAGAAGCCTGTTCGGGCAGAACCGGGAGCACGGTCGAATCAACCGAATTCTCTTTCCGTTGCGCGTGGTAATGAAAAAGATGAAAAGGTGACAGAGACCAAAAATTCAACGACATCAGCGCCCTCCTTCACCTGGACAGAAAAAGAGTTTGTGGCTGCCATGCCCAGCACGGTCCAGGTTTCGATTTCGATTCCGGAAGACTATTATGCTGCCGTTGCTGAAAAACGGGGGATTCAGAGAGGCGAAGCTGAAGCGGACATTGCAGCTTTTAAACAAGCGACAGATGCCGTCAAGCTGGAAGTGGAAACAAGCATTCAGAAGCAGATTCAGAAGTTGATTCCTTCGCAATCCGCCAACGATGCGGTGAGTGTGGCCTCTTATGTGCGGGTTGATCACAATGTGCCCGAAGTGGCGCTACCTTTGACAGAGAGTGTGGGTGAATTTATCAGTCAGTGGGGAAGTACCCTTGGTCTCGGGCTGTTTGCTGTCTGGGCATTATGGATGCTCAATAAGAGCATGCCACAAATGGAGGAAGTGGACTCTGATATCGTTCCTCCGACTGTTGATCGATCAGCGTCTGCGGCATCCGAAGAGGAAGAAGCAAAGCCGAAGAGTGAACCGACACAGCGCGATGAAGTTCAACTTCTTGTCCGCGACAACCCCGAGGTCGCTGCAATGGTATTGAGTAAGTGGATTCACTCAAAACCGTAAGTCCGGACGTGTCTTCAAAATGGATCATATCAATCATTTGAACTGTAGGCAGAAAAATGGATGAACTGCAAAAAGCGGCAATTTTATTATTGAGTCTGGATAAAGCACTGGCTGCGGAAGTGTTGAGTCTGATGTCAAAAGAAGATGTCGAAAAAGTGACCATGATGATTGCCCGCATGCAAGATGTTTCCAAAGAGCAGCAGGCCGCCGTGTTAAATGAGTTTTCTGCATTGCGAGGCGAACAAACTACGATGGAGCGGGGCGGGTTGGATGCCGTCAATGAGCTGCTGGAACAGTCATTGGGGAAAGAAGGCGCCGGATCGATTCTGGATAGCATCAACCAGACCATGAATTCCGTGCCTTTTGGATTTTTGCAGAAATCGGGTGCGAATAACCTGCTGACGTTTATTATCGAAGAACATCCGCAGACGATCGCCATGATCATGTCGCATTTACCGAGTAACATGGCGGCGGAAGTGTTGGCGGGTCTGCCCTCAAATAAGCAGATGGATGTGATTAAACGTATTGCCAATATGGAGCAAACCAGCCCGGAAGTCATCCGGGATGTGGAAAAAAGCCTGGAACATCGGATGAAGAATACATTCAGCCAGGGGATGGAAAAAGCCGGGGGTGTTGAACTGGTTGCAGAAATTCTAAACGTGACGGACCGGATGACGAATAAAGGGATCCTGGAAAGCATGGATCAGGAAACACCTGATCTGGCGGATGAGATTCGGCGTCTGATGTTTGTCTTTGATGATCTGGTCAAACTGGATGGTAAAGCGATTCAGGCTCTGCTGAAGGAAGTTGATAATAATCAGTGGGCAGTCGCACTCAAAGGTGCTTCCGAAGAGATCAAATCAAAAGTTCTCGGCAACCTGTCGCAACGGGCGGCAGATATGCTGCGTGAAGAAATGGAATATCTGGGACCGATCAAAGTCAGTGACGTGGAAGCGGTTCAGCAACAGATTGTAGATAGCGTCAGGCGACTGGAAGACGCCGGCGAAATTGAAGTTGCCGCCGGTAATGAAAGCGAACAGTACATTACCTGACAGATAGCGCTCAGAGTTTGATCAGTCGAAGTATCCCATTCTCAATCTTTGAATTACAAAACAGAAATAAAGTCAGCAGTATGGCGGAACTGGAACCGGTAAAGTTGTTGAAAGCAGAAGCATTTCGGGCTCTTGGTTCGAAAATCGCCTATAATTTCAATGACATGGAAAAGCGTTGCGAAGATTATTTACAGAATGTACGTAATCAGACACGGCAGATGATTCTGGATGCACAGCAGGAAGCCGAGAAGATTAAACAGGATGCATTCGAAGCGGGTAAACAGCAGGGGCATGCCGAAGCCCAGCACGAATTAGAGACCATTATTCAAACACGCTCTCAAGAACAAGCCAATCGCATTGTAGAGGAAAAACTGGGGGCAATTTATCCGGCGATGCAGGCAGCGGTCGAGGGACTACAGCGTGAACAGATTCACTGGCGGCAAACCTGGGATGCGACGGCTGTAGAGATCTGCCTGAGTATTGCGGAAAAAATGATCCGCCATGAACTCAAGGCTCATCCTGAATCTGTGCGGGCAATGATGGGCGAAGCACTCAAGCTGGCATCAGGCACACAGCATATCCGGTTCCATCTGAATCCAGCAGATGTCACGCATCTTGGTGAAAGTACAAAGCAGTTTGTCACGAATCTGACGGGATGCCAGACCTGTGAAATTTTTGAAGACGAATCAATTTCTTCCGGAGGCTGTTTTATTGAAACGCAGCATGGAACGATTGACGCCACACTGGAAGCACAATTAGATCGCATTTCTCAGGAACTAGTGATCCAGACTCAGGATTAAATTCGTTCGATGTTCGACGTTTCTCAACAGATAAAACAGGTTTTACCATTTCGTCTGACAGGGCGGGTGACACGGGTGGTTGGTTTGACTGCATCCGTATCCGGTTTTCCCGCGCCGCTGGGGGCGGTCTGTGCGATTGATCGCGAAAACGGACAGCCGATTGAAGCAGAGGTGGTGGGGTTTCAGGATGAAGAAACCTTATTACTGCCATATGAAGAATTAACCGGCATCCGTCGCGGGGATCGAGTTTCGCTAGTTCAATCAGTGCCCGCAGTCGCCGTCGGTGAAGGAATTCTGGGGCGTGTTCTGGATGGGCGTGGACGTTGCATTGATGGTAAAAACCAGGCGATGTTGTCACATCGTGCCAATCTGAAAGCCAAGCCGATCTCCCCTTTGAACCGGCCTCGGATCGATGCGCCGTTAAGTACCGGTATCCGAACCATTGATGGGTTGTTAACGTGTGGCAAAGGGCAGCGCCTCGGTATCTTCGCCGGAAGTGGTGTCGGAAAAAGTACTTTAATGGGCCAGATGGCACGGCAGAGTTCTGCTGATGTGAACGTGGTTTGTCTGGTTGGCGAGCGAGGCCGCGAAGTTCGTGAATTTCTTGATCGGGATTTAGGGCCCGAAGGCCTGGCACGTAGTGTGGTGATTGTGGCGACCAGCGATGAACCAGCTTTGATTCGTCTTCGCGCGGCGCATCTGGCAACAGCCGTCTCCGAATTCTTTCGTGATAGTGGTAAAGACGTGTTGTTGATGATGGACAGTGTCACCCGTTATGCGTTAGCGCAGCGTGAGATCGGGCTCGCAGCAGGTGAACCCCCGGCAACCAGAGGATATCCGCCTAGCGTCTTTTCCCTCCTTCCGAAGTTACTGGAACGCAGTGGTCGCACTGATTCAGGCAGTATTACCGGCTTCTATACCGTTCTCGTTGAAGCTGATGATGCGAACGAACCGATTTCAGATACAGTGCGGGGAATTTTGGACGGTCATATCATGCTGTCCCGTAAGCTCGCGCATGAATCGCACTGGCCTGCGATTGATGTTTTGCAGAGTATCAGTCGCTCGATGAATGATATTACCACCCCGGAACATCAACAATCTGCGGCAGAGTTGAAGAAGCTGATGGCCGCCTATCAGCAGTCGGAAGATTTGATTTCGATTGGCGCATATCAGGGCGGGTCGAATTTTGAAGTTGATCTCGCGATAAAGTTGAGACCTTTATGGAATGAATATCTGAAACAGGGGAATACGGAAGACTCCAATTTTGAGCTGGCGGCAAACGGACTTCAAAATTTAATGACACGGATGCAGCAACTCAAACCAATGAAAACGGAGAACGCGCAGCAGGGGGCGTCACCCGGGCAGGAGACTGAAGCGGCTGGCAGCGCATCTTGAGTTGTGGATTCCCCGCTGCCTTTGACAGATTGATTCATGGAAACTGATCGCAAATGAAAAAGTTCGAGTTTCAATTCGAGTCTGTACTCAAAATGCGACGTCATAAGCGAAGTTTATGCCGTCAGTTATTGGGGGAAATTCTGCAGACGGATCAGCGATTGATCGATCAGCGGTCGCAGTTGGAGCAACTTCGGCAGGAGCAATTCCAGGAGATTCGTGAACGGCAGGCAGTGGGCGTCGTGGATATTGATGGCGCAACCAGTTTGCGGTTTTACGCGGGGCAGTTGCAGGCGCAGATTCAGAATGTGATTGCGAATCGTAAAATAATCGAGAAGCAGATCATTGCCTGCAGGCAGGCGCTGGCGCGATCAGAGCAGGAAGTGAAAGCAATGGAAAAACTGTCTGACAAACACCGCAGTGAGTTTCTCTATGTGCAAAACAGGAAAGAAGACATGGCGCTTGAAGAAACCTGGGCTGCGACTCAACAAACGGGAGTTGTAAGATGATTCGTTCCTTAGCCATTATTATCAGCGTGTTTTGTGTTGCGACGATTATATCTGAAATACTGGGGATTGGTTTCTTATGGCTTCAGGGAAACTTGAATGCCGATTCGGTCAAAGACATTCGCATGATCGTGACCGGACAGTCTCTGGATGATGTGGAACTGGTTGAAGAAGAACCGGCAGGTCCTTCGCGCGGTGAAGTAGAGCTAAGTCGTGCCACACGCATTTTGGAGTTGGCTGCACGCGAAGATGAAATCGATATGCTAAAAAGCTCGATTACACAGTCATCTGATTTACTGAAAAAAGACCGCCTGGCTTTTAAGCAGGCGAAGCAAGAGTTTGAGGAAGAACTGAAAGTTCTGAAAGAACAGAGCCAGAATGACGCCACTAAAAAGACCCAGAGCGTACTCGTTGCGCTACCTCCTACAGATGCCGTGCAATATTTGATGCAGCTTTCGATTGAAGAAAATATTGACATTCTCAAAGGCATGGAGGGGAAGTTTATCGCCAAGCTGTTAAAGGAGTTCCTGGTAGCTGGCGACCCCCTGGTCATCAAGCGGGGGAAAGAGATCTTCAAGAAGATGTCGCAAGACGAGCCTTTTCGCAGCTTTTCTGATGAAACGATCGACCAGCTCTCGGAAAACAATTGAGGCTTTCCACGCACGCCTAATATGATTTTTCGATAAAATTCGTCTATTTTACGCATTCTTACGTCATGTCTCAGTGACGATTTTGACGAATATGATACTGGTAAGACAGTTGAAACCGCAGTGTACTCGACTGCGCTGTTTTATCTGAGAGCGCAAGGCGATTGTGTTCGAGTTCATATTTTCAACTGAGGTAATGAGAAATGGCTGACTCTCACAAAATTTCGCTGCTCGACCTGCAAGCACCGGATCTGAGTCAATACGGCAAAAAAAATCGTGACCTGAATCGAGGGGCAACGCGTAGTACCGATTCCAGTTATCGCAAGCAGCTAAGTGAATCTCTCTCTAAGAAACAAACAAGTTCCTCGACTGAGAAAGCTTCGGAGCGAGAATCCAGATCAGCCGACCTGAAATCGGACCAGGCAAGGACGAAAAGCAACACTCCAGAAGCCCGTTCTACTTCCGAGTCTCGCCAGGATCAGGCAGCAGCTGAATCTCAACAGCGGAATATCAGTCGAGACGAGACAACGTCCGTCTCAGAGGAATCCAGAGTCACGGATTCACGAACAGAGAAAACGGTGACGGATCAGGAGCAGAAGCTTCAGGGAAATTCTGAGACGATTGAAACGACGGAAGAGGTTATCAATCCACAGCCAGCAAACAATCTCCCCACAAAAGACAAAGAGCAAAACTATTCGCTGTTTAATACTGCCTTTGCCGTTCAGAATGAAGGGGCCTTCGATCAAGAAGTCACCACTGCAGACAGCGAAGTTCAACCTCCTGCGAATTTTCAGTTAGTGGATGATCAGAGTCTGGTGAATTTGCAGACAGACGTGACGGAAACCGGTTTAGATCAAGCGATTCCGATTCCGGAAGGGTTGGCGGATCAGTTAAACAAACAGTTCGTAGAGACATCCCAAACCGATTCTGGTCAGGAAGTTGCCGATGTCGATGTATCAAGTTTCAATCAGGAGTTGAATACCGCTAATCAACTGGATTCATCTCTGACCGAACAGGCAGAGAGTGAAAACCAATCGTCTGAAGCAGAACTGAATTTACAGTTAGAAAAACTTTCCGAGCTGGAAATCTCGGATGAACTCAAACAGGCGATTGAAGATTATCGGACGAAGAATTCTGACAATGGTGCTGGAAGCACTGATGGGGATGAAGTTGATATTCAGGCCTTGATCCAGCAGAGATATCAGCGTTCCCGAAATGAAGATCAATCGAAATCTGATTCTGATGAAGCCAATCAGGGGGAAATTCCATTAGACCATGATTCACTTCAACAGGTTTCGGATACGGTGATTGAGCAATTGCAGCAAGAGCCGGAATCAGAGCAGCCGGATATTACTGAAATTGTGAAAGAATCAAGTGCCCGGGAAGCAGAGCGGGCCAAACAGACCGACCAGCAGAATGAAGAAGTCACACAAACCGTGGTCAACCAGGGGTTGAAACCGGCATCCGAGATCTTGAGCCAGATTCAGACTGAATCGACGAAAGCGGCTCCTGTTTCACAGGATAGCAATGTTGTAGATCAGGATCAGACGCTTTCTCAGCAGACAGGAACCCCTCTGTCATCTCAAGCAACGGGAACACAGTCGACGACCCCGGTAGGGCCTCCGGTCGATGTTAAACAGGTTGAGCAACTCGTGGAACGAGTTGTAGAAGCAGTTCGGCAATCACAGTCGACCGGACAGCAACTTAAAATTCGTTTAAGTCCTCCTGAACTCGGGACGCTGCAGATCGAAGTCTCGTTGAAGAACGGCGAATACACTGCCAAGCTGGAAGTACAAAACAAACATGCGCAAAAAGTGATCAATGATAACATCGCGCAGCTGAAAGAAGCATTGACTAAAACCGGTGTTTCGCTGGATCGGATCGACGTGAATATTAACACCGATTCCACTGAAGATCAGCGATCATCTCACTCCGACGCACAGTCGCAATCGGGAAGCGATTTTGAGTCCAATCAATTCTCTGAGAATACGGGTGACTCTGATGAGAGGCAGCAGGAGCCGGGTTTTACAGATGAATCAGCCAGGCAGGAAGACTCTGCTGAGCCGGATAGCCCCCAGGTGACGCGATCACAGGGAATTGCGACAGAGAATGTAGAAGAAATTGACGTCCAGATTTAAGTTTATTTTATTGAGAATAAAGGAGTGCCAGGATGGCCGTAGATGGAATTAGTGGCAGTAGTAGTGCTAACTCTGTCAATGTGGTAGAGGCGGATGAGGTTGGCTTCAACGGTTTGACAGCTGATACGTTCATGAAGCTGTTAATTACCGAGTTGCAAAACCAGGATCCGACCGAGCCATTGGGGAACGAACAGTTACTGGCTCAGTTATCAAGCATGCGTGAATTGCAGTCGAATATTGAGTTGTCTGATACGCTCAAGGAAATCACGACAGGACAATCTTTGACGCAAGCTGCCGGTCTGATTGGTAAAGAGATTGAAGGTCAGGACGGCGAACAGCCTCCTGTTGAGGGGGTTGTCGATCGTGCGTTTGTCCGGGAAGGGAAAGCCTATGTCGGCGTTGGTTCGTCTGAGCTGCCCGTCTCTGCGATCTCCAACGTTCGGACGCCTGTAACTGCAGAGTAATTCGGCGTTTACAGCCGTTTCTTTGAGTGAACTGCATTCATCGGAATCAAAATTTACCAAAAAATGAAACATGATTTTGAGCCGTTTAGACGATACACAAAGTAAAGCTGTGGCACAGTATTGACTGATGCTGCGCGAATAGAACCAAAGGATTCGGTTTTTAAACTGGTTGATTCAACCGAGGAGTAGTCATGGGATTGACGTCTGCATTAAATACATCGTTGGGTGGTTTGGCCCTGAATGAAACAAGTATCGATGTACTGGGTAATAATATTGCCAACGCCGGAACAAACGGATTTAAAGCATCCAATGTTCTGTTTACCACTCAGTTATCACGAACATTAAGTGTGGGGTCACGACCGACTACGAGTAATGGTGGAACGAACCCACGTCAAATTGGTCTTGGTGCTCTGAGTGCTTCGATTCGCAAAGACTTTACTCAGGGAAGTGTGACGAACAGTACCAGTCCTTCCGACCTTGCGATTCAGGGTGAGGGCTTTTTCATCCTTGACAGTCCCGATGGCCAGGTTTATTCACGAAATGGTAACTTTGAGCTGAACAGTCAGAGTCTGTTGACAAACCAGAGTGGTTTTAAGGTCCAGGGGTATGGAGTTGACGAAGACTTCAATCTGGTGACCACCACCCTGACCGATATTGAAGTGCCTTTAGGGGATCTGAACGTCGCTCAGGCCACCAAAAACGTCGAGATCGGCGGTGCTTTGTTACCGACGGGAACCTTGGGAACGTTAGGTTCTGTTCTGACATCACCGGCTTTAACCGATGCTGGTAACGCCAACGCAGCGATTACCGGTGCGACATTGTTGACCGATGTTGAGGAGTCAATCGGAACTCCGTTATTTACACTTGGTGAGACATTATCGTTCACACCCAGTAAAGGGGGACGTTCCCTTGATCCCTTAACTCTGACTGTTGGTGCAGGTACAACTGCAGCCGATTTGGCAACGTTTATGGATCAGACATTGGGTATCCAGAATGGGAGTGGAATTCCCAATGATGGGGGAACGGGGACGCAGCCTGGCGTGACGATTACAGCTGGTGGAGAATTTCAGATTGTCGGCAATAGCGGTACCGTGAATGGTATTTCCATTACTATTGGTAATTTGACTTCCAACGGCGCCACTGTTCCCGTCTCTTTTACAAAATCTCAACAGGCAAATGGCGAAAGCGCGATTACGGACTTTGTGATTTTTGACTCTCTGGGTGAACCGGTCACAATGAAAATGACCAGTGTTCTGGAGTCACGCACATCGAATAATACCGTGTTTCGCTATTTCCTGGAGAGCGCCGACGACGATGATGGTGACGTCGCAGTCTCAACCGGAACGATTACATTTGACAGTAAAGGGGTGGTTACCAACTTCACACCCAATACTTTTGCTGTGAGTCGGGTTTCATCAGCCGCGGATGAAATGGATGTGACAATCGACTTGTCAAACATCTCAGGTATTTCCTCCCAATCTGCCGGTAGTACACTGAAACTGACTTCTCAGGATGGTTCTGATCCGGGAACCCTATCCAGTTTTGTGATTGATGAAACGGGAATCATCAACGGCGTGTTTGATAATGGTATCATTCGTACGTTGGGACAGGTGACAATGGCTCGTTTTGCAAACCCCCAAGGGTTGCTGGAAGCGGGTAATTCAGCGTTTCAGGAAGGGGTCAGCTCTGGTCCTCCGTTTCTCGTGACACCTGGTAACTTTGGTGCAGGTACGATTCGTGCCGGGTCCATCGAGCTGTCCAATACCGACGTCGGTCGTAACCTGGTTGATCTGATCGTCGCTTCGACGAATTATCGAGGTAACGCGCGTGTGATCAGTTCAGTGCAGCAGTTGGTAGATGAGCTACTGGTTCTGGGACGATAGTGAGGCCAGAATGAAGTTTACGCGTCATCGAACTTATGATGCACTGGTGTCAGGGAGAATGGCAGCATGATCAAATTGACCAGACTGAATGGTGAAGAGTTTGTCATCAATGCCGCATTGATCCAGTGCATTGAAAGCAGGCCAGATACCTTTATTACACTGACTTCTGAGGATCGTTTGATCGTCAAGGAAAGCGTGGAAGAGGTTGTCAAACGCTCGATTGCCTACTCGCGGGCCATTCGTCTCGTGCCTGGCCTTTAAAATTGGAATTTCACAGTACCAGAGAAATTAAATTGTGGTTTGGGGTCAGTGGCTGTTAAACGGTTTGCGGCTTAAGTCTCACCAGCAGTCACCATTCATCAGGAACGTTTGCAGAAATGGATAAGGCAACAGCCGGTGGACTAGTCGCAGGGGTCGGATTGCTTTTGCTGGCGATCGCCATTGCGCCGGGTTCGAGTTTCGCTGCCTTTATCGACATCCCTTCAGCTGCTGTCGTAGTTGGGGGGGCAATCGCAGCCAGCTTTATCGCGTTTCCCGGGGCGGCAATGTTACTGTTCCCCAAGGTGATCAAAAAGGTTTTCTTTCCCGGTCAACAGGATCTGGCGCCGGTTATTTCTCAAATTGTTGAGTTTGCGGAAATCGCCCGGCGCGATGGTATTTTAGCATTGGAGTCCAAAACAGAAGAGATTCAGGACCCCTTTATTTTGCTGGGCGTTCAGATGGCTGTTGACGGTACGGATGTGGATTTGATGGAACAAATTTTACGGACTGAAATGGAAGCGGTGGCAGGCAGGCACAAAAACGGGAAATCGCTGATGGATACAGTGGGGCGTTACGCACCAGCCTTTGGAATGATCGGTACCCTGATGGGATTGATCATCATGTTAGGCAACATGGACGATCCGGAAGCCATTGGTCCTGGTATGGCGGTTGCATTGATCACCACGTTATATGGTGCGATTGTATCGAACCTGTTTTTTCTCCCGTTCGCTGACAAGCTGGCTTATTACAGCAAGCAGGAATTTCAAGTCCGCGAAGTCATTATCAAAGGGTTGATAGCGATCCAGGAAGGCGATAACCCTCGGGTGATTGAACAGAAACTCAATACCTTTCTGCCTCAGGATCAGCGGGTAGGTAAAGACAATGAGGCAGCCTGATGCGATACATCATTGGTTGCGTCTGTTTGAAGGCGCAACGGACCTAAATTACAAACTGTTTGTTTGGACCCATTTGGTGAAGATTTAAGGGGAGTGTTCTCAGATGGCGATGCCAGAAGAAGATGGACCCCCAGGCGTTCCGGAATGGGTTGTGACCTATGGTGACATGATGTCGCTACTGCTGACGTTCTTCATCATGCTGGTCTCAATGAGTGAAATCCGCAATGATGAAGGAAGCGTGCGTGCCATGCTGGATTCATTGCGTGAGCGTTTTGGTACGCATCAGGGAGATGCTGCTGTCCCTGGAAAATCGTTAGATGCCACCAGTAATCAGAGTAAGCCTGCTTCCCGGGGAACAAGTTCTGACGGGGGGACCAAAACAGGAAAAGAGAATTCCTCCGGTGGAGGGGGCGCTAATAAAACGGTCGAGCGGATCAACACGGGCACAGAAGTTACTTTGGGGGGCGCAGCCAGTTTTGGTCGTTTTTCTGCTGAGTTGACACCGGAAATCAAATCCAAACTGGATATAATTGCCGAAGTTCTTGAACCTACGCCGAATCGACTGGTGGTGCGTGGTCATGCCTCCCCAGAACCTCTCCCAAAAGACTCAAAATTCCGAAGTTCACAGGAACTCTCTTTTTATCGAGCCAAAAATGTGGCCGAGTATCTGGAATCCAAAGGGATTGAGCCAGAAAGACTGATTGTCAGTTCAGTGGGTGATGCAGAGCCACGGACCATCACCCGTAACCCCGAAGAGCAATACTTGAATCGTCGGGTTGACGTATTTTTAATTGATGCGTATATAGTCTCTCCAAAGACAGGCGATCGTTCAAAGTAGAAACGATCAAGTCGGCCTGATCGAGCAAATAGATTGATTCACACGGTTTTTATTCGCTTTGCCTGTTGAATCGAATGTCCGCTATAAGCGGTACGTCATAAAGACAAGGGATTTGTCTTTGCTCAAAAACAGGGTGCGAGAGTTCAAGGAGGAGACTCGTGGCAACAGACACCGAAACAGACGAAGCTGGTGTCGATTCGGAAGCAGAAACAGCTGCTGCAGAGACGGAAGCCTCTGGTGGTCACTCAAAAGCAAAGCTCTTGAAGGTCGGAGGACTGTTGCTGCTGGTCATCGTGCTTCAGATCGGTATTTCCTATTGGCTGCTGGCACCATCGGGGCCACCGGAAGAAATTCCGGATGAAATCGCTCCCGAGAGTACGAACGTAACATCGGAAGTCCCCATTGATAACTTCAGTGTCACGAATAATATCGCCGAACCTGGCGCAACAATTCATGTGACGTTCAACCTGGTGGCGCTGGTAGAGCAAGGCTCGGCTGCAGATTTTGAATCAATGGTCAAGGAACAAAGTAAAGCGCGTGTTAAGCAGGCTGTGATTGAAGTCGTTCGAAAATCGAGCTTGAGCGATTTGAATGACCCGCAATTGGGTACGATGAAACGCATGATGAAAGAGGCCATTAACAAGGTTCTGAAGAAAAGTTATGTAGTAGAAATCGTGATCAGCGAATATCGAACTCTGACGCAATGATGTGTGAATAGCATAACAGGATACAACCGTGGCAGATGAGAATGATGATCTTCTGGATCCCTCAGAAATAGAAAAGCTCCTTAGTGCGCAGGGGCAGGATGCGCCTGCCGATCCCGCTCCGCCAAAAGAGGCAGCGAAAGAGGATCCCGGAGGGGCAGACGAACTGCTGGATCCTTCCGATATCGAAAAATTGTTGCAAGGTGCTGGTGCGGATCCTGGGGAGGGTGAACCAGACGCGGGAGGAAGTCCCGTGGTCAACAACGATGACATTGATGCGCTGTTCAATCAGCACACAGAGTCAGCTGATGACCAGTCTGGTATGCCCATTTCTTCACATGCAGAGACCGAAGCGTTATTGAATCAGGCGGAAGCCAATCTGGCAGCGGCGATTTCTCCCAATCTCGGGCCCGGCAGTGGTATCCCCGGTGATCTGGGGGGCACTAAATCATTCGAGTTTCCCAATTTTGAATCGATGGCCAGTAATCCAGAAGAAGCAATGGCACTTTCTTCATTGCAAAATGTGGAACTGGACTTATGCATTGAGTTGGGAAGAACGGAGTTACTGATTGAAGAAGTCTTAAAAATGAAAGAAGGGGTTGTCGTCCCTTTAGATAAACTGGCAGGTGATCCTGTAGATATTCTGGTAAATGGACGGATTATCGCAAGGGGGGAAGTTCTTGTGTTGAATGACAATTTCTGTGTACGAGTGGCAGAGATTATCTCCCCGGAACTTTAAATCCTGAACAGGAAAACGAATTCCTGTATCTAAATTGATTGACGATGTAAAGGATTCCATGATTCGTCTTTTCTGTTTTTCTGTGCTGATCCTGCTTTGCAGTCTGACTTGCGTTTCTCCTGCGTTGTCTGCAGACGGGGCACCTGCGTTTCGAACTTCGGGGGTATCACAATCACGAGGAAATGTGAACGAACTCACCGAGTATTCACAACAGGCACCACGCAATTTTCAGCAGGGAATACCAAGGCAGGCAGGGAATACTCGTTCCAGTCAAATGGTACAACGTGGATTGCCCGCACCGGCACAGGGGATGCAACGCAACACGCAGCCTGTCAGGAAAATGAGCGTCGCTTCCAATCCGATTACCCCCCTTGATCGTCAAAAGCAGTCAAGCCAAAGTAATACAAACAAGGCAGGGACAAGAGCGGCTCCTTCAATCTGGGGAACTCTGGGAGCGCTACTGGTCGTCATCGCAATTATCCTGGTCTCTGCGAAGTTATTCAAAAAACATAGCCCTCTGGCGTCTGTCAATCTGCCACGAGAAGTGGTTGAAGTTTTAGGAAAGAAGCCTCTGGATGCACGGCAGACGATTCATTTTGTGCGGTGCGGTTCGCGAATTTTGATTTTAGGTTCGTCTCCTGCTGGTCTGGAAATGCTCAGTGAAGTTCTGGACCCGGTTGAAGTTGACCTGATTACAGGCATGTGCCGGGAACGGAATCAGTCTGCGCGATCCAATTCCGCATTTCTGAATCTGTTTCAGTCAGCTCAAAATAAGCAGGCAGACACAGATCAAAATCCGTCGCACTCCCTTTTTTCGCAGGCAGTCAAAGCAAAGCCGGACCAGTCGGTACGTGAGACTGAGCTGGAAGCCCCTGCCGACTATGATTCTCCGATCTCTCGTCTGCAGCAGAAGCTGATGCAGTCGTCACGGCAGTCGCTGAATGAAGAAGCGGAGTCCGGACATGCATAAGCAGTGGGTTCAGCAAGAACGGATTGCTGGTTGTGTGTTTCTCTATGGGAAAAATACATTTCTGGCCGTTGTGTGTCTGCTGGCATTCGCAGCAGCGTCTCCAGTTGTGCAGGCGCAGCCTGCTGTGACAAACCAGGCATTATCAAATCAAAGTATCGCGAATCAGAATCCACAACTCACTCAGCAGCAAACCGCTCAAGCAGCACCGGAAAATGGGAATCCGGGTGTGCCGGAAATGCTGGATGTCGAGCAGATGACATCACCTCAGGGGCTTAATTCTACACTGAAGCTGTTCTTGTTGTTGACCGTTTTGAGTCTCGCACCATCGATTCTGATCATGACAACGAGCTTCATTCGTTTTGTGATCGTGTTCGGTTTATTGAGGCAGGCATTAGGAACACAGCAACTTCCTCCGAACCAGGTGCTGACTTCACTCAGCCTGTTTTTAACTGTGATGGTGATGGCTCCCATTTGGCAAAAAGCCTATGAGGAAGGCATCGTACCGTACACGCATCAGACAGAACAGGCGCCCGTGACACTGGAAGCAGCCTTCCAGAAAACGGTGTCCCCTCTACGAAAGTTTATGAGCGATCAGATTGAGCTCACTGGAAACAGTGACACGGTATGGATGTTTCTGGACTATCAGCAACCGTTGCCCGGTTCTCCTGGTGCAGCCGACTACAAGGCGCCCAGTGATTACGATGAAGTTCCTCTGACAGTTCTGCTGCCGGCATACATGTTGAGTGAAGTAAAAACCGCGTTTCTGATTGGTTTCCAGTTGTATCTGCCTTTTATTGTGATCGATATGGTGATCAGTTCGATTCTGATCAGCATGGGGATGATGATGCTGCCCCCGGTTTTGATCTCATTGCCTTTCAAAATTCTGTTATTTGTATTGATCGATGGCTGGCTGTTAACTGTGGGGATGTTATTGGAAAGCATCAGGGCCGTCGGCTGAATTCGGGCGCTCGCATTGCGCCCGGATGATTCTTAATTACAGGTGTGAGATATGGATAGTTCAACAGTTTTGGATCTGGGGAGAGAAGGATTGCTGATCATGCTGGAAGTCAGCGGACCGGTCATGCTGACAGCGGTTGTCGTCGGTCTGGTAATCAGTATCGGGCAGGCAGTCACTCAAATTCAAGATCAGACAATCAGTTTTGTTCCTAAAATTATCATGATGGTCCTGGCGATTCTGTATACCTTGCCTTGGATCACTTCGTTGCTTGTTGAATACAGCACAAACCTGATTACGAACATTCCTTCCCGCATTTGAATCTGTGGAAGCCGCTGAAACAGAGAATATGAGAAACTCGTGAGTGAACTTCTCGACCAATACGTAATGAATCCTTTGTTGCAGCTGGCTCCGGGACAGATTCTGCAATGGGCCATGCTGCAGTTTTATGCATTCACGTTGGTCCTGTTCCGTCTCAGTGGCCTGATGATTATTGGTCCGGTGTTTGGTCAGCCGATTTTTCCAACCAATATTCGCATCTTATTAATTCTGTGCCTGGCTTTGCTGATTACTCCGACGCTACACGATCAGGTTATCGTTGGTTTTTACGAACTGGATGCGAATCAGGATCAGCGGCTCAGTCAAGATGAAGTCCCGACTCACTTGCAGGACCGCTTCGAAGCTCTGGTAATCAGTGCCGGCCGTGAGGGAACACGCGAATTGACAGTGAATGACTACAAGTTTGTGGTCAACATGCCTGCTTCATTATTGGATTATGTCTGGTCGATTCTAGGGGAACTCACATTAGGACTCGCGCTGGGGCTGGGGGTCTACATCATTTTATTAAGTCTGCAGATGGCAGGTCAGATGATTGACCAGCAGGCGGGGATGGCTTTAGGTGAAGTCTTTAATCCCGGTTTTGATATGAATGCGTCCCTCAGTGGTCAGTATCTGTATTTTATCGGGATTACGGTTTTCCTGGTCATGGAACCGGTGAATGGGCACTTGTTAATGTTATCGTCCCTGATGGATACATTTCAGGTCTTCCCGGTCGGAGAAGGAATCGTTTCTACAAATACACTCGATCTGCTGCAGTCATTGATGCATCAGTCGTTAGTGTTGTCCATTAAAGTGGCTGCGCCGTTACTGGCGATCAGTGCGTTGATTTCCATCGCAATGGGCTATCTGGGGCATACTGTTCCGCAGATCAATGTGCTGGTCATTGGATTTCCGATTCGGGCCATGATCAGCCTGCTGGTGTTGATGTTTACCTTGTCCGGAGCAGCAGACATCGTGGTGGAGTCGATCCCGTCGGCCATTGACCAATTGAGTCGCAGTGCAGTGATGTAAGATGTAAAAACGGTTTGAGATCTAGAGTTCTATGGCAGAAAATGACAGTGGAGAAAAAACCGAGCAACCCACCGATCGCCGGCGCAATGAAGCCCGCGAGAAAGGGAACATTGCGAAAAGTACCGACTTAAATGCGGCTGGCATGATGCTGGCGGCGGCCTGTGTCCTCTATTTTTTCGCGGTTGGTCTCAGCAATGAGATGAAAAACTTTATGGAGCTCACACTGACAACGCCGGTCTGGCTGCAGATGGAACCTGTGAAGTTGATCGAACGTTGCGAAGCCATTATCAAATTGTTCCTGCAGGGAACCGCGATGACGATGATTGTGTTGTTCATTTCAGCGGTGCTCTTAAATATTGTGCAGGTTGGTTTTCTGATGTCACCTGATGTATTACAGATTAAGTGGGAGCGATTGAATCCCATTGAAGGGGCCAAGCGGATCATCTCAGTCCGTGGTTTAGTGAAGCTGGCTGTGAGTCTTGGGAAACTGAGTCTGCTGGTGATCATCGCAATCTGGTTCAGCTATCTGGTCTTCCCTAATTTTCTGGCTTTAATGGGGGCACCCCCCGAAACGATTCTGCGCGATATTTTTAATTCCACTGTCGAACTGGGAATTCTGCTGGCACTGGCTTTAATAGTGCTGGGGGGCATCGATTATGCATTTCAGAAATGGAAGCATGAAAAAGACCTGATGATGAGCAAGCAGGAAATTCGCGAAGAGATGAAATCGATGGAAGGAGACCCTCTACTTCGTCAGCGTCGTCGTGAAGCACACCGGAAGCTGGCGATGTCGCAGGAGCTTTCGAAAGTGGAATCTGCTGACGTGGTGATTACCAACCCGACTCATATCTCGATTGCGATCAAATACGATCCGGAGTCGATGCCGGCACCGGTTGTTGTAGCCAAAGGGGCAGGGGAGATCGCATTTCAGATTCGTAAAATTGCCAACGAACATGGGATTCCGATTATTGAGCGGAAAGCACTCGCGCGGCAGATGTACCGTGATGTGAAAACAGGCCAGGAAATTCCTTTCGAATTATACGAAGTGTTCGTGGAAATTATGGCTTACGTCTATAATCTGACCGGGAAGTCGATGCCGGACGCATAAGCGTTGCTGGAAACATTGTCTGTAGCGTAAACTGAGTTTCACTACCGACGGAACCGAGGGGCTTTCAAGCCGCAAAATTACCCGTTTTCGTTAATTTTCAGTAACAAAAGCGGGTTTTCTTGAGGTGGTCTCTGGTGTTTGATCCTGTTTCTCACCAAGATACAATGTAGAAGGATCGGCCGATCCAGTTAGCGACTTTCAGGCTTGTTTAAGGGGAATTCATGCGTTGGGAACATCCGGTTCAGTTCGCATCGCAGAGTGATGTTGGCTTTCGGCGGAGGAATAACGAAGATTCCATCTCTGTCCGCATTTGTAAAGACCAGGAAAGCTGGCGCGATCATGGGCATTTCTTTCTTGTAGCCGATGGAATGGGGGGGCACGCCGTTGGGGAACTGGCGAGTAAGATGGCGTCCGAGACAGTGCCGCATACGTTCTTTAAAAATAAACCCGGGCCTGTCGCAAAATCTTTGAAATCAGCCATCGAAGTTGCCAATCAGGCGATTAATGAGCGGGGGATGGCCAATCGCGAATTTATGCGGATGGGAACGACCTGCAGCTCGCTCTGTCTCTGTGCTGAGGGAGCCGTGATAGGTCATGTGGGAGACAGCCGAGTCTACCGGGTACGAGAAAATCGTATTGACCAACTGACGTTCGACCACAGTTTACAATGGGAGCTGATTCGACAGGGGCGCATGCGACCTGAAGAAGTTTATCTGAATGAACCCCGAAATGTGATTACCCGCTCATTAGGTCCCGAACCGGTGGTGAAGGTTGATATTGAGGGGCCTTATCCGGTGATGGCTGGCGACTGTTATATCTTGTGCAGTGATGGTTTGACGAGCCATTTGAAAGATGAAGAAATCGGGATGATCGCCAAGTATCTGGACCCCCGCGATGCTTGTCGATTGATGATCAACCTGGCCAATTTGAGAGGAGGCTCAGATAATATCTCGGTGGTTGTCGTCCGGGTCGGAGAATTACCGGATGGAAATCTGTCACAGGTGAAACCTCCGGAACCGGAACCGGACCTGGAACTCGACAAAGGGTACAGTGACTGGTTATGGCTAGCCGGAGTCTGGGGCGCGTCACTCATGGTTGCGACCGGGATCCTGATGTGGATCTTAACTAAATTTGACAAAGGGGAGTTTTTGACCTTTGGGGGCATGTCGTTGTTAGTGATGCTGCTGGTTCGAAAAGTGTTTGCACAACGCGAGTCCAACCAGCGCGAGGCCTATCTGGATACGAACAAGACGGTCGAATGGAAGCCTTACCGTTCCGAACGGTTGAAATTCAATACCGACTTCCTGCAGTATCTGACGACGATGGAATCTGAATTGCAGCGTGCTGCGATGGAAGAAGAGTGGACGATTGAATGGTCGGCGCATAATAAAATTTATTACGAAGCCAAGGAAGAGCTGGAAAAGAAGAAGTATCTGCAGGCGTTTCGGGACTTTTCTCGAGCGATTGATATTTTAATGACCGGTTTGCACTCTTACCGAAAAGAGATGGTTCATCAGGCACGTTGGAAAAAAGGGCCACCGACGGCGTCTCAGGACGATTGACCTCCCTAACAGGACACAGGGAGCGAAAAGATCAGTCGGATCCCGCCAGATCTTTTACTAATTTAACATTGGATTTCCATTCCCTTTCAGGTATGATTCGGCTCTTATTTCAGTGGCTTTGAAGCACTTGTGACACGGAGGTCGGTGTGTTCTTTACTCAAACAATCAGGCGGAAATTAGGTCTGGGGCTGGGAATCATATTCTGTATGCTGATTGTACTGGCATACGGGGCTGTTTCCGGGTTGCAATCTTATGATGCAACCGTCCAGGATTTTAATTATTCACTGAATGATCTACCTGACCGCGATCGGATGATTGTCTCGGTGGCAGCCCTTAATGATCCGCTTCAGAAAATCCGGGACGCACGGCCCGACTCAGCCGCCAGTGCTCATTATCAGCAGAAGTTCCAAACACAACTTCAAGAAGTTTATACCGAAATTGAGGGGTTTCTTCAAAAGGTGGATCGCGTCCCAGACCCGGCTTTAGGGACCTGGAAGGGCTTTGTAAAGTCACAACTCAGTGAGCATAGTTCGAGCAAAACAACGCTGAAGAATCTGTCACTGATGCAGGCGCAGTTGGAGAATCCTCAAGAGCGACACCGGGTCGCCGATAAGATGATTCTGGAAATCGCGCGGCTGGAAACACTGATGATGGAAGTCCGTGATATTCCCTCCAGTACGAAAGCCGTTCTGGACCGGGCCTCGAAAGTTTACCGTTCCCGTTCCAATTTGGTCTGGGTGACCTGTCTGGTTGTGTTTATCGCCTTTGGCTGTCTGATCTGGTACGGGTACCGGACAGTGCTCTCTCCCATTCAGGAGCTACATGAAGGGGCTCGAATTGTCGCCCAGGGGCATTTTGATCATCAGTTCAAGATCAAATCAAACGACGAGATGGCTGAGTTGGCAGAAGCATTCAACCAGATGACGATGCGGTTTAAGGAAAAACGGGATGAACTGAATCACAAAGTCGACGAACGCAGTAAACAGCTGGTACGGTCAGAAAGACTGGCCGGAATCGGGGTTCTGGCTGCAGGCGTGGCCCATGAAATCAATAACCCGTTGTCTGCCATTTCGATGGCGTCTGAGTCGCTACAGGGGCGGATGCTGGATCTGAAGCCGCATTGCGAGGAGTCTGAGATTGAGGTCGTCGAGCAATATCTTGGCTTGATTCAGCGCGAAGCCATGCGCTGCAGGGAGATCACATCAAAGTTACTTGATTTTTCTCGGGGGCAGAATTCTGTCCGGAGTAGGAATGATCTGTCTGGCGTCATCGAGGAAGTTTGCTCCATGGTCGGTTTGATCAAACGGCTCAAAGGGCGGAATATCCATTTTGAATCAAAGGGGCCTTGTAACGCGGAGTTTAACCCTGCTGAGATCAAGCAGGTTGTGTTGAATGTCATGACCAACGCGCTGGAATCAATGGAAGTGGGGGGGAATCTGGAAATCCAGGTGCGTGAAAATGTGGATTCAGTAACCCTGATTTTCAAGGATGATGGGTGCGGGATGACCCAGGAAGTGAAGGAAGGGTTGTTTGATCCCTTCTTTACTCAACGCGCTGATGGAACTGGCACGGGGTTGGGGATGTCGATTACCCACCGGATTATTAAGGATCATGGGGGCGAGATCGAAGTGGAGAGTGAAGGGCCAGGGAAGGGGAGTACAATTTTTGTAGATCTCCCCAAAAAAGCAAAGTCACAAAGTAAGGCAGCGTAAAAAGTTAAGTTAATTTTTTTGAAACGGACTTTCTGCAATTCTCCGATTGCCACGAATTTAAAAATCTGATATCAATCGTCACCCCCCACGAATGATTCACATAAAGTTAACGATGCAGGAGAAAATGGATGTTCTCTGTACAGCAGATTGCCTTGAAAATCCCCCTTCCTTACGTTTCGCGTATTGTGCAGAGAAAGGTCTTGGATGGAGTCCCGGTTCCGGGACGACGCAATTGAATGTCAAATCTGGAGAAAACGATGCGTTCGACCGATTCGAACTGGGTTTCTTCAGAACCTTTCCCCTTATCCTTCCTGAATACCATTCGGTTCTGAAATTTGTTAAATGGCTTTCTCTTTGGCAGGATGCTGAAGCAGGAAGAAGGAGCACAACTTGAGTAATTCGGTCAATAAATTACGAGTCTTGTTTGTCGACGATGAAGCAGCCATTCGGGAAGTGATGCGAATTGAGCTGCCACGCATGGGACATGATGTCACCATTTGTGAAGATGGTCAGTCGGCTTTGACTGCGTTAGATAAGATTACGTTTGACGCCGCAATTGTAGATTTGCGGATGCCTGGCCTTAGCGGCTGGGATGTCGTTGATCATATTAATAAGGTATCACCCGAGACAGAAGTCATTATCAGTACCGGCCACGGCAGTATTGATGAGGCGATCCAGGCGATTCGTCGTGGTGCATACGATTTTCTACCCAAGCCTTGCAAGCTGATTGATATTGCAACTGTGCTCCAGAAGGTGGCAGATAAACGTTCCCTGCAGAACAAAAATTACGCACTGGAATCACGGCTGAAGAGTGTGGAAGGGCCTTGCCAGATTGTTGGTGAAACGCCTCCGATGCTGCGGGTCAAAAAACTAATTGAGAAAATCGCCCCCACTGATTCAACGGCGTTGATTTTGGGAGAAACCGGAACGGGTAAGGAACTGGTCGCGCGACGGGTGCATGATTTGAGCATGCGTGCTTCAATGCCGTTTGTGCCGGTTAACTGTGGCGCGTTGCCTGAAAATCTGGTAGAGAGCGAACTGTTCGGACATCGGAAAGGTGCTTTCACAGGGGCTGATACGCCACGCAAAGGGCTGATTGAAATTGCCAATGGCGGTACCCTCTTTTTGGATGAGCTGGGTGAGCTTGATAAAACCATGCAGGTCAAGCTGCTGCGTTTTCTGGAATCGGGTGAAGTACGACGGGTCGGTGACAGCGAAACATTTCATGTTGATGTTCGCATTGTCTGTGCCACCAACCGGGATTTGCAGGACATGGTCAATGAGGGCACGTTTCGTGAAGACCTCTATTTCCGGGTGAATACATTTGAGATTAACTTGCCTGCTTTACGAGAGCGTAAAGGAGATATTCCTGAAATTTCTCGTGTGTTGCTGAAGCGTCATCTGAAGAAGGATTCGATTCCCCATGATATTCTTGCACCGGAGACCATTGAGATCCTGCAGGCTTATGACTGGAAGGGAAATGTCCGGGAATTGGCAAATGCATTAGAGCATGCCGTGATTCTTTGGGATGGTGTACAGATTATGCCAGAAGATCTACCAGCCAATTTAACCCGTAATTCTTCGATTCCCATTTCCTCCAGTTCGACTGCTGTGAACTGGACTGAGGGAGCTGAGGGGAAAACCCTGCGGGACATTGAAATGGAAGTAATTTACCACGTCCTGGATAAGCATGATGGTGATAAGCCCAAATGTGCGGCCGAGTTGGGAATTGCTCTCAAGACACTTTACAATAAGTTGAATCAGTATCAGACGCGGGCTGCTGGCTAGGTTGTTTGATCACTTTAGATTTCAAAAAAAAATGCTCTGGTAAAATACCAGAGCATTTTTTGAAAGCATTTTGAAAAATGGCAGATCACTCATGGAAGGAGTTGATCGCATTTTTTAAATGGCTGTCGCCTGCAATGCTGTGATCGCAGGCGACGTTGTGGGTTTCAATTAGTATTTTCGAATGACCCCGGTCACAACTCCAAGGATGTCAACGTTTTTGGAATAGATCGGTTGCATACTGGAATTCGCTGGCTCAAGACGAATTCGATCGCCTTCTGAGTAGTAGCGTTTCAGTGTTGCTTCCTGACCATCAACCAAAGCGACAACAATATCGCCTTCTTTGCATGTGTTTTGCTTGTGAACGATCACATAGTCGCCATCCGCGATCTGATCTTCGATCATGGAGACGCCTTTGACTTTCAAGCAGAACTGATCATCGGGATCAAACAAAGGTCCGAAGTCGATGTGCTCGTCGTCCTGCACAGCAAGAACAGGACTGCCAGCGGCAATCTGTCCGGCGAGTGGAAGACGTGTTCGTTTCTGTGAATGGTCACAGAGTTGAATTGCCCGTGACATGTGAGATTCGCGGGTAATCAGCCCTTTCTTTTCCAGAGCCTTCAAGTGGCACATCACGCCATTGGGAGAGCGGATGCCAAAATTCGCACCGATTTCACGGACAGTTGGTCCATATCCCCGGTTGATAATTTTGTCTTTCAAGAAATCGTAAATCTCTTGTTGACGTTGTGTAAGGTTTGCTTTGGTGCCTGCCATAACAAAGTACCTCATTTCTTAAAGAAGAGTGAACTAATCATTGATTCCTGGAACAAACAGGAATCCATAAACGTATTACCCAAAACGAACATGAATTGGGATTTAAAAAACAACTTACGATATCAGGACAAAAGAGGGTGTTTCATATGTGTGATAAGCATTGAAAATCCTGAGTAACGTGTGTGTGTCTTTTATTCTAGTATACTGTCGTCTACACGGCAAGTATGGCAATCAAAAAACATGAAATTCCAATTGCCATTTAGGCGTTTCTGACAGCAGTTTTACCTTATGTAGTGGATGTAAGTTGCTGAAAATATTGCAGTTGTGGTTTATTAACTATGTTATAAAAAAAAGGATGTTTTTCTGGATATTTGTCAAAATGTTCATAGAGAGTTGATAGCATTACTGTAGGTGAGTTGACTGATATTAAAAGTACCCTTTAAAAAAATACCAAATAAGAGTGACTCATCTAAGTAAGATACGCGTTTATCTCTGAAAACCTGCACAATATGCTTGTCTCACTAGTAGGTTGTATAGTGGAACGTGATTCTTAACATAGAAAAATTAGAAATTAATAATTAATTTAGACAAAATCAAAAAAAGTAGAAGGATTTCAAGGTTCATGTATGTCTAGCTAATGGCTACTTAGGATTCTTGAGTCGAAAGGCATTGGAACCAGCAGCCGGATACTTTAAGGCTCAGTTCATGTAATCCAGGAAGTGGGAACTCGAAGCAGGTGATTGAAACGTTGAGTCCACAGACCAGGGTGCGGCGCGGATTTACTCTGATTGAATTACTGGTCACCTTGACCATTATCGGTTTGCTGATTGCTTTGTTAGTGCCTGCCGTACAGAGAGTGCGAGAAGCAGCTCGAAAAATGCAGTGTGCTAATCATCTGAAACAGATCGGTCTGGCAGTGCAGGCGTATCATGATTCGCACCAAGTTCTGCCGTTTGGAGTGGGGACAGATTATGATGGGCCGATTTCTTCATTGGGGACACTCGATGATCGGAGGTATTCCGCTCATGCTTTGTTACTGCCTTACCTTGATCAGTCGGTTGTCTACAACCAGCTCAACTTCAATGTGGCTCCGTTTCACCCCTTTGTGAATGCTGCCAATGACGAGCAGGACGAACTGGCCAAGCGGTTTGATGAGGTGGTGAACGGCCCGGCTGCCGCGACGAGGTTAAGTGTGTTTCTCTGTCCCAGTGATCTGGATCGGTTGAAAGGTCGCTGGGGACCGAATAACTACCGTTCTTGTAATGGCAGTTCCTGGTCGGGCCGTGAGGGGAATGGCATGTTTGGCCAGAACAGCAGTGTCCGTCTGGGCGATGTGACGGATGGTCTTTCCAATACCGCCATGTTCAGCGAGCACGCTAAAGGGACCTGGGATGACACGCTGATTGATCCCCTGTCGGACCTTTATAATCTACAGGGAGTCTGGACGGAAAGCCAATTCGCAGAGGCCTGCGGGAGTTTAACGCCTCAGACGGCGAGCGCGTATCAATATGATGTTGAATCAGGGCAAACCTGGCTGGCAGGCAACATGAACTGGACTCGTTATAACCATGTGCGGACGCCCAACCGGATAAACTGCAAGAATGGTTTTACCTGGGATGGCGTGATCCTGAATCCCTCCAGTTGGCACGCGAATGGCGTCAATGTGTTGCTGGGGGATGGGGGCGTCCGGTTTGTCAATGAAAATATCAATGCGGAAATCTGGCGATCACTGGGTACGATTTCCGGTGGAGAGCAGACTGCGGGGTTGGGGATATGAAGCAGGTGACGAATTCCAGACTCTGCTGGGCATTTGTGGTGTGGATGGCGTTAAGCTTTCTTTCACCGTTATCTGCAGAATCTGCGGATCGCGAGATTTTTTTCAGCTTTTTGAGTGAGCAATTTGATAATGAATTGCTGGTGCCGCTGGGCAGGGGGACTGTCAGGTTGCTGGAGCCTCAGGCCGATGGTTTGTTATTTAACCTGCCGGCAGGATATAAGTTGAATGCGGTTGGAGTCAGTCCGCGTTTTCAAATTCGGGGTGACTTTGAAATCATTGCATCTTATGAAGTTCCCGCCTGGAAAAACCCGGAATCGGGCTACGGAATGGGGCCGGGGTTGTACCTGAAAATGCATGATGAGAAAGAGTCGGCGGTTAACATTGGACGATTGCTACGTCCGAAACAGAAGCATGTTTTTAATGCAACCTTGTCGACAACGGAGGACGCGCAACGAAAGCATAACGTGAAACTGTTCGATGCCAAAACCGATTCCGGAAAACTGAAACTGGTCCGAACAGGGAATCTGTTGACCTTTTTCGTGATGGACGGGACAGACGGTTCATTTCGGGAATTACGTGAAGTGGAACTGGGAACTGCTGACGTAGACCTGCTACGACTGGGAGCACAGCAAAGTGATATCAAAACTCCTGTGCAAGTATTGTGGAAGGACCTGTTTATCAAAGCGGCGTCGTTTCCGAATCATCCGGATTCCCTGGCCAAAGGGGAACGCCAGCATGTGCCCCATTATCAACCCGCTCCACAGCCGGAATCCATTTCCCTTTATTGGAGTCTGCTGGCGGGAATTGGTTTACTGCTCGTTTTGGGGACCGCAGTCTGGGTGAAGAAACGAGCTTAAGCGAAGGACTGATCTGACTGCGAGAAGCTTTGGTTGCAGTCAGTGGCATTCTCTTTTGTCGAGCATGTGATCGTGAAAAAACGAGCTCGGACTGGCATCTGTGAAGGGACTCTGGTTAGACTGGAGACAACATATTCAGCCTGAAATTCCGGCTATATTTTTCTGTCACAGAGCAACATACGAGAAAGCGGGGGAACGATGTTTCAGAATGATGACCAATTCTCAATGGATCGCAGGTCAGCTTTGCAAAATATTGGGTTGGCGTTATTGTCAGCTGGCGTTTTTCAGGGCGCTTCTCGTGCAGGCAATGTCTTTGCAGAAGACCAGCTTCCGGCATTCGATGACAGTCGGCTGGGAGAATTGAAAGATCTGAATGGCTACTTCCCGTTTACGCCGAGTGAATCACCGGAAGCATGGGAAAAACGGGCGGAGTATGTGCGACGCCAAATTAAGGTGGCTGCTGGAGTCTGGCCGGAACCGGAGAACACCAAGATCAACGCGACCGTGCACGGCAAAGTCGATCGGGATGATTACACCGTTGAGAAAGTCTTCTTTGAAAGTTCTCCGGGTTTGTATGTCACCGGAAATCTGTATCGGCCCAAAGGTAAGCAGGGCCCGTTCCCGATGGTTCTGTCTCCACACGGTCACTTTGCGGAAGGCCGTTTTTATGACAGTGGCGAAAAACGCGTTCAGGCAGATATCAAAGCGGGTGCCGAAAAGTATGAAGTCGGCGGCAGATATCCATTGCAGGCCCGTTGTGTGCAACTGGCCCGGATGGGGTGCATGGTTTTTCATTATGACATGCTGGGTTATGCAGATGGATTCTGTCTGAGTTACGATGTGATTCATCGTTTCGCGAAACAGCGACTGGAGATGTCGAGCGAGAAGAACTGGGGTTTATTCAGTGCGCAATCGGAGTTGCGTCTGATTAGTGCGCTCGGTTTGCAGACGTTGAACTCAATTCGGGCATTGGACTGGGTGAGTTCGTTGCCTGAAGTCGATCCGCAGCGGATTGGTATTACTGGTGCCAGTGGTGGGGGAACACAGACCTTCATTCTCGCCGCCATTGATAATCGGATCACCGCGGCGTTTCCGGCGGTGATGGTCTCGACGGCAATGCAGGGGGGCTGCACTTGTGAAAACGCGACTTATTTACGAGTCGATACGGGGAACATCGAGTTTGCCGCACTGGTTGCTCCTCGTCCCCTGGGCATGACGGCCGCGGATGACTGGACGAAAGAGATTGAAACCAAGGGGCTGCCCGAGTTGAAACAGCACTTCAAAATGATGGGGGTTCCTGAAAATGTAGTCGGGAAATATTATCCGTTCCCACATAATTATAATTATGTCAGCCGCGCGATGATGTATGAGTTTTTCAATCAGCACTTCAAGCTGGGAATCAAAACGCCGATCATCGAAGCCGATTTTGAACCTCTGACGCGCGAAGAGTTGTCAGTCTGGAATAAAAAGTATCCTGGTCCTCCGGGCGATGAGCAGTCTGAGATCAAAATTTTACATACACTGGCCCGGAATAATGCCAGACAGATTCAGGAGCTCACTCCGCATGATCAGAAGAGCCTCGCCGAATATCGTCGTGTCGTGGGAGGTGCTTTCGAAGTGATGGTCGGGCGTTCTTTGCCTGGAGCAGATGATCTGGAAGCAGAGCAATTTTCGGAAGAAGAAAAGCAGGGCTTTCGCCAGTATTTCACAATGATTAAGAATAAACGCTATGGGGAAGCCACTCCGGCCCTGTTTCTGCTGCCGAATCAGTGGAATCAAAAAGTCGTGATCTGGTTGGACGACAAGGGGAAGGCGGGCTTACTCAAACAGGACGGTTCTCTGGCGGCACCGATTCAGAGACTCGTTGATGCGGGTACGGCGGTGGCCGGGCTTGATGTATTGTATCAGGGTGATTTTAACCAGAAGCAACCTGCGCCCACAGAAATGCCCGTAGTAAAGAATCCTCGTGAGTTCGCCGGTTATACATTGGGCTATAACCACCCGGTCTTTTCCAAGCAGATTCACGATATTTTAAACGTGCTCTCCTTTTCGAAACATCACGAAAGTAATCCGCAGTCAATCAGTCTGGCCGGTTTTGGTTTTTCCGGCGTCCGGGCGGCTGCGGCCTGTGCACATTCACCAGAATTAATCAGTCGTCTGGCTGTTGACACAGGCGGGTTTCGATTTACCGAAATCACGAACATTCGGGATTTGCGACTCTGGCCCGGGGCTGTGAAATATGGTGATGTGACCGGATTGTTATCGTTGTGTGAGCCTGCGGCACTCTGGATGGCGGGCAGTTCGGCAACGGTTCCGAAACTCGTGCAGGCAACCTATAACTCTGCTGGTTTATTGAACAAGGTTGAAGTGTTTCATGAATCCGCTAACCGGGAAAATGCGGCCGTTGACTGGTTGTTAAAAGGTTGAGCATTCCCGGGGATTTCGAAAATTAAAAAAAGTTGATGCAATTCAGATCAGGATACTTATACTATCGTGTAGGTGTATCCTGACTGATTGTCTCAAACCAGAATTAATGCGCTTCAGAGGAGTTTTTCCATGTATCGAGGAATTCGACTGACAACCAGAACTGTGGCTGGGATGTTTTTGACACTGCTACTGGTGTTCGCCCTGCCGGCTTCCGGGACTGCCGCAGAACGCGTGAAATTAAAGTATGGTTGGGAGAAGGGGCAACAATTTGCCTATCAGGTGAAAATTGACGTCACCATGGAAAACTACTCTGAGACCCTCTCTGGTGTATCTCAGTATCAAGTGATCAAATCCGATGCCGACAGTTTTACGGTGAAGTGTACGGGCAGACTGAGTTCTGCTACGCAGAGTAAAAGTAAGCGAATGCTGATCCCTCCGATGCGCATCCATCGTCATCGGAGTCCGTTTGCCGGGCTGGCTCATAGTATGTCAGGGGCATTTGAATCGCATGTCCTTGAGCTGAATCGTTTCGGCGAAATTGATACGGTGAAAGGCTCCTCGCTGTTACCTTATTTGATCGGGCACCTTTCCAAAATCAATCTGATCCCGCTTTCTCCTGAGGGGAAGTCTGAATGGTCGGAAAGTGAAAAAACGACTGTTTCGATTATTTCCACAGACCGAATTCCGCTACCGTTTCGAGATTCGAATGTTGAGAAGACAATGGGGGCAAAACAGACAACCGAATATAAGATCACAGGTGAGAAAGGGGATGCTGTAACGATTGCAGTCACTCACTCTTATCGCACCGTGGGGACTGTGGATGGCGAACCGGAAATTGAACTATCGGGAACAGGCACGATTGAATTCGATAAAAAACAGGGGGGCGTGAAAAGCCTGTTATTAAATTACAAAATGTTCCGTCGTTCTGAAACTAGCGTTCACAAAATTCCGATCACGATTTCTTCGAAACAGCTCTCAGAAAAGGAGTTGGCCAAGCTCAGAGCCGATCAGGAAGAATTGCGGAAGAAACATCTGGCGGAAAGGAAGAAACGGGAGGCAGCTTCCAAGTTCGAGATTCCTGAGAATATTGATGCCGATCTGAAGGAAATTCTCACAGATCTGGCATCAAAAAATATCTTGAAACGCAAGGCAGCGCTCAAGAAATTAAGTCAGGCCAAACCGAAGAAGGACAAGCAGCAAGTCTCTCAAATCTTGATCTGTGTCTTGAACAGCAAAGATATTTCTGTTGTCGCTGATGCATCGGAGGCCTTAGTCGTTTGGTCTACTAAAGATGATATCCCTGCAATGATTGAGGTCCTGTCAGATGTCAACATTCTGGGGTTGGATAATGTGGCTGAGGCGATCCTGAAACACAAGACACCGGAAGGTATCGAGGCAGTGGCAAAATTGATGAAAGACCCGGTTAAAGGGCATCGAATTTCGACCAAGCTGATTGCTTATGGCAGCGGGGCGGAAGATGCTGTACTGGAACAGCTAGATCCATCGAATTTTGTGGTTCTGGTCGGTGTGCTGCGCGTGCTCAAAGAGATCGGGACCGAGAAAACTCTGAAGAAAATTGAAGAAATCAAGCGTACCACCGATAACAGAAGTTTTCAGTTTCAAACTGCTGCGACGGTGAAAGCGATCGAAGCTCGTTTGGATCAGACTAAGAGCTAGTGCTTTGTCAAACTGGAAATTGAGAGTGGGGAGTGTTGTTTACGTTCTCCCTTGTCGCACTCTCATGATCTCCATTAACCAAAATATTAAAAATGACACTCCATTAGTAGCATCGAAAACAAAGGCGACGCTTAGTTCTCTGACAACTCCTGGGGAGAACGGAATAGTGTTTCTTCTGGTTCGCTCTCGTTTGAGATCCGGATGATCGCTGGCTTTTCCTCTAGTGAGAGTTCATCTATCGAATTGAAGGTATTGATTTCCAATGCGTCTTCTTCAGCCTTGACTGCAGGTTGGGACATCACAGGTTTAGAGACCGGGGGTTGAGATACAACTGGCCTGAACTGAATTTCTTCTTGTTCCTCTTTCAGAGAAGTCTGTGAGATCAGCTTTTGTCTAACAACTGGGGTGGTCGCGTTAAGAGACTGTCTGGGAGTTCTCTCCACTGGTTGTTTCGCACTGACCAACTGCGTGGTTTGTCTTGCCGGCTGTGTCTTTGCTGGAGTTTCGGCTGGTGTGACTTCGCGTTTGGGGGCCTTCGTTTGAGGAGTTCCCTGGTTGGCAGCCAGTTTTTGTTCCGGTTTTTGTTCCTGTTTTGCCAGGTAAATATTTTTCATTTCCGCCAATTCTGCAGCGGCCAGACCAGCAGTTTCCAGTGTGGGGTCTTCTGTTAAGGCCAGATCATATTCTTCCAGTGCGAGTTCGCCTTCTCCTCTTTGAGTGTGGATGTAGGCAAGATTCGCATGTGCTTCTGCAGGAGGCATGATATTGCGGAAGAGCGTGAAGCTTTCTTTAAACCGCCCTTGATGACCAACGGTTAATGCCAGATTATTGATGATGCGGGAGTTTTTGGCATCGTTCTGTAATGCTGCTGTAAAGATTTTTTCAGCAGCATCGTATTGTCCCCGTTGGAAGAGTGCGTATCCAAAGTCGTTTAATACTTCCGAGTTGGTCGGATCAAGCTGTCGTGCCTGTGTGAAATAGCGTGTGGCTGCAACAGAATCTCCTAAGCGAGAGCAGACAATTCCCAGCCGATGGCAGGCTTTGACACTTTTGGGATCCTTTTTGAGATGCTTTTCATACTGTTCCCGGGCGGCCAACCATTCATTTTTACTTTCGTATGATCTGCCCGCCGCAAGCATGTTTTGGGGCTTTTTCTGGCCTGGCAGGGCAGATTTCACTTTGGAAACCTGATTGCCTAGACTGGCACAGCCTTGAATTGAAAATGTGATGAGAAGGATCACAGTTGAACAAAACAATCCTTTGTTGTTCATAATTCTGTTCCTGGCGTTGTTTTGACTGACTTAATTTCAAATCAGATCGATTTAGTTGTATGACTTAAATATTCAGTGAAACTGTTGTTTGGTTTCGTACTAGTCGTTTCAACAGATTGCAGCACCGGGTTGTGCATATGAATGTCATTAAAAAGTGGACGGATTCCAAAGAAGAACCCGTCCACCGGATGAAAATATCTCAGCAAAAACCTGTTCTTCGATTAGAAGATACCAGCGCCACCACCACCGATGCCGCCGCCAAATCCTGAACCGAATCCACCGAATCCGCCATATCCACCACCACCGTTGTTGCGGTTTCTGAATCCGTTGTTGTAGGTTCGATAAGCTTCAAATCCTTCGAAGCCTGGTGTGAAGGCTGGTGCCACAACGACGCGTTCGTCAGCATCCTGGACATTCATTGCCTGCAGCATTTTGACGATTACGTTTCGACGGTGCATATCGAGGTCGTCATTTCCGTGAATCGGATATTTGTATTCATCCGATTCTTTGACGGACATCGAGCTGGGCTGAACAACAACCGGAAAGGGAGTTGAAATCATCCGAACCGCGATTTGTTTGATGTGATCTTCGCCGGCAGCATTCAGCTTTGCAGTCGCGCCAACGAATTCACTTTCGACAATCACGAAGTCGGAAGCCTCTCCGTTTTCTTCCTGCTTTTGCCAAATGTCATCACTGATCGTTCCTAAAGGTGCTACAGAATCATAGGGAATCTGAGCGTGATGCTGTTTATGTTGGCAACCACTGACCAGTATTGCTGCCAGGGCAATAGCAGGCAAACTTGCAATTTTGGGTTGTATAGACATCGCTTACTTCCTTGTATTTCTCTCACATCATGAAACTGAGTGTGATTGGAATTTTTATAGGTATCATTTGGCAAAGAAATAATAACTCGTATTAGTCAGAGAAACCGTAGTCGCCATTGATATAGTATTTGTCAGACTTGGTCTGATGAATATAATCTTTTTGCTGTTGATGAATACGTTTTTTCTGCATGTACCAGACAGTGCTTCTGTGGTGCACATCCGGCTTGCCTTCAATATTATTCATAAAGAAGAAGTCCACATCACCAGGTTCGGTGACTTCCATACCAGGCAGTACGGTGGGAGCATCTTCCGGTTCCATCGGATGAACCAGCTCAGGGCTGATCAGCACGATCAGTTCGGTTTCGTCTCGTTGAACAGATTTGTTTGAGAACAGAGGCCCGACCAGAGGAATATCACCAATGAAGGGGACCCGATTCAAATCTCCTCGTTGTTGTTCTTGAATCAGACCCGCGATTGCCAGTACCTGTCCTTCACGCAGATCAACGGTTGTGCTGACCGATTGGGTGTCGACACCCAGAATTCCGTTGACCGACAGAGCCGGGTTGACGGTACTGAATGTAGGAGTAACTTGTAATCGAATTCGATCTTTATCAAGCACGGTTGGCAGGAATGTCAGCTGTGTACCAAAGCCTTTGAAGGTTGTGGTAGCAGCTTGAGCACCACCTACACCGACAACGGTAGGCACTGCGAATTCACCACCCGAGATAAAGTTCGCGGGGCGACCACTGATTGTGACCAGGTTTGGTTCGGCCAGAATTTTCGCGTAACCATTCTGAGCGAGAGCCGAGATAAACAGGTCGACATGCTTACTGTTGAGTGATGCTGTTACCAGGCCTGTTCCGCCACCGGCTAATTGTTGTGCGACTCCGGTGAAGATCTGACTGAAGCCAAATTCCCCTGAGTTGACAATTAAGTCTGTGCTGGCAGAACGAGCGGCAGAGCGGTCGATTTGAGCGATACGAACTTTGAGCATGACCTGTTTTTCACCAGGCACTTTCATCATATCGATGACTGTGGCTTCCGGCAGTTTTGCTCCATCAGGGAACGGATCTGCGGCTTCACCCTCTGCGAATAAAGAGCCAGCTCCAACAGCCCCACTACCAACACCGGATCCAGATCCGGAACGGGCACGAATAATGGTGATGATTTGTGTTGCTTCCTGTTCATCACGTGCCTGACCTCGAACAATCAGTTTATCCGCAAACGGAATCAGCTGAACTTTACTGTTCGGGAAGAATTCGTTGATCATTCTCTGGAACTCGCCGTATTCCATCCGGCGAAGGTCTTCGATTGAATTGTCGCCTTCCACTTTGACTTGCACACTCAAAATCTGGGGATTTGCTTCTTCACCCAGCCAGAGAGTCATTGTTGTTGTGCCGGTTTCTTTACCGATCACTTCAACTTCCTGTGCTCCGAAGGCGACGACTTCGATTTTGGTCGGATCAGCAATCGCGACACGGAAGACGTCCATCTTCATTTTCAAAATTTTAGAATGGCGTTGTTGAACACTGAGCTCAACTTCGGATTCATAAATTCGATCAACAAGTTGATGAACTTTTTCTTTTGTTCTAGTGCTTACGACTGGCTTATTTTTCTTTGCTGCTCCAGTTGTAAACCTGGTTGATTTGATTTTTCCTGGAACAGGAGGAGCTGGCGGTACCTGTGCAGCAAGTGGTGTGGCTGTGATAGCGACACCGCAGGCAAATGCCAGCATTGTGCGTCTTTTCCATGAGGCGTTTATAGACATACTTGTCTCCCAATCCTTTGGACGTCAGTTGTGAGATATTGGAGTTCGTAAATTGTTTATGGATTAACATTCACATTAAACCACGTTTAATGGAACCTATTTCAATTTTGTAACCCTGGTGCGACTCAACGTTGTATGTATCGTTTGTGGCCCAATTAATAAGACTGTTGTTTTACAGTTGTTTTGGGGCTGGCTATCAGGCTTTCTCGTTTTCCCTGAAGTATGATTTGACAGGGATCTATTGTTCTAAGAATTCCAGTAGCATCAGTAATATCGGAAAAAGGTATACGGGAGGTTAATATTATTTTTGACCTGTTGCCCAGATTATGCATATTTTAAGTTTTTAGTCATTTATGCTGTTTTCTACTTTACCTTTGACGAGTATCAGGTCGAAAACGATCTATGGTGAGAGACATTGTGCTTTGAGTTCAGAGTAATCATCAATTGTTATCCACCATTTATGCCTAACTAAAAGAGTTGTAAAAACAACATAAAATATAAAAGGTGATCTCATGAATGCGAGTTTTGCATTGCTCATCGGTTTAAGTGTATGGCAGTTTGACGGCGAAGTCGTTCCTGCAAACACAGTCAGTGCTCCCGCAACAATCTCATTAGCATCATGTGAATGTAGTTACCCTGCAGCTCATTCCTGTATGGCTGGTGGGGATTGTCAATCTGGTGGTGGAATTGGTGCTTGTGGAATGTGTGGCAGTCCATACTGCGATGGTTGCTGTAAGCTCAAAAAACGACCCTGGCTGGACTGTAAAACGACCGGGGATATGTATCCTCATTACGCTTACACTCCCGTCTATCATGGTTATTATTACTTTCGACCATACAACTACACGAATATTTTGAGACAAAAGGGAGAGATTATCGCTCTGGGTGGCGATCCTAAGGCTCCTTATTCTCATAAAATGTTCTTGCGGATCTATGAGCAGATTGATTTGACTTCATATGAAGAATCTCCCTCAAATGGAGAAGAGCTTCCAATCCTGGAGCCAATTCATAATCCTCTTCCCAGCCTGGAAGATATTCTGAAAAGTAAGTAGGTGAATTCTGCTTTACAATGCAGGTTGAGGAATTGAATCGAAAATAAAAAGATCTGTACCATTGTGTGCAGATCTTTTTTTATTGCGTCTCAGCAAAGTAATCGTGAAACGGTTTATCGAAACGCTCAGCTTTACCATTGAGGGAATGTTGTGAAGGAATCTGATTCAGGATCGCTTCCCGCGGAATGGAGCATGGGGCAGCGCGAATGGTATCTGGCAACAGCATGGATCTGGGGCGCGTGCTTGTGTTTAACTTGCACCGTGACTATTGCTGATCCGGATCTCTGGGGACATACGTTGTATGGTCTGCGGGCAATCGAGCAAGGCGTTCTGGTCGAACGAACTGATCCATTCTGTTATACCGAACCGGGTGCGGTCTGGGTCAACCATGAGTGGTTTTCCGAACTCTCCTTTGGCTGGCTCTGGAGCCATTTTGGGAATCTCGGTTTGTGGCTCTGGCGTAACTTCTGGCTGCTGGTCATTTTTATTCCCGCCTGGATGGCATTACGAAAATTCCGCGCGAGTCTGGCAGCGGCTGTTTTACTGCTGGTCTACACCGCATTCTGTCTCTCACAGTTTGTAGTGTTTGTTCGCCCTCAGCTAGCTACCTTTGGTTGCTTTGCACTGACACTGTTTATTCTCAGGCATTTTCTGGAACATCCACAGTCGAAAGCCATCTGGTATTTGCCTGCCGTGGTGTTGTTTTGGACAAACTCGCACGGTGGTTTTCTCGCTGGCGTCGGGATGCAGGGAGTCGTGCTGCTCTGGATGGGACTGGGGGTGATGCAATTACGGTATCAACGTCGCGATTTGATTCGCCTGGCGGTTGCCGTCGGCGTTGCGTGGGCACTGACACTGGTGAATCCATATGGGATTGGCTTGCATCAGATGCTTTGGGATCACTTAATTACCAAACAGATTGTGCGCGAGTGGCAGCCACTTTGGGAAGCACAGCAGGCGTTATTGTATTATATTCCCTTTTTCCTGATCGGTCTGGCATTTTTCGGTTCGCGAAAATGGGAGTGGATTGATTTGATTCTGATCGTTGTAGTTGCCTATCAGGCGGTAAGCCACATCAGGCATGTGGCTTTGCTGGCGATCGCAGTCATTATTTTATTACCACGGCCCATCTCGGATGCGATTCGTAATCTATTTCCTCATCTGAACCAGCAATGGGCTGGGGATCAGCGGCTTAAATTGCGTTCATTTTTAGTCGGACTTACTGTGCTCACGGTTTGTGGGTTGGGGATTCATACCGTGGTGAATCTCTGGAAAGAATCGATACCTCCCTGGCAGATTGGTGTCGAAACACAAAGCAGAGCTCCCGGAATGCCTGTTGCATCGATCACCGTCATGCAGGATGAAGCATTGCATGGCAATATCTTAACCGATTATGGCTGGGCGCAGTATGTGATCTGGCAGACGTTTCCAGAATCACGGGTTGCCTTTGATGGTCGTTATCGAACGGTTTATTCGGCTAAGCTGGAACAGGAGTTTGTGGATTTTCAAAAGCTGGACGCCACTTCCAAGGGGCCAACTCCGTTGCTGGATGATTATCCTACCGAAATCTTACTGCTGCCTCGTTCATTACAGGTGCATGGCTATTTGCAACATCGGAGTGATTGGACTCAGATTTATGCAGACCCGCAGGCGATGCTCTGGGTCAAAATACTTCCCCGTTTCGAGAAGGTCATTACTCGGGCAAAACGGAAACAACTGAATCGACCTGATGTACCAAAATGGTGTCTGTTTCCAGCAGACCCTCATGATCATGAAACAGGGAAAGGACAGACAGTTGAGTGACAACAGGGAAAGCTGGAGCAGCAGTGGGAATTACCCCATCATGCAACATAAGAGTTAACTCACTTAGCTGTTCGATTGGGAATCTGAAAAGAGGTCCTGGATCGAAATTCGCTCTGCCAGATCTCCGGAATCGAGTTGAAACAGGATTTCGTCTCCCTCAATATCAACCACAGTCAAAAACTGATCGCCAATCTGAATTGTATCACCTGGGGAAAGTTCAATTTCTAAACGACGGGTTACCAAATCTGCCACGTATGAGCCTTTCATCGAGAAACAGTGGTAAAATCTCTTAAAATCAGCCAGGAGACCGGCGATTGCGATTTCTGTACAAATGATTCATGGGTTGTCTGGTCTTTGAAGGGGGGAGAGATTAGCAGGAGTTCCCGTTTATGGCAATTGAAACATTTGAAGTACATTAGTTTCGTGAAATGGTTCAAAAAGACGTAGAGAGTCCCGTTCTGACAAATCAGAGAGTTTATAGTTGCATTTGATAGGTTTTGTGGTTTAGGATTACAGAAGTTTCCATCTTTTCTATTTCTTCTATCTTCTTTACTGGTATTGCTTTTCTCCAAATTATGTCATTGCAAGAAGTCCAATCGACGGCCACGTTGTTGCCACTGGAGTTTACGCCTTTATTAAAGCGGACTCGGTGGGGCGGGGAGCGTCTGGGCACTCAACTGCATAAACTGATTGGAGTTGAGGGCGATTATGGCGAGAGTTGGGAGCTGTCGGATCATCCGCAGGCCCTCACACCGATTGCCGGCGGTGAATATGCTGGTTGGACGCTGTCGCAACTGATTCAGAAAAATCCGGATGCCCTGTATGGGACCGGGAAATATTTTTCGACGTTTCCACTCTTAATCAAGTTCATTGACGCGACGGACCGTCTTTCGCTTCAGGTCCATCCAGGTGATTCTGAGCAGCTGAATTTTGATGCCGCTCGATCTGGAAAGTCAGAAGCCTGGGTGATCCTTGATGCTGTTGAAGGTAGCTGTATTTATGCAGGGCTGAAGCCTGGTATTACGGAAACAGAGCTCAGGCAGCATCTGGAGCAGGGAATCGTTGAAACGTGTCTGCACCGCTATTCTGTCAAGAAGGGGGATTGCGTTTACATTCCCGCCGGGACTCTGCATGCGATTGGCGAGGGCGTTCTGTTAGCGGAAGTCCAGCAAACCAGCGATGTGACTTATCGTCTGTTTGACTGGCATCGTCTGGATCAGTCGGGTAACCCGCGACCATTGCACATTGAGAACGCCTTTGACTGCATCGACTTCGAACGAGGTCCCGTTGATCTGCTCCAGCCACAGAAACGGTCCGTGGGAACGCATCAGATTGAAGATCTGCTGGAGTCTGAGCATTTCACGATCCGCCGTCATCATTCCGCAAGTTCGTTTCCGCTCAAATCTCTGAATCAGCCCCAGATTCTGGTTGTACTGGAAGGAGCAGGGCAGTTGGACTGCAGTGCGGAAACCTATGAACTGTTCCAGGGAAAAACTCTGTTGATACCTGCATCAGCCTCGGATTGCCAGATTCACGTCGATGGCGAAATGACGTTTCTCGAAGTGGTGCCCACTTGAGCGTGGTGCCTGCTGAATGCCGATTCCCGCTGATTCGGATAGGGTCAGACGCGTTGATATCGTTTGTAGCCTTCGAGTTCGAAATCGTGCAGGGTGCTTTCGAGCTTCTGTTTAATTTCCTGCAGGCGGTCGCTGTCTTCAATTTTGCGATCGTGTTCGTCAAGCACGTAAAAGACATCCACAACCTGGTCCAGGTGTGTTGAGATTTTCGCCATGACGACGGAAAGTCCCATGCGGCTGATCGCGCGTGAGACAATATAGAGCAGGCCCGTGCGGTCGTGAGCGATGACATCGATAATCGTACAACGTTTGGAAGACTGGTTATCGATTTCCACGCGGCCCAGGTCGAATTCACCACTCAGGCTTGCTGATTCCTGGAAACGTTGGTTGTTTAAAAACATCGTTTTGGCATCGCTCTTGCCACTGACCGCGTTTCTGATTTCTTCTTCGATCTTATCGATGCGGCTGCGGGGAACTTTTTTCTCATAATCGTTATCGATCACATGGAAACTGTCGACGACACCGCCGGAAACGCTGGTGGTAATGTGTGCGGAGACGATCTCCATGCGTTTTGCGGTGAAGACACTGACCATACGGTGGAAGCAGGATTGCGAGTACATCGCCGGCGCAATCACATGATAATTGACCGTGCTGGTTTCGGGTTCAAATTCTCCTTCGACGACGATCTGATCAGCGGGAAGATCGTGCAGGATTTCAATATCAGCGGCAATCCGTTTAGAAGAGGACACCAACAGATAATGCGGCGAAAACGAGTTAAATAGTTCTGTGAACCAGGTGTCAGCACTTTCCTCGTGCTCGGGCACTTGCGGGAGATTGAGATGGCTGCGGACGCGTTGTTTGACGCGTGCCAGTCGCTGATCTCGATGATAGCGGGAATGTTTTCCGCCGAGCAATAACATCGTCCGCTCATAGAGGTCTGCCAGCAGTTCTGATTTCCAGTCGGTAAACACGCCCGGACCGACGGCGGTAATGTCGGCAGCGGTCAGTACATACAGCATGCGTAATTTTTCGGGGCTGCCGACTTTCTGACTGAACGCGAACAGTATATCAGGATCTGAGATATCGCGACGAAACGCGAGGTGCGCCATCGTGAGATGTTCCAGGACCAGGAAGACCAGCAAATTCTTCTCTTCCTCTTTCAGGCCCATGCGAATCGCCGTTTCAGCAGCGATCATCGCGCCGACTTTGCTGTGGTCTTCTCCATATCCTTTCCCGATATCGTGTAACAGGATGGACAGATTCAGAATGTCTTTCTTTTCGATATTCTGATAAGAACTTCCCAGGGCAGAGTCATCGTCGGTGAAGGTTTCTGATGCTTCGATGGCGCGAAATGTGTGTTCGTCAACGGTATAGCTGTGGTACTGATTGAACTGCAGCAGGCAGTAAGCGTGTTTCATGTAGGGGATCAGAATATTCAAGACCCCTGTTTCAAACATGACTCGCAAGGTGGGGCCCAGGCTGTTACTCCGTGCGAGGATGTCGCGAAAGAGATCGATGGACCGGTTGGTCAGTGCGGATGGCAGCTTCAAGGCAGATTCGCGGATGGCGTCGAGCAAATCCGGGGCAATCGAGATCCCATACAGTGAGGCGGTATCGAACAGTCTGAGAATTTCTTCCAGATTGCTGCAAACTTGAGCCCGGTATTTGGGAACGACATCCAGATGATCGGGAACAATCTTGAGTATGGAATCGGAACGGTGGGTCATGAGAAAGTCATAGACCCGCGACAAAAATGGCTGCGGACGATGTGCCTTGATAAATCGCTCGGTGATCTCGGCGACGGCTTTACTGTGCCGGAAATATTCCTGCATCAGCAGTTCGACGGGGCGTTGCCCGTTTGTGCCTTGAACCTGGCGTTGTTCAGCCATCCAGAGCTGTGTATCTTTGGTAAACAGGTCCTGTTGCCGACCCGCTTCATAATGCAGTTGAATCCGAACTTTGAGCAGATAGTCTCGGGCATTTTTCAACGTACGGACATCGCGACTGGTGATCCGGCCATCCAGTCGTAACATGTCCAGATTCGCTGTCCCGTAACGGGCGAAGCCAACCCAGCGTAACAGATGAATATCGCGCAGACCACCCGGCGAACGTTTAATGTCGGGCTCCAGCTGCATCACCGCTCCACCGTGCTGCTTCCGCTCTTCCCAGCGGGCAGTGACACATTGCTCAAAAAAGATGCGTCTGCGGAATAAAACAACGTGCCGATAATAAGAACGAATCAGTTGTTCGGAGAGATGCTCATCTCCCCAGATTGAACGGGCTTCAATCATCGCGGTGGCGAACTCAGGTTCGGTGCGCGCCATTTTGACTGAGTCCACAATGGTTCTCACACTGTGTCCCAGTTTTAAGCCGGCATCCCAGCAGCTGCGAACAACGTCTCCAACAAATTGAGAGAACTCATCGACGATCTGGGTTCGATAGAGAAACAGCAGATCGACATCGGAATAAGGGGCCATCAGGCCGCGTCCCGAACCGCCGATTGCAAGAATCGCGCTGTTCTGCATCAGTAATTTCTGCTGTGCCTCAGGGAGCTGTTGCAGTTGATCCTGAATGATTTGCAGGATCAACTGTTCGATGGATTCGGCAATTGCGGTTGCGATCTGCAAGCCACTGGCGCCACTGCGCAGCAGTTCCTCTCCCCGTTGCCGGGCTTGCTCCACCTTAGTGCGGTAGACAACAAATTGTTGTGTCGAGCAGGGCGGAGAAGGCTGTGACATCATCGGTTCCAGGCTGAAACGAAAAAGAAAAAATGGTTGTGGCCCGGGGTCATGACAGGAATTCGCAACGTGAAGCAATCAGTTAATCAGACTGCTTCCGCTCCGGTTTCGCCCGTGCGGATTCGAATGACTTCATCCAGATTTGTAATAAAGATTTTTCCATCACCAATCTGGCCGGTCCGTGCAATCTGTGTGATTGTTTCAATGACTTGAGGGACCATGTCGTCCTGAACCACAATTTCGAGTTTCACCTTAGGCAGAAAATCAACGATGTATTCGTTACCCCGGTAAGTCTCTTTATGGCCGCGTTGACGACCAAAGCCACGTACTTCACTGACAGTCATACCACTGATACCGATTTCCGAAATCGCGTTTTTGACTTCTTCCAGTTTGTAGTGTCGTATGATTGCCTGAATTTTTTTCATCTAAGATTTCTTTCGAAAAGCCAAAATTCGATTCATGCCAGGAATGATGTAAAGCAAAAGGGAGCAAAATTGCGCCCCTCGCTTTACAGTCATTTGTTAAAGGGCGGTATCGCCTGATTCACCGGTTCGAATACGAATAATGTCTTCGACTGGCATCACAAAGATCTTCCCATCGCCGATTTGCCCGGTCCGCGCTGATTCCAAAATCGTATCGACTACGCTTTTGACCTGATCATCGGGAACGATTACTTCCATCTTTGCTTTGGGCAGAAAGTCAACCGTGTATTCAGCACCACGATATTGTTCCTTATGACCTTTTTGGCGTCCAAAACCACGGACTTCTGATACCGTCATACCTTGAACACCAATTTCTGTCAGAGCATCTTTGACTTCTTCCAGTTTGAAATGTCTGATGACAGCTTCCACTTTTTTCATCGGAATTATACTCCCAGGAAAATGCTCGGTTTTCTTCCAGCGCTTTCAGAAACCCAAGCGACTATCACACTTACCTATTATATCGCATTTGGAGAGAAATCTCGATACCTCAATTTAAAATCCCCAAAAACAATAAAAACTATTGGCCTGAAAGGCCATTCAGGACCACTTTCCGGAACATGAGCAAGAGAGCCAGCCCGGTGCTGACTCTCTCTACTCAGCATGTTATAGGAAAATGTATCCCTCTTCACCATGTTGACTCAGGTCAAGACCCTGAATTTCACCATCTTTACTGACCCGCAGGCCCATCGTTAAGTCAATCAGCTTCAGGATGATGATGGTTCCGATCACGGAAATCACAATCGCCGCAGCGACACTGACAAACTGATTGATCAACTGTTGCGAATTTCCTTCCAGTAAGCCGGAACCTTCCGCATCTCCTGTAATCGCTCTGGTCGCAAAGACACCAGTGAGGAGAGCCCCCACAGTTCCTCCGACGCCATGAACACCAAAGGCATCCAGCGAGTCATCGTATTTGAATTTTGATTTCAGAGTAGTACAGGCAAAATAGCAGGCAAACCCTGCAATCAGACCTAAAATAATTCCTGATAAAGGAGTCACGGTCCCACAGGCGGGGGTGATGCAGACCAGACCTGCGACCGCACCAGAACAAGCACCCAGAATACTCGGTTTCCCGTTATAAAACCACTCGGCAGCAGCCCAGGCAAGAACTCCCGCGGCGGCAGCCAGATGCGTGGCGACAAACGCATTGACGGCGTCCGCATTCGCTGCACCAGCACTACCCGCGTTGAAGCCGAACCAGCCGACCCACAGCATGGTGGCCCCGATGAAAGTATAGGTCAAATTATGAGGTGGCATTGGCTCTTGTCCATAACCGAGGCGTTTTCCGAGCAATATAGCACAGACTAATGCTGAAAAACCAGAGCTAATGTGTACAACAGTCCCTCCCGCGAAGTCAAACGCAGGGAACGCTGCACCCTCATTCCATTCACACAACCAGCCAGTATCTGACCAGACCCAATGTGCGATGGGGCAATAGATAAAAGTTCCCCAGAGGACTGAGAAGACGACCATCGAACTGAATTTCATCCGTTCGGCAAATGCGCCACAGATCAGGGCGGGTGTAATAATGAAAAACATCATTTGGAAAACCATAAACAGTGAGGTCGGGATGGCACCATTGTCAGGCACAACAACCGCACCATCTTTCCAGGTTGGGATGATTCCTTTCAGCAGGACATGGTCAAAACCACCGACAAAACCACCGAGAATGTCAGATCCGAAGGCAAGGCTGTAGCCCCAGAGTGCCCAGATCACAGACATCAGCCCCATCAGAAATATACATTGCATCATGACGCCGAGAATGTTCTTTTTCCGGACCAGTCCACCATAAAACAGAGCCAGACCCGGGGCGGTCATCATCAAAACCAAAGCAGATGAGACCATCATCCAAGCCATGTCGGCACCATTTAAGGCAACAGAAGCTTCTAATTGAGCAGGCGCTTCTGCACCAGAGGGCAAGGGGGGAGGATTAGATGCTTCGTCTGCGAAGATCTCTCCGTTACCCAATAGACTTAAATAGCATGTTAAAAATGTACAGTACGTAATCTGTCTGTAGACTCTCCTCATTACAGGGGCCTTTCCGAGCGCAAATAAATTGTCAAAGCAGTGAGCGAGCGCTTTGGTTCTCTGAATTGATCGGACGATCTGTTTGTGAAATAACCAGTTCAGACGATTCTGTTTGAGCGCAGTTTCATCTAATTTGATTTTTTTCTTCAACCGCAATTGCGGTCGGACGTAACAGACTTCACCATATCCACGTCTAACATGATCTTACGATCAAACCAGTTAACGCGTCAGTCTAACAAAGCGTCAGCGTAAAATCACCTATACCGGAACGGGTTTTGTTCAGGTTTGTTTAAGATATGGTTTACTTACAAATTAAACACTTGAATACTGTTCTGCCGGCAGAATTCGTACTCCTGGTGCCCTGCGCCATATTATTTCTGCTCGGAACAATTGTGGGGCAGGGGATCAATGCCTGGGTGAGGCGGATGTCGCTCAAGCCGGTGATTCAGCCTCTCTCGCGCTGCCAGGCATGTGGTGCGCGTATTTCGCGCTGGAAGCTGATCCCTGTAGTGCGCTGGATTCCACTTCAGAATCGGTGCGCCCAATGTTCGCAACCTCTCCCTCGCTCAGAGGTTTTCCTGGAAGTGGCGACCGGGGCGTTGTTTGCGTTTTATTATTTTATGGTCGTACAACTCCGTTGTCTGGATATTCCTTCGGTCATTCCCCCTGAAGGAATGTTTGAATGGCGGCTGCTCAATCACTATGCGTTACTGACATTGCTGGTGGCGGCGACCAGTATTGATTTTCGTGAATATCTGATTCCCGATCAGATCACGGTGACCGGCATGATCATTGGCGTCGCAGGAGCGACGATTGCCGGGCAACTGCAGATCATTCATTTCTGGGTCGACTGGAATCAGGCAATTCCCGGCTTATCAGGCCCTTATATTCCTGACTGGATCAAAGTACATTCTCACTGGCACGGTTTGACCTGGAGTCTGGCGGGGTTGATTGCCGGAGGGGGACTGACCTGGGGGTTGAGGCTGGTCTCTTCGGTCATGCTCGGTCAGGAAGCGTTAGGGCTGGGTGATGTGACTCTGATGGCGATGGTCGGCAGCTTTCTGGGTTGGCAACCGATTCTCCCGATTCTGTTGCTGGCGCCCCTTTGTGGATTGCTGATCGGCTTTATCAGTCGTGCGGCGACGGGAAAAACCTATCTGCCTTACGGCCCTTATCTCTGTGCGGCAACGTTAATCGTCTTGATGGGCTGGCGCTGGATCTGGCTAGCGGAATGGCCGGCAGCGGTTCCGGGGGCTCCTCCCGAATTTTCGATCCGCAAGTTATTTGGCGATGCGCTGGGGCTGGCGATGATCGGTGGAATTGCGCTGGGAGCGTTAATTCTGATGCTGTTTCTGCTGCGAATTTATCGGGCGATTCCAGTGAAACGTCGCTGAAAACGCAGGCATCACTGGGAGATTGAAGCAGTTATGGTTCTGATTCAGATCAGATCCAGTTTCTTGTGCCGCCGTTGAGGAGGCCGAGAACATTCGTCACAGATGCCATACACTTCAAGGCGATGCTCGTTCATGCGGAAATTGATCTGGTCCGCGAGCTTTTGCAGAATTTCCGCAATGTCGTCGTTCTGGAATTCAAACAGTTCCCCGCAACTTTTGCAGATGAAATGATCGTGCTGCGGATAGCCGTAATCGTGCTCGTAAACGTCGCGGTCGTTGGTTCGAGCCACTTTTCGCAGCAGGCCGGCATCTTCCAGCCAGCCCAGCGTGCGGTAAACAGTAGAGCGGCTGACGCGCCGTCCTGTTTTTTGCGCGGACATCCGGTCGACCAGTTGGTCGGCATCAAAATGTTCGTGGGAAGAGAAAACTTCAGCAACGATCAACTCACGTTCCTGAGTTAATCTCATTCCCTTTGTGGCCAGGTACTCTCTGAATTTCTCGGTGGGAGAAACAGCGATTTCCAGGCTTTCAAAATTGAGCACTGTTTATCTCTTCCTCTTCTAAAGTCGTCAGGTACGCGGGTTATTCTGATTCAGGTTGATAAATATCGCGGTCGTTTTCACGTCCCACTTTTCGCAGCAGACCGGCCTCTTCCAACCAACCAATTGTGCGGTAGACCGTCGAGCGACTCACGCGACGCCCGACGCCTTGATCTGCCATTCGCTCAACCAGTTGGTCTGCGTCAAACTGTTCGGAAGAAGAGAACATTTCATTCACGATTAACTCTCGTTCCAGAGTTAATCTCATCCCCTTCGTCTCCAGGTACTCTCTGAATTTCTCAACAGGAGACATCGCGATCCCCAGACTATTCAAGTCGAGCACAGTTGGTCTCTTCCTCATTTATCTCTACTACAGCAATAGAGATGATTACTCGGAGTCGCTGAATTGATCCAGCAGGCGACTTAAAGCGGCGTCCAGCTTTTCGTCGGTCTCGTAAGTCCCATCATCAATGGCTGCCTTGATTTGTGCTAACCGTTCTGCTCGCATTTCAGAGTCGTTCGTCATTTCATCCAGCATACGCCCTGCAGACGAGATCTCTAATTCATCTTGCGGCGAAGAGATCGGCTTCGAGGCAGGCGTCTTATTGGTGTTGGTATTGCTCGGACCGATCTGCTTACTGATAGGTGATGATCCGGAAATAGAACTAGTGCCGTTAACATCCATGGCGGCATTCCCCCTGTCACTTGATCCTGAACCAGTCGGGGGAGAATTCTCCCGACCATTAGTTACTGTATGAGGTTCATGATATCGTAAGACGGGGGATCGATTCAACTGGTAGTCTGCAGTCATCGCCAATTCTTTCATTGAATTCACTGAATTCAAGTGATTTTGCCCCATAATGTAGCAAAGGAACACCTGTTTTCAGATTGTCATCAATATTGAATGTCGAATGGCTTCCTGCACATCCTCCAGCTCAATGGTATGTAAAACGAGATAGGGCTTAGTAGTAAGACATGTTCCTATGTCTTTACGGCCTCAATCGTTGAGGGGAGTCTGAACCTTAATTCCATCGACGCAGCGATTGTAAAAAGTTTAATTCCGGAACAGGAAAACCGCCGTTTGAGACAGGACACGTTGACTCGTAACGATTATGCGGATTACAGGGAGGGGGAAATCCCTGAACTCAAGCCCGAGTGAGACTTTTTTTATTAAGTAGTTCAAAACACATGGTTTATGTGAAAAGAATCGGTTTAGCCACGGGCATAAGGACCAGTGGCGATGCCTTGGAACCGCTCGAGGCCCGCTTTCAGGACTTCGCGAACTGCTCCGGGAACCTGCTCAATCTGTTCCCGATCGACATCCAGGTGAGTACAGGCGCGGAGTCGCGTCTGTCCCATCGCGCCAATGCCGACGCCGACCTCGTGCAGCGCTTTTGATAGTTGCATGGCGTTACCCAGATCAGGGTGGATATCAAAGAAGACCAGGTTGGTTTCTGTTTCTGCAGGATTTGTGGTGATGCCTTCAATCGGCGCCAGTTGCTCGGCGAGGAAGCGTGCGTTGTCGTGGTCCTGCTGCAGTCGTTCGATATTGTTTTCCAGTGCATACACACAGGCAGCGGCGACGATTCCGGCTTGCCGGAGGGCACCGCCGAAGACTTTTCGCGAGCGGCGTGCTTTGGCAATCTCTTCTTTCGAGCCGGCGAGAATGGAACCCATGGGGCAACCCAGGCCTTTGGAAAAGCAGATGGAAATCGTATCGAGGGGAGCACAGACGTCCTTGATTGAATAGCCGGCGGCAACCGTGGCGTTGAAGATCCGCGCACCGTCCATGTGTGTTTTCAAACCGTTTTCGTGAGCCCAGTCACAAATTTCGGTGAGTTGATCGAGCGGGTAATAGTGACCGCCGCCGGCGTTTGTTGTATTTTCGACGCATAATAGCCGGGTGCGACACAGGTGCTGGTCATCGGCGCGAATCTTTCCACGTAGTGTGTCCAGATTCAGCATGCCTTTCTCGCCGGTCAGGGTACGGCAGCTGACGCCACTTAAGATGGCCGGTCCGCCTCCTTCAAACATGGCGATGTGCCCCAGTTCATGAATCAGCAGTTCATCGCCGGGAAGGCAGTGTGATCTCAGCCCCATCTGATTGGACTGCGTGCCCGAACAGGCAAAGACGGCCGCTTCCTTACCCAGCATGTCGCAGATCATCGCTTCCAGACGATTCACGGTCGGGTCTTCCCCGTTCATGTCATCACCCAGCTCGGCGGTCATCATTGCCTCTAACATTTCGGGCGTGGGTTTGGTTTTGGTGTCGCTACGGAGATCGATATAGGCAGGACTGTGCGGATCCACGGCTGGTTTCCTTGTCTTTGATTCTAATAGTGTTTGATTCATTTTGCTCCGGAAGTGCGCGGATTGCAATTCCCTGGGAGTCTTATTTATCTTGAGCGGCTATCTGCAGGTCGTCGAGGGAAAGAAAACTGTTCATGCTGCCGGAACGAAAGCCCTGAAGGTCCAGCGTGACGTTCTGGAAGCCAAGTTGCAGAAATTTCCGGGTAATTTGTTCAAGCGCGGCTGGGGTAGTCAGTTTCTGGATTTGGGGCAGGGGGACTTCGATGCGAGCCAGTTCATTGGGTTCCAGGCGGACGCGGAGTTCGTTGATCTGGAATTCATCACGCAGAAATGCTTCGGCCTGATCGATTTTTTGAACGCGTTCTTCAGTGACTTCCACTCCATAAGCGACGCGACTGGAAAGGCAGGGGTGGGCCGGCTTATTCCAGATGGGAAGTTCCCAGTGCCGGGCCAGGTCTCTGACATCGTCTTTGGTAAAGCCTGCTTCGATGAGGGGACTGCGAACCTGAAAGTCGGAAGCCGCCTGCATTCCCGGGCGGTGATCCCCCCGGTCATCCAGATTCGCGCCGTTGACGAGCGTGGCGTTTTGCCATTCTTCTTTTGCGACGGAGTGAGTGACCAACTGGTACAGTTCGGTTTTGCAGAAAAAACAGCGGTTGGGAGCATTCGCGCGATAAGCGTCGGTGGCGAACTCAGAGGTAGAGATCAGGCGATGCGGAATGCCGATCAATTCTGCCAGACGAATTGCTTCTTCTTTTTCGCCGGACGCCAGGCTGGGGCTGATAGCGGTGACTGCCAGTGCATGAGAGCCTCGTGCCAGAAATGCGGCTTTCGCGACAACAGTGCTGTCAACGCCGGCTGAAAATGCGACGATGATTCGATCCAGGGGAGACAGGAGTTGCTGAAGCTGTTCCTGTTTCCGTGATAATTCTGCTGTCAGCGACATATTCCAAGTGACGGTTCTAAAAGAGGTTATTGTGAGAATTCTTAATTTGACCTGATTATAGACGCAGGGAGAGCGTGATGTCTCGGAACATCAGACGAAAAATCTCTGGTTTCTGCCCAGTGAGCGTCAAAAAGAGGCGAATCCACTTGGATTTGTGGAGGTTTAGTTCAAGGGAGATCTTTTTTCTCACTCTGGTGCTGATTATACTGGACTCAGAGAATCCAGAACAGCACATTGAAAGAAATCGCCTCGATCGCCTGATCGCGACTGCCTTTTCCGGTGAATTTCGAAAGGGCAGGGGGGCGTATTCTAATGTTATTATACCGACCTACAACACAATGAGGGAAATTATGTCATATCGGCCCGTTCTTGTTACGCGAATCCTCGTTGCACTGATGTTATGTTGCACTCCGATGACGATTTCGGCTGAGGCAGCGAAGCTGACATTAGAGCAGAGGAAGGAACTGGCTTCGATCAAGAAGAATCTGGGCAAAGTGGCTGTGCTGATTCGGCAGAAAAAATATGACGAAGCAAAAGAACTGACCGATACCGAAGAGGGAAAACTGAATCAACTGGCTCAGGATGCGATGCTGACGGAAACCGATCCGGTGCTGGTGAGTACGAAGCGCGTGATTGCCCTCCGACGCAAAGTGTTGGAGAAAGTGATGGGCGGCGGTGGTGGAAATAAAGGTGCCGCAAATCAGGGAGTCAGCTTCGAGACTCAGATCGCGCCGATCTTGAATGATAAATGCGTGAACTGTCATGGCGGTCAGCGGGCGAGTGCCAATTTAAAGCTGGATACCTTCGCTGGAATGAGGCAGGGGGGGCGAAGTGGTATATTGCTGATTCGCGGCAATCCAAACATCAGCCTGCTTGCCCGCAAGTTAGTCGCACCGGGAAATCAGCGGATGCCGCGCAACGGGGCTGCTCTGGAACCGGCTCAGATTCAATTAATTGCCCGCTGGATTGCGGAAGGCGCACGATTTGATGGAGAAAAAGAGACCGACCCCATCGGTGCCTCGACTAAGAAGAAGAAAGCCCCGGTGAAAGTCGTCATGGCGACCGGTGACGAAAAAGTTTCCTTCATGGAAGACGTCGCGCCTTGGATGCTTGATTTCTGCATGCGTTGTCATAGTGGCAATAATCCGGCCAGTGGATTCTCCGTTGTGACCTTTGAAGACATTTTACGCGGAGGCGATACGGGAGAGGTGATTGTTCCCGGCAAGCCCGACGACAGCCGTCTCTGGCATCTGGTGGGTTTGCAGGATCCGATTAAAATGCCGCAGGGGCAGGCCTTGCTCAAACGCAAATACGCACAGGACCTGAAAACGTGGATTACAGAAGGAGCCAAGTTTGACGGTAAAGATGCCAAAGGGGCACTGCGTGCCATGGTGCCAACAGAAGATGAAAAACGGATGGCAGAGTTGGCGACTTTGTCGCCGGAAAAATTTGCCGATCTGCGGCGCGAGACGCTCGAACCAACCTGGAAACGCGCCGTCAGTAATGAAAAGGCGGAAATGCTTGAGACGGATGATTTCATGTTCTACGGGAATGTGAGTGCGGATCGTCTCAAACAGATCAGTGGCTGGGCACAAACCCAGGTCGACGCGCTGCGAAAACTGTTTAATGAAAAACAGAAGCCGCTCTGGAAAGGGAAGCTGGCCGTCTTTGTGTTCAAAGATCGGTTTGGCTATTCGGAATTCAATCAGACGATTGAAGACCGCCGCGTCGATCCGGCAACGACCTGGCATTCCAAAGTGACGCCCACTTACCTGGATGCGTATCTTGTGCTACAGGATGTGGGGGATGAGGCGGCCGCAGATTCTCCCGGCTTGCAGACCAATTTGACCGCCGGGCTGACGAATGCGGCGATTCAACGCGGAGCAGGGGATGTGCCGATGTGGGCATCTCGTGGGTTGGGTGTGCTGCTGGCGGCAAACGGCGCTTCGAACCAAAACTATTTCGAATCGTTAAGGCAGCAGGCATTGGAGGCAACTCCCAAAGTAACTCGCCCTGAAGAACTGGTGGCGGAAGGGACGTTTTCACCATCCGAAACTACGGCAGTCGGCTTTACACTCGTCGAGTTTCTGGTGAACACCGGCGGCGCGCCCAAGATGGGGCTGCTGTTAAAGGAATTAAAATCCGGGACCACTGCTCAGGCCGCAATTCAGAAAGTGTATGGCACGAACCTGCGTGCTTTAGCAACGGCGTATGCCCGTACGTTGCGGCCGGGTAAAGTCAAGAATTAACGCTGTCGCATTGTTCCAATACAATTTACGCATTGCTTCCTGAAGCAAGTCGGGTTGGCAGCCCTGTGATTCTGATTCCAGTCCGCTATAATCGACGGCCTTGAGCTGTTCGTTTTTATTGAGTGTGATCAGGGCGCGTAATTCTTATGATGGATGTAAATATTGTTGGCGGCGGCGTAATTGGCTTGTCGATTGCCTATGAGCTGGCGCATCAGGGGCTGTCGGTCGCCGTGTTTGATCGACAGCAGTTTGGCCAAGAGGCTTCTTGGGCCGGGGCGGGAATGTTACCCCCGGCGGACCTTCAGGCAGCGACGACTCCCGGTCTGCAACTGCGTGCTGCCAGTCGACTCATGTGGTCCGACTGGTCGAGTCGTTTGAAGGATGAGTCGGGCGTTGATAACGGGTTTGTCAACTGCGGTGGTTTCCATGTCGCGCTCCGTGATGAAATGCCAGGCTGGTTTGAGTACGTTTCTGAATGGCGAAAGGCGGGCGTGGTCCTGGAAGAATATGAGCCACAATTGCTGCAGGAACAGGCATCGTTTCTGAGTTCGGAAATCCAGGCTGCCTTTTATTTGCCCGAGATGAGTCAGGTTCGCAATCCGCGGCATTTAAAAGCGCTGCTGCTGGCGTGTGCGAAGCAGGGCGTTCAATTTCATCCCGGCACGCCAATCATCGGCTTTGAACAGCAGGGGCCCCAAATCTCAGGCGTCCGAACTTCGACAGAAATTCACAGAGCAGGGCGCACGGTGATTGCCGGGGGGGCCTGGTCTCCTGAAGTTCTCTCGCGACTAGGCCTGGGTTGTGAACTGGTTCCAATTCAGGGACAGATTGTGTTGTTGTCGATGAACCGTCTGCCCTTCACTCAGGTGATTGAGTGTGGCAGTCGCTATCTGGTTCCGCGGAGTGACGGTCGAATTCTGATTGGCTCAACAGAAAGCAATGTCGGGTTTAATAAACAGAATACTGCGGAAGGCGTGCGGGGGCTGATTCAGTTTGCCGAGTCCCTTGTGCCGTGTTTGAAAGAAGCGACGTTCGAGCGCGCCTGGGCTGGCTTGCGTCCGAAGTCGATTGACAGCTTGCCGTATCTGGGAAGTGTCGATGGTTACGAAAATCTATTCATGGCGGCAGGCCATTATCGGGATGGCTTACAGCTTTCGCCAATCACGGCAAAATTGATGCGACAATTAATTTGTGGCGAAGAAGTAGAGATGTCGCTGGAGCCGTTTTCCTGTTCGCGAGGGATTCAAGATTGCGAGGAGAAATAAGTTGAGAGCCGTTGTGCAGCGAGTGTCCCGTGCGAGTGTGACCGTGGAGGGAGAAATCACTGGTCAGATCGAGCAGGGTTTTTTAGTGTTACTGGGAGTCGGCCAGGATGACACGCAGGATGATGTGATTTATCTGGCGCAGAAGACCGTGGGTCTGCGCGTGTTTGAAGATGCAGACGGCAAAATGAATCTGGCGTTGGCGGATGTCAAAGGCAAGATGCTGGTGGTCAGCCAATTTACATTGCTGGGTGATTGCCGCAAAGGACGTCGTCCCAGCTTTGTGAATGCCGCACGCCCCGAACAGGCGGATGTGCTGTATCAGAGTTTTGTCGCGGAAGTCAAAGGTCACGGCATCGAAGTGGCTACGGGCCGCTTTCAGCAGCATATGGATGTGGAACTGGTCAATGACGGTCCCATCACACTGCTGTTGGACAGTAAAAAAGAGTTTTAAAGACCTTACTTCTGGTAAGTGAGGAATCGCATGCTGCTGGTTCAGAAAATTCTGACGATCATGGCGGGGATTCTGACCATCATCGTTGTCTGTGGTATTCCGGGCTTTCTGGATCATCAACTGAATGATGAGACTCAGTTTCTTCTCGTGATGTTGACCATTCTCGTATTGATTGCCTTACTCCCTGTGTTATTGATTTATTTGCTCAGCAGGTTGTTGATGAGATGTTTGAAGTGCTATCTGGCTTCCACGTTTCCCGATGCGGAGAGAAATTAATTTGATTAATGTGCCCTGCTTTGCTTTTGGGGGCGAAATGAGCCTCAAATCTCTTTGGACACTTCTATTTTCGAGCAAAAATCTGGTCTTTGCGCTGACCTCGATTTTTCCCTATAATGCCCTACCCTCGATTTTCTGAAAAATCGGGGGAGTGTCGGCAGGGGGGTAGGGCCGCCTCCTATTTTTCATCATGGATGACCAGTGTAAGACAGGACGTCGAAATGTGGTTTGATTTACTGATTGTTGCCATTCTTTTTTACGCAGTCTGGAAGGGCGCCTCGAAAGGGGTGGTCTGGCAGTTGGCTGCGATCGCCGCTTTGGTACTCTGCTTTGCTTTTGCAGAGTCGCTGTCTTTACAGTTAGCACCGATGATCAATGTAAAGCCGCCTTTGAATCGCTGGATTGCGATGCTGGCGATTTATATTGGCTTCTCGTTTATTTCGTTTACGTTGGCGCGAAGTTTGAAGTCAGCCATCGATTCACTGAAGTTCGCAGAGTTCGATCGCCATCTGGGGGCGGTTCTGGGATTGCTTAAAGGAATTATCTTTTCCTTGTTCCTGACCTTCTTTCTGATCACGATTTCCGACTCGGCCCGGGCGGCTGTGGTGAAGTCACACAGCGGCTATGCAGCTGCGATCATTTTGAATGAAATGGCACCGGTGATGCCTAAGGAGTTGCACGAGGTGTTGGACTCCTGCCTGGCGAATCTGGATCATCCCGATGTGCCCATTCACGATCATACTGATGATGAGCTGTTTGGCGATGACCACGACCATGGCCATCACGGGGACGAGAATCCGTTTCCGCCAGGCACGAATGATCTGCCTAATCCGTTCTTTGAGCGATCAGGGGGAGATGGCTCCGGGGTGCGAACGACGAAGCAGGATTCGTTGCTGAATCAGATTATTAAAAGCATTCCCAGTTATCTGCGAGGGGAGCTGGAAGATAAAGTAATCGAAGCCTACAACGCGACGGCTCCGGAAGACCGGGCCACTTTTGCGAAGCAGCTGCAGTCCCGGATTCCCGGAGTATTGCGGGGCGTGACGGAGCAATGGAAAGACGGACAACCCAAGGCGGCTGTTCCTGCAGATGGAAATCAGCAGACCGCTGTGGAGCGAACCAGGTTGCTGCAGACGATTGCAGCCGTCTATTCAGACTATCCTGAAGCGCAGAAGGACCTGATCGAAGAGTTTGAAGCAGAGCTGTCCGGGATACCAGATCAGGTCGTGATGGCGGTCTTAAAAGACTGGCGTGCAGACCTGCTTTTAACCGGGGGAGACCCGGACCCGAACACCGATGTGACGACGTCGTTAGACAAGCGTGTTTTGCGCCAGTTGGAGCTGCAGAAAGTCCCGCTGAATTCGCTTGGTTCGGCGTTACAGAATCGGATGCAGAGTGCACAGAGAAGATAGAACCGCAGTAGTAGAATCAAAGATAAAACAGAGCTGCTTTCAGGGGGAAACAGAACCGTTTCCAAGTACTTGAGAGTGGCAGGCGTGAAGCCAGGGTGAGACGTCGCAGGAAATGGCGGCGTCGAAACATGGGGAATTGAAAACCCTACATGGGGAATTGAAAACCCTATAAAAACAGGCTTAAATTCACCACGAACTTAACATAACGGACATTATCGGACGTTCGTAGTGGGCTGCATTATTGGCGCTGGTGGTGTTGCCTGCGGTTTCAGGCTCTGAATACCGTCATTCAAATCGGCATGCGAAAAGGGGTTGCTGCTGCCTCGCGGATAACTGCTCGACAGCACGGTTGAGTTCGTTCTGTTGCCGCTGCTCAATGCGATCTGAATGAGCCCTTAATGGCATCGTTGTCTGCTGTTGTAGATCGTTCTGATCCCCCGGGTTTTGGGAGTGCCATTTCGTCCTTTTAGACGTCCGTTTCCGTCCCCCGTTCAGCGTCTTCAGACCGGGGCTATTCAGCAAATGATCTGCGTCCCTTTCCCCGGTGCTGCTGGTCGCTTTTTGAGTTCTCCAGGCCGTTGATTTGTTCAATATCAATTTGGCTTCCCGAAGAACAGGTTCACGGGCCTGCTCACGCAGAAATGCGTCTCTCGTGGCCTCTGATTGGAATTGTGAAATATAAGTATCGCACTTCTCATAATTAACTCGCTGACGGGCCTCTGGGAGACCGGTTTTCTTTCACCCGATCCTATGATTCATTTTGCAGCATTGCAGATCGATTAATAGAACCAGGATGCAGTCCTCGGTGGATATCTCGACCGGGAATCGTTTGTTCTTAGCATAGCATCCAAATGTGGCTCAGACCTGTGGAGACTCACAGAACTTTGTTGGGCGGATGCTGGGCATCCTATCTGGAAAGAGCCACAAAAAACGCCCGTTGGTTCCTTTCTGGAATTCCAACGGGCGTTTGTTTTGTGATTTGAATGTGTTCTTGAAGCCGGTTTGTTTTATTCGGCTTCGACTCCTTCTACAGACTCGTGGAACATGCCGATCTTGCGGAACTTTTCGTAGCGCTGGTCGACGAGTTCATCGACGGGCAGGCTTGTCAGTTGTTTCAGGTTGGCTGAGAGCGATGCTTTCAAAGAGGTTGCCATCTGGCGGTGATCGCGGTGGGCGCCGCCCAGTGGTTCGGGGATGACTTCGTCGATGATGCCCAGTTTGAGCAGATTCTCGCTGGTGAACTTTAACGCGTTGGCGGCCTCGTTGGCGTATTTGACATCCTTCCACAAGATGCCGGCACAGCCTTCCGGCGTGATCACGGAATAGTAGGCGTACTGCAGAACGGCGATGTTGTCTCCAATGCCGATGCCCAGTGCGCCGCCCGATCCGCCTTCGCCGATGACGACGCAGATGATGGGGGTTTTCAACAGCGACATTTCTCTGAGGTTGATGGCGATATTGTAGGCTTGTCCGTGTTCTTCGGCTTTGATGCCCGGATACGCGCCCGGAGTGTCGATCAGGCAGATGATCGGGATGCCGAACTTCTCGGCCATTTTCATTTTGGAGAGGGCTTTACGATATCCTTCCGGATGTGCACAACCATAAAAACATTCGGTGCGTTCTTTAAGTGTGCGTCCTTTTTGCTGACCGACGAACATGACCTTCTGGCCGTCGAGTTTAGCGAAGCCGGTCAGGATGGCCCGGTCGTCACCCATGGCCCGGTCGCCGTGCAGTTCTACGAATTCATCAAAGACCAGTTCCAGGTAATCCAGGGTTTGCGGCCGCTCCGGGTGCCGGGCGACTTTGACCGTGTCCCAGGCATCCAGGTTCTCAAAGATCTCACGTTTCATGCGTGTGATCTCCAGGCGCATATTGCGAATTGCGTCTTTGGTGTTGGGAGTCGGGTTGGGTTCCTGCTCGATTTTTTTGAGCTGTTCTTCCAGTTCGTAAATCGGACGTTCGAACGGAAGCTGATTGATGACTGACATAATAGATGAGACCAGGTTAAAAAATGAGTGTGATTATGTAACGCTGCGGAGCATTTTCGGATATGCCGGCAATTAATGCAAGATTTTATCTACTTAGATCACATCCGGCAATTCATCCATGAACGGCAGATCGTCGTCTTTTTTCTCTTGTTTCTTGCTGTCGTCGCTCTGTTGAGCCGCCGGCTGCTGTGGTGCAGGCGGTTGTTGAGACTTTGGTGGTGCCTGTGACTGTGGAGCAGCCGCCGGTGGTGGTTGTGGGGGCGGCGCAGCGGGTTGACCTGGCTGTGGCTGTCCCGGTTGCTGCTGAGGAGGTTGCTGCTGCTGTGGCGGCGGTTGTTGAGGTTGTTGCTGTGGTGGGTAGGGTTGTTGTGGGTATCCCTGTGGCGGATACCCTTGTGGCGGCATGGGTTGCCCCTGATACTGAGGCGGATACATCATCGGCTGACCCGGCATGGGTTGCCCTGGCGGCATCGGTTGTGGTGGATACATCGGCTGCTGATATTGCGGCGGGTATCCGCCGGGCATTGGCTGAGGCGGCTGTTGTTGTGGTGGTGGCTGCTGGGGCTTCTTGGCCTTTTCTGGTTCCGGTTGCGGTTTGGATTTCTTGCTTGCTTTGCGTTTTGCGATCAATTCCGCTGCCAGTTTCGGGTCTTCTTTGACCAGTTCGGACAGGCGGGCGTCGGCACGGCTGTCGAGTCGTTTTTCCTGCATCGACTCTTTTTCTTCCTGGTCTGCTTTGGCTTTGTTCTGCGCGATGATTTCCGAGATTTCCGCTTTGAACATTTTTACGTTTCTGAGTGAAGAGACGACTTCTTCCATCGACTGGAACCGGTCTTCCGGTTTCTTGGCCAGCATCTTCAGCACGAATTCATCAAATTCCGGTGCGACATTCGGATTGATACTGGAAGGTGCGACAGGACGTTCTCCAATATGCTTCAGCAGCACTTCCTTGGGGTTCTCGCCGTGGAACGGTGTTTTTCCCGTAAGGACTTCGAAGATCGTGATTCCCAGGCTGTAGACATCTGCCCCGGGACCGAGTGGGAGTTTTTTGATTGTTTCGGGGGCGATATAAGACCGTGTTCCCTGGACGGACTTAGGTTTGCCGAAGAGTTTGCCGAGTCCTTTCGCGACCGGGACCGCGAGACCGAAGTCGATGACTTTGACTTCGGAGCTTTTGCTGATCAGAATATTTTCCGGTTTGATATCTTTATGGACCCAGCCTTTTTCGTGCATGTGTCCGAGTGCCATTGCCGTCGATTCAATCAGTTTGCGCAAACGGGACTGGACACTGAGCCGATCGGATGAGAGTTGCGAGCGGAGGTTGGGAGCGCGGAAGTAATCCATCAACAGGTAAACGTGTTGTTTGGATTTCACAAACTTGTGCAGATAGATCAGGTTGGGATGATCGAGGGCCCCTGCCACCTTGGCTTCCAGTTTCATGGTGGAGACAATTTCCGGGTTCTTCATCGGTTCCGGTAAAAGTCGTTTCATTACGAAACTGGTCGGTGCCCCCTCTTCTTTCACCTCCCAGATCTGTGTGGTGGTACCATCGGCGATGAGATTGAGGAGTTTGTACTCATCAACCACACTGTCATCTTCTGTTGTTTCTGTTTCAGCCACCGCGCAACCTCTTGCTTTTTGAGTGATCCAACGTAATCCTGTCGGAACTCATCGTACGTAAATACAATGATCTGTGTTAACCGGGGTTCTTGTTCGAACCTGAAGTGAATTTTGCGAAATCATCCTGGTCAGACAGTGATGTTTTCTTCGCATCATATAGTGTAACGAGATAAGGGACTTAACGAAACAATGGATTCTAAAAGCTGACCTTTTTTTCAGGTGGTTTCGCCGGCGTGCGTCCCGGTGTTGTTCCCGGGTCAGCTTCTGTTTTGCCAATCTTCTGAGTGGGTTGAACCTGTGTGCCGTCTGGCAGGGGCTGTGATGTACTGACGATGATTTCATCGTCCTTGCTGAAGGGAGCCGACACGAACAGGCGTTCCGGCCCGATTTGCCCCAGAATCTGGGGCTTCAGGTCTCTGATCACATTTTCACGAACGATTTGAATTTTGCGTTCCCCTTCGGGGGTATTGCTGACAGAAATCGTCGGGATTTCGGCAATCGGATAACGCGGAATCAAGGTTACGCTCACCGCTTGTCCCGGCCTGTACTGCTTGCTTTTGTTGTCCAGAACCACCACAGCAGACGTGATAGAGTTGGCCAGATCTCTAAGTTTTTCGAATTGTGGTGCGAGCGGAAGAATCTGATCGACGGCAGCTTGTGCCGCCTGTTCTTCCACGTTCAGATTGATGTTGGCCCCTTTCTGGGCCTGCTCGCGTGCCAGGGGGATTTCGACCTGCAGCTTCGAAGTATCTGCCAGTTCCAGCAGGGGCTCCCCTGCTCTGACAAAGGCACCCGGGGCGGCAAAAATGCGGAAGATCTCTCCTTCAAAAGGAGCACGGATTATGGTCTGTTCCAGGCGGATGTTGGCGATTTTCAGTTCGGCTTCTGCCAGATCGAGTTTGGCTTTTGAGATCGCTTTGTTGGTTGACGTTTTGTGTTCCTGGGACGCGACTTCCACTGCGGCCTGGGCACGGGCGACTTCGGCTTCGGGGATGCTGGGATCGAGGCGAACTAAAACCGCTTTTGCTGAGGATTTGTCTCCCGATTTAACATCGATCGAATACACAATGCCGTCAATGGGTGCGGCGACTGAAAGTGAACGTACTGGCTTTAGATTGAGGGGGACATAATAGTCACGGGGATGCCTGAGTGTGATTGCTTCGCGTTGAATGGAAACGGTCTGCGGCTGGTCGGTAGCGGGTTGTGCTGACGCAGTAGTTGTGATCAACATCGCTGCGAGCAAGATCCAGAAGCGGCTGAATCGATGATCAGGAGAAGCAAACGCTGTAGAAGTCTTAGCAAGGAACTGCATCATACTGAAGCTTTCATGTACGTAGTGTGTCACACGTGGGCAAAAATCTCTTATTTCAGATTTTCGCTGACAAGCTCCGCAGATTCAAGCAGTGTTTGCAGATCTTTCCGGGTTTTCACAGAAGATCTCAGGAAGTGAGTGCGCCTGATACTTGCTGATGATTATTGACAGAGGACCCAGCCACGCAACTTGATGCAGCAGGCTGAAGTACAGTTTTTGGTGTCAATCCAGAGTTGATGGCACCAGCCGCGTGGTTTCTCTGCGACCAGTGGTGGCCGTTCAAGGGCGAATGTGATCGAAGGGACATAACGCTCCGATTGAACGATGCCTGTCACCAGCGACGCGGGAGAGACTTTGGCCGGGGCGTTGGCTTTCATCAAGTTGCAGGCAGACAAAGCATCTATGGCGTACTCGGCACAATGAACTCCCTTAGCACGATTTCCCGTCAGGTGGTGTTTGATGGAATAGGGAGTTCCCAGTTTGTGATCCAGAAAGCGTTCATACTGGGCCGTCATTCTCTGGTCGAATGCTGCCTTGGGTTGAAAGACGTGGATCGTGGCGGGACGCTGCGTATTCAAATAATTTTTGAGTGTCAGGCAGCGGACTCCGGTTCCGTTCATGCTGTCATAAACTAAGGGTTCCCCATTTCGCATGACAATCATGGCGACATGGGTGTATGCACTTTGCGTAAAAACTCGGACTGCCAGGCAGTCACCTTTACTGAAGAGCAGTGTTCCTGTCTGGACGCGGGAAGAAAGAGAATCGGCCAACTGGTCGAAGGATGTAAAATTCGAATTCATTTGCGGGGTTACAGCCTCGATGGGCTGATCATTCCTTTGGGGGGCCTGTGGGGTGGAAGCCAGGACGGCAATCGACAGGAATAATGACATAACAGCCTCCTTCTGAAAAGATCAATCTGTTTCCGGCACAGACAGGCTTATGTCGTGCCGAATTCGCTAATCTCAGTTGCTTCAATGATATTTTCACATCAGTTCTTCGTTGTCAACGAGAATCTCTTGGAAAAAGATCAGAAAAACAGAGGCAATTTTCGGAAAATTATTTCTGCTGGTAGATTGATCGCACGCTCGATAAATGAGAAAAAGGTTGTCAGGCGTTACGTGATCGCATCAGCAGATTCTGCTATGAGAAAGGTGATGCGTCGGTTGCCTCTTCTTCTTCCGGTTTTCTGGCACTGAGCATGAAGTGATGGACGGCGCCATCGATGGAGACATCGGTAAACAGATCGAGCAGCCGGTGCGCGTACCACTGATATTGTTTGGTCGAGAACTGTAGCAGTCCTCCCGGTTTCAATGCACGCAGACTTTTTTGAAGAAAGGCTTCGCCTTGCTCTTCGCTGTTGAAATAGGATTTGTTGGTGAGAATATAATCATAGGTTTCCGGCACGATGCCCAGGCCTTCCTCACATAATTCCACACTGACGTTGGTCAATTGATTTTTGGCAATCCCCTGCTCCGTGCATTTGACCGCGCGGGCATTGCTGTCGATGGCATGCACTGTGGCAGAGGGACAACGTGTGGCGGCGACGAATGCCACGATCCCCGAACCGCAATCGACGTTGAGAATGGTCGCGTTCTCTGACAATTCCATCAGATTCGTTAAAGCACGGGCACTCTGGTTCGGGCGACGGTGACTGAAGACGCCGGGCAGCGTGCAGGCATGCAGCAGTGTCTCGCCTTCGCGCACGACGAGTTCGTCGAGCAGCTGTTTTCTCTCGGGTAAGTCTTGTGGCTTCTTGACCTGATAAATAATGCCGGCGTCTGACACGATCCGGGTGACTTTGTTGAACAGCGATCTCAGGAGTTTGTGATATTCATAATCTTTGGTCCGCGCCGAGGCGATGATCAACGTGCCGCCCGCGTGCAGGCTGTGTGCAGCGGAAAGTGTTAGGTCACGACAATACTCATCGGAGAACTGTTGCGTCAGCGGTAACAGTGCGGCGTCGTAATCGTCGACCGGAAACTCGCTGTCACAGATGGTGCTCCATTCTGTGGAGAGAGACTGTTCTTCCTGAATGAGACTGCACTTGTGCTGAATGCGGCTGGTGATGGTTTTGTCAAAACTGAAACAGTCAACGCGCGTGTCTGCGATATTGCGTTGCAAAAGTGCCGTCGTCAGTTGATGCAGGTTCGATTGGAAACAGAGCGTGCGCGTGGCGCTCCATTCCGGAGTCAGATAGTCCAGCAGCAATTGTTCGGGGGGCGGTAACAGCTTTTTGAGGCGTTGTTTTTTTTTCGACTTACGCGACATGGTGATTCATTTTCAGGATCTTGATCAGACTGGTTATCTCACTCAGGGAGTTACTGATGTTTCGATAATTATAAAACCCGGCAGATAAAACATTTCAAGTAATGATTCTCGGGGCAACTGGGAGAAACAGGGTGGTCGGCCGGTTGTCCTCGTTGTTCCAGAATCTGCAAGTGGCGTCCCGTGTGTTGCGAAACGGAAGCGAGCATCTGCTGGAAATCGAGTTGGCTGATCAGTCCGGAGCAACTGCAGGTGACCAGGATACCACCCGGTTTCAAGACATCAAAGGCCAGACGATTCAAGCTGAAGTAGCCTTTCAGTGCCTGTTTGACACCACTGCGATGACGGGCCATTTTCGGTGGATCCAGAATGACCGAATCGAATTGTTCTCCGTCTGCTTTGAGTTGTTCCAGAACCCCATAGGCCTTGCCGGTTTCGAATTGAATGCGATTGCCGACGCCGTTCAGTTCCGCATTGGCTTTTGCCTGTTCAATGGCCGACTGCGAGGAGTCATAGGCGAGAACCGATTGCGCCTCGCCGTTGATGATTGCGTTTAGCGCGAAGGCGCCCGTGTAACAATGCAGTTCCAGCAGACGATGGTTTTTGACATAGCGAGAGACAGCGAGACGATTGTCACGCTGATCCAGATAGAAGCCGGTTTTCTGTCCGGTGACCATGCTCATGCCGTAGCGGATATTGTTTTCTTCCAGAAAGAAATGTTCCGGCGGCGGGTCGCCGTCGAGCAATTGATCGGCGATTTCGAGTCCTTCTGCTTCGCGCATCCCCTTCTCTGTTCGCAGCCAGATGCCTTTGGGAGAAAACCGTTCTTTCAGAAACCGAATGACCAGATCCTGTTTCAAAGAGAGTGCCAGGCTTGAGAATTGAACCAGAAACCATTCCCCATAGCGGTCAATCGTCAGGCCTGAAAGTTGATCAGCTTCGCTGAACACCAGACGGCAGCCAGTCGATTCCAATGAATCAAGCAGCCCGACGGATTCGCGGAGTGCAACGGCCTGCTCCAGGCGCTGCGTCCAGAAGGCGTCGTCGAGTTCCTGCGTTTCCTCCCAGGAGTAGAGACGGACGCGGATATTGCTGTTCGCGTTAAACAAACCCCGGGCAATGAATTCTCCCTTGTCCGATTGCAGAATGACTTCCGTACCTGGTTCGGGAGATCCTTCGATCCGGGAGATGGCCCCGGCAAAGACCCAGGGGTGTCGCCCAAAGAACGGAAGTGCGCGACGTGGCTTGAGTGTCACACGTGGTAGAGGTTTCGTTTCGGTGACGTTTGTCTCGGTGGCGGTAGTCGCGTCAGCCTCGAGCGGGCTTGAATCACTCATGAGAGTTTTCTAATCAAAAAGATCGGTAGAGTGTCTGTCTCTATCGAAAAAGAAATAAGGGACGTTCATTCACAGCAGGAGCCGGGAAGGAACAGAATGTAGATTGCTATGCAGTGCAAGCAGTGTTCCGCGTCGAAAGCGGCTTGCATTTATGATTTATGCTTCACTGGAAGTCGATTTGGTCGTGCCTTCTACTTCCGCAAGATAAGCCAGCAGTCGATCCCGTTCATTGGTCAGATGTCTGACACGCAGGAGAGAACGGACACGCGTTGTGAGTTCAATGCGATTCACGGGCTTGGTTAAAAAGTCATCACAGCCCGCCTGCACGGATTTTTCGATGTCTCCCATTTCATTCAATGCAGTAATGATGAGAATGGGGATATCTCTGGTTTCCTCGTTTTGTTTCAGTTGCGTACAAACTTCATAGCCACTGAGTTTGGGCATCATGATGTCCAGCAGGATCAGATCCGGTTCGATCTCGGCAACTTTATCCAGCGTTTCTTTTCCATCATACGCCATGAACGTTTCGTAGCCTTCATCCAACAGGTAGGCATCGAGCAGTTCGCAGTTTTGATGGTTGTCATCTGCGATAAGTATTTTTGAATTCTTCAAAGAGATTTCAGACGACATAATCGTTTGCCTGTAGTGTAAGATCGATTTAAAAATCTGGCCCATTCAACTGGCATGAAGCATGTTTTCATGCACTCTGAAAGTAATTTATCTCATTTACCAGGGAATCACAACAACCGGTTCATCGTTTTTTACCGGCTGCTGCTCGTTTTCTGGTTGTTTTCTATGGGAATCCGCCTCAGGCGCATCGGCAGTTGTTCCCACATCCGGTGGATTCGGATTTTGTAGTCGGTCGTTTGCAGCCACAGCTCTGTTTGTTGCAGCCACAACCTGATTTTGTTCCTTTTGTCACAGGAGAGGCGACGATCAGCCGACGGAGTAGAACTTCGTTAATCCGCCCGCGAAAACGAATCTTGCCATCAATGGTGACAACAGGGACACACGTTCCAAACTGTTCGACGAGCACTGGGTCACTATAGATATCCACAAATTCTGCCGGAGGGAGGTAGGCCGCGTAATCTTCCAGGATTTCAGCTGCTTCCTCGCACAGGGGGCAGTTTTCTTTAGAATAAACGAAAAGTGTTTCAAATCGCTGTCCTTGCTCATCGGGCATCCAGTCTTCTTTGGGCTGAATGCTGCGATTGCGTTCGGCGTGTTTCATTTCATTGCTGGAAACCTGTTTCAGGACAGCAACCCCGCCGAAGGAGAGACACAGTGCCAGTAATTTCCAGATAGCAGGGCTCTGATACCAGGAACGAGGCATGTTAAATGGGAGCCATTCGGTGCCGGTCAGCGAGAGGGCTAGAATCGCTAAGCCTAGAAATAGCATGAAGTTCCCTAAAAAAGGGAGCCCTTTGGGAAGTTCTTCTTTGTGTGCGATTGTGCTCATATGATTTTCCTCGGCCGCATCCCTTCTCACTGACACAGTACGGCGTATCCTGTCCGCCGCCTCTTCTATAATAGTAATCATCGAAATTCTTCCCGGAATATTATAGTCAATTGCCCTGCTTTTTAAATCTCTTCGTGGTTTTCACTCTCCTGAATCGTGCTGCAGTGGAGAAATGGGACGTTATGAATAGTGTTCAAAAGGTCTTTGTGCGGATCTCGGAGGAAATGGGCCTGGGTGCGATGGTTTGGCTTTATTCGGGATTCGAGAGATTCCCTAAACCAATACTGGTCAGTCATTAAAACGGATGCTAGAGTGTTACTATTACCTTGCTGCGTATTGAGATTCATCGAAGGACACGTTGAGCGAATTGGTAGAGAATGGCAGGAAAACTAACGGCCGAGGGTTTTTTAAACCTGGTTAAACAAAGCGGTTTGGTTTCGGTCGATCAGCTGAAAAAACTCCTCTCCGAATATCAGGAACAAGGGATCAAGCTGGGAGATCGCGAGCCGGCTGAGATCGCTGATGAACTGATTCAGCGTACTCTTCTGACGCGCTGGCAGGCGAATAAGCTGCTGCAAGGCAAGCACAAAGGTTTTTTCCTGGGGAAATACCGTTTGCTGGATCTGGTCGGCAAAGGGGGCATGAGCTCGGTCTATCTGGCGGAACATGTTCTGATGCGTCGCCGCTGTGCGATCAAAGTGCTGCCATCCAAACGCGTGAACGACGCCTCTTATCTGGCGCGGTTTCATCGCGAAGCGCAGGCGGTGGCCTCGCTGGATCATCCGAATATCGTGCGTGCTTACGATGTCGACCATGAAATGGAAAATGACGCCGAGATTCATTTCCTGGTCATGGAATATGTAGACGGACAGGATTTGCAGGAGATTGTCTCAAAGAACGGCGCGCTCGAGTTTCGTGATGCCGTCAATTATATTAGACAGGCAGCGCGCGGATTAGCCCACGCACATGAAGCCGATATGGTGCACCGCGACGTGAAGCCGGGCAACCTGCTGGTTGATTCCAAAGGTGTCGTCAAGATTCTTGATTTGGGGCTGGCCCGTTTTTTTCACGAAGGCGAAGACAAATCGCTGACGATTGCCCATGACGAAAAAGTACTGGGAACGGCTGATTACTTGGCGCCCGAGCAGGCGATCGACAGTCACATGGTCGATTCCCGGGCCGATATTTACAGCCTGGGATGTACGCTCTACTTTATGTTGACCGGACACCCCCCCTTCACCGAAGGCACGCTCGCGCAGCGGCTGATGGCACATCAAACCAAAGAACCACCGCCGATTACCAAAGACCGCCCTGATACTCCAGAGGATCTGGTTCAGATCCTGGAGAAGATGATGGCGAAAGATCGCGATGCACGCTATCAGACGGCCGAAGAAACTGCCGATGCGCTGTATGAATGGCTGCAGAATAATACCGATGAAGAGTGGCGGCAAAACAATCTGAGTAGTGGCCTGGGGTCTGGTGTTGGTTTATCGCAGGCGGGATCCGACGCTAAGGATCAACAGAAAAAAAATCCGGAACTGGCTGCCTTTCTCTCCAATCTGAAGGATGAACCAGCGAGCGCCAAGGGGCCGGGCTCCGGTGAAGTCAAACAGACGCCGAGCCGTCCACAGCAGCCGGCTGCCAAGCCCTCTTCGGATGTCCGTGATTCATCAGTCATCAAAGAGGATAAAATCAGTACTGCGTCGACGCGAATTGCCGGAGCAGAAGAGACAAGGCAGAAACTGGAACCGAAACCGTCTGCTCCCCCTGCAAAGCCAGCAGCAAAGCAGACAGCAAAACCTGTCGCGAAGCCCGTCGCAAAACGAGCTGCAAAGCAGGTTGCCAAGCCGGTGAAACGCCCTGTGAAAAAAGCGGCGCCGGTGGTCGAAGCCCTGCCTTCCGACTCGGCTGTGATGGAAGCGGAGCCCGATGAAATCGAAGCAGAAGTTGTCGAAGAGGCAGCGCCGGCTGAACTCTCACTGACCAGCCAGAAATGGTTTCTCCCTGCCGTCGTTGGCGGCGGAGTGGGTTTGCTGCTGATTGCAGGTGTGGTGATGTTCGCGCTGTCCGGGGAAGAGAATGCAAAGCCACAGGAAGTCAAAGTCGCCCCTCCGAAAGAAAAAGAAACAGAGAAAAAAGCTCCGACTCCAGAGACACTGCCTGAGGAAATTAAAGTAGGTCCGAAAGAAGATTACAAAACGATTGCCGCGGCTTTGAAAGACATTCAGATCGTCTTCGACAAAACCTTTGGCGTCGACAGCAAAACATATACGATCAAAGTGACCGCAGGACAGGAACTGAAAGAACGCATTCAGATCGATAATTCGGATCTGAATTACCCTAAAGGAATTACGATTGTCGCTGAAAGTGGAAAACCGGTGATCCTGGCACCGGATGGGCCAGAAGCGGTGATTCAACTGAAGGGCATCGAAGGGCTGGCCATCGATGGTTTTCTCATTCGAGCGCAAGGGAAGAAGGTCGCGGTTGAACTGTCTGAATTTCTGGTTGGTACGAAACTGAAAAACCTGAAAATCAATGATTTTCAGGAAACGGGCATTTTGGCAAGAGGCATTTCCGGATTAGGGAATTTGCCATTCCTGCTGGAGAACGTGAGACTCAAAGCGGGAAGTCCTCAGGCGGTCGGACTCGATTTCACCGGTGATACGAATAGTAGTATTGTGATGTCCAATGTGCGTTGTCTGAACGCGATGCAGACAGGCCTGCGGTTTTCCTCCAGTGTCAGAGACACTCAGATCAAAGAGTCGATCTTTTCTGAATCGTCGACCGGCATCCGTTTTGAGTCTCTCGGACAAGACCTGACGAATCTGAAATTGACCAACAACACGTTTTTTATTGTAAAATCGGGAATCGTCTTCTCTGTCATGCCCGGGCCCGGTAGCGAAACAATTCAGATTTCGCGCAATCTGTTTGCCGCCATTGAAGGTCCTGAAGCGAAAGTCGAGCAGCAGAATGACCCCAAAGTCTGGGCCAAAATTTTAACGGCGCAGGAAAATGAATCGTCCCGTACGGCACCCACACCTGTGCCCGCTGATGAACTGGACCTGTTCAAGAACAAAGGCAAACGAGGAGATGCGAATTTGAGCAATTTCGTTTCGACCACTCCCGGCGATGAGAAATTCCTCTCCCCTGCCCCGGATAATCCAGCCCGCAAAGTCGCTGGCACGCCCGGCGGCATGAAACCGTATGTAGGTGCCGTTGGTCCGTAAGCGACCTCACTTTTCAGCCTGTAGCAAAATGTAGGGGTCGCCCTGTGTGGCGACCCGCGGTATCGACGTCGTTTGTGTGCTTGTGTGCGGCGTTGATTCCGGTTCCGTTCTGCGTATGATTTGAAGTTGCATATCGCGAGGCGGGCGGGCACATAGACCTGCTCCAACAACTCAAGAATCATTTACGTCAGTCCCAGGTCTTCGTAAATCGCGTCGTTGATCTCTTTCGCGCGGCGTTGATGTTTGGGTTCACCCGGTCTGCCGTTGGCGACGACGGCCACCACCAGTTCCCGTTCCGGGTCTGCAAAGGCAATCGATGACTGGGAACCGCCGTGCCCAAAGGTCGCTTCGGATGCATATTGGCCGAAGCCATAAGGGACGGTTTCTGCGCCGTAGCGGTTGGAGTTCACGATGAAGCCCAGACCGTAGTCGACCGTATGCTGCAACGTTAAATCGAATTCGCCGACCCGGTGCCGACTGGTCATGGTTTCAACAGTCTGTGGTTCAAACAGCGGCATGCCTTCATTCAGCAGACATTCATAAAACCAGCCCAGTTCGTGAATCGGACCACGGGCATTGCCGCCCGGCGAAGGGGTTACACAGCGCGGCGCTGCATGCCAGTCGGTGAGCTGCATCTCTCCTTTTTCGCGCTGATAGACATACGCGATGTTGTCTTGTACCTGCTCGTAGACCTCAGGCGGCATGCCGACCCAGCTGTCTGTCATGCCCAGCGGTTCCAGAATTAACTCTCGGATTAACTTGGGATACGGTTTTTCCGTGAGCCGTTGCAGAACTTCTCCCAGAATGAACCAGCTGGATGTGACGTGATAGCCGGCCGTTTTTCCGATTTGCCAGTTCTCTTCCAGGGGCGCATCATAAATTCGCTGCAATGTTTCGTTCCAGCTTAACTCCGGCCAGCCGGTATTCACGGGACGAAAGCCGGCAGTGTGGTTGAGTAGATGGAGTAACGTGATTGGTTCTTTGCCGTGTGTGCCGAACTCGGGGATGAATCTGGTGACGCGATCATCGAGATCCAGTTTTCCCTGCTCCCAGAGACGGGCGATGGCCATTGCGGTTAATGGTTTGCCGGCGGAGAGCCAGAGATTGATCGTGTTTTCCGTCATCGGTACGCCGGGGCGGGCTTCGCCAACGCCGGTATCAGCGATCACTGCTCCCTGGTATGAGACATAAATCTGAACGCCGGTATGCAGTTCTTGTTCAATGCCTTCCAGAATACGCTGATGGGTTGTAGGCAGACGGTCTTGCAGAGGCGGCACGGGAGACTTTCTGATTTGATGGAACGAAAAAAACAGTCTTGTTGAATTTCGCTTTTAGCGGAAGCGAGTTGGTAATTCAACTATAGATGAGAAATGGGGGACACAACTGGAACAAAAAAAGTAGCGACTAATTGAGGATCGAATAAATGGGTATCGAACCGTGCTGTTGATTCCGGTCTGAAACGGGTTCTGATATGATGCATGCTGCATTCGTCAGACGGCGCAAGGTGACGAATAATTGACTGCCTGTTTTGAAGGGAAGCGAGGCGACCTGCCATGAAGATTACCGCGATTCAAACCTATCCCGTGCGAATTCCTCTCAAGCCGGAACGTCGGATGATCTCGGCTTTGGGGAAGCATGATGTCTCCCACTATCTGGTGTTACGTGTGGAGACCGATGCCGGCATCGAAGGAGCCGGTGAAGCGACGGTCCTCTGTCGCTGGAGTGGAGAAACGGTCTGGGGCGCGCAGGCAATTGTAGATCATGTTTTCACTCCCCTCTTGCTCGGGCATGATCCGTGTGATATTGACGGGATCAATCAGATTCTCGATCGAACCGCACAAGGCAACTGGTTTGCCAAGTCGGCGATTGAGATGGCCTGCTGGGACATTAAAGGCAAAGAGGCTCGCCAGCCGGTTTATGAACTGTTAGGTGGAGCCGCCCGCAGTCGTTCGATTAAGTGCCGGTTTTCGATGGGTGCCTATTCGCTGGAACGGGCCGAACGTAGAACGAAAGAACTGGTGGCCGCCGGCTTCACGACCATCAAAGTCAAAGTTGGAACCAATCCGGATGAAGACGTCGCGCGGGTCAAAATCGTGCGCGAAACAATGGGACCTGATTTAGAACTGACCATTGATGCGAATGCCGGCTGGGATGCGCGGACTGCGATTGCCGCGATGGCGCGGATGCAGGAATATAACGTGGCGCTGTTCGAGCAGCCCACGCCCCGCGGGGACTTTGCGGCGCTGGCCGAAGTGCGGCGGGCGATTGAACCGGAAGTGATGGCCGATGATATCTGTTTTGATCTGGCGGATGCGAAAGAGTGTATTCGCAACGAGGCCTGTGATGTGATCAACGTCTATCCCGGCAAAAACGGCGGCATCAGCAAGACGGCAGCGATTGTCAAATACGCGGGTGAACATGGTATCCCCTGCAGCATCGGCTCCAATCTGGAGCTGGATATCGCATCGGCGGCCATGTGTCATTCCGTCGTCGCCTGCCCGAACATGAATATCGAACAGTACCCCGGTGATATCCTTGGCCCCGAATACCATGAAATTTCCGTCGTCAAAAATCCGCTGGTGATTGATGGCCCTGTGATCACAGTCCCGGACACGCCGGGCCTGGGGATTGAAGTCGACTGGGGTATTGTCGAAGCGAATGCGACCAGTTAAAACTCTGTAAACTAATCACAATCAAATAAAAAAAGAATTACTCTCATGAATGAAAATAATGTTGCCTTGATTACCGGATCAGCGACAGGTGTGGGGCGTGCTTGTGCCCTGCGGTTTGCAGAAGAAGGCTTTGACATTGTGGTGAATTATTCCCGCAGTAAAGAGGAAGCCCTCGAAACGAAATCGCTGGTTGAAGCGGAAGGTGTGAATGCATTACTCATTCAATGTGATGTGAGCAATGACGGTGCCGTGAAACAGATGATCGGCCAAGTGGAATCCGAGTGGGGGCGGCTGGATGTGCTGGTGAATAATGCGGGCACAACCGAGTTTATCGAACACAAAGATCTGGATTCGCTGAGCGAAGAGATCTGGGATCGCCTGCTGGGCGTGAATCTGAAAGGCCCCTTTTTCTGTATTCGCGCCGCCGCCCATTTATTGCGCGAGAGCGAATTCGGCTCGGTGGTAAATGTCAGTTCGACGGCCGGCATTGATGGTCGCGGTTCCAGCGTTGCCTATTGCGCCAGTAAAGGGGGCCTGAATACGATTACGAAATCCCTGGCCCGTGCACTGGGGCCCGAAATTCGCGTGAATTCAGTCTGCCCCGGCCCGATCGACAGCCGCTGGCTCAAACGTGTGATGACCGACGAACAACTGGCAGAGATGACCGCCGACTATCCGATCCCCCGCCCTTCCCTGCCCGATGATATCGCCGATACAGTGCTCTATCTTTCATTGGGAACGACACTCACCACCGGGCAACTGCTGGTCGTCGACGGCGGACGAACGATGTGATTCCTCAAACGAACCACATCGATTTCGCGGGCAATCACACTACAGAGTAGCCTCTGATTTTCGATTATGATGGCGTTCTCTCATTCACTGTTGGGCAAGCCAACAGCGCTACCCTCTGAGCCAGCAATGCCACAACGTACGTGTTTCCTGTTTGTTTTTTCAAGATGAATTACCGCTGGCGTGTGCCACTGTCGGCTTGTCCGACAGTGCTGGTGCAACTGCTAAATCAAGCGCCCAATCTCAAGGTAGATCCATCTTTTCGATGCCCCTTTCGCAGGGGCTGACCCATGTGTCAGCCCGCCGGGTGATTTGCAACGTTGTCTCACACACGGAATGGAACCAGAACCAACTTTGTGCCCCGTAATCTACTTGGACTGGTTCCAGTAAACTTTCAGGTTGTGCGAATTGCGACCGGCGGCGACAACATCGATTTTGCCGTCTCCGTTCAGGTCGCCCAGGCGAATGTCTTCGCAGGCCATGCCGTTCTCGTCGATCCAGGCTGACTTCCAGTTCTTGCCAGATTCATCGGTTGCCCAGTAAATTTTGACGCCGACCTTCTGGTCTTTGTTGGGAGTTCGCCAGCCAGCGACAATTTCCTCTCGTCCGTTACCAAACAGATTGGCGGTCGCAACGGCATGGCCGGCTTTGATGTTGTCGTCGAGAATCTGGCGACTGATAATGGAGAGCGGCCTGGTTTTCGTATCTTCATTGCGATAATCGGCCTGATATAAAACCAGCTTATCGCCGTGCAGAGGTTCAATGGTGGCGATGAACTGGCTGGTGGGGGCCAGCAACCCCATGCGGATTTCGCCGCTGCCTTCGATGACAGGGAATGGTTCTTTGCTCCATTTTCCCTGATCAAAGGAGAGCAGCATGGCGCCTTCACGGCCCGCGTAGAGAATCTCTTCGGCTTCCGTATTCGGATTCCATTGCGCCGGGTCGAGATTGTGTGTGACGTGCAGTGTGTCTTCGATGACGGTCTGTTTCCACTGGTCGTTCGGGTTGGCTGGTTTTTCGTAAGCGATCAGTTTGACGCCGGCCCCTTCGCCTTTTTTATTTCCCTTACCGTGCAGTGGAGAGACGACGAGAGCAAAACGGTCTTTCGCCAGCTTGACCCACCGCATGCGATGAATGACCGGCTGGTTAGGGAGCTGGATCGGGTTCCAGAGTTGTGTCCGGTCAGCCGGCGGTTCCAGGTAAAACACTGCGCCGGAGTTGAGCGTATCGCCCGGATTCCATTGCGCACCCACGGCGATTTCGACTTTGCCGTCGCCGTTAATATCGCGGGCGGCGATGCAGACATTGTCCCGCTCGGTCAGGTTCTCGGCGATCACGTGCCGTTTCCAGGTCGGGTTTTGATACCAGACGAATTCTTTTTTGTCGGCGAGCAGAATATCGGGCTTGCCATCGCCGTCGACATCACCGATAGCGGTGCCGTATCCGATTTCGACCGTGTCATCGATGGTCTGCGGTTTGAAGTTAGGAGTATTCTCCGCGGCGAATGAAATCGTAGTGAAGCACAGGCTGGCGATTAGAATGAAGCGCATCATCGGAAAACCTTGTCAGGTGGAGGACATCGATTCGAAAACAAAGTACAGCTATGATTGAAGCTGATTGAGCGCCGGAATGCAAGGAATTCCCGGATTGTTATGGCGAACGATCTGCCCCGATGATTTTGAAATCCTTTAACCGGGGTAGAGGCAGCCTGATTCAACCGCTGGACGAGCACTGTCGGACAAGCCGAGCAGTGGCACCCTGCTTGGGTTTCGTTCTCAAATGAAAAGACGCCGTGTGGCACTGTTGGCTTGCCAACAGTGAATGGGAAAACGCAACTATACTTAACGTAGGGGCCGCCCTGTGTGGCAGCCCGCACTATCGACGTGTTTTGTATTGAGTCACGAAGTTGTCTCTTGTTCCATTTTGCGCGTTATATGAAAACGATAGACGTTAGGCGGGGAGACACATGGGTCTCCCCCTACTGAGATGAAATCAGCCAAACAACTGCTTGAGTGGCTGGCCGCCGTCGTTGATGGGGATCGGGCGATCCAGCGAGTCGGGCAGCATCAGACCGGGGTCGATGCCCAGTGCCCAGTAGATAGTGGCGGCCAGGTCTTCCGGGCTGACGGGATGCTCTGTCGGTTTGGTGGCCTGACGATCGGACTTTCCGTAGGTCGTCCCCCCTTGAACGCCGGCGCCGGCAATCAGAGCCGGGAAGAGTTGGCTCCAGTGGCCGCGTCCCCAGGTCTTGTTTGGTTTGGGGGTGCGTCCCATTTCGCCCAGTGCGACAACGAGTGTGTCGTCCAGCATACCCCGTTGATCGAGATCCGCCAGCAAGGCCGCGCATCCCTGATCGAGCGTGGGCAGCAGATTATTTTTGACGTCATCACTGTTGCGGTGTGAGTCCCAGCTGTAGCCGTCGACGCAGTCGTAATGCACGGTGACGAATCGGACACCTGCTTCGACCAGACGACGGGCCATCAGGCAGGACTGACCAAACAGGTGCCGTCCATATTGATCGCGGAGTGGTTCCGGTTCGTCTTTGATATCGAGGGCGTTGCGGGTGTTGTCGGAAGTCAAGAGAGCTAACGCACGCTGGCGGAAGCGATCGAAAACCATCGAATCTTCTTTGTCGAAGTTGCGCTTCATGTGATCGAAGTGTTTGAGTAGATCAATCCGCCGTTTGATCGTGGAGAGCGGTACTTCCGGCGCGAGCCCTTCAATTTCGAAACTGAGTTCTTCATCGGTGCAGTCGCGCCAGTAGGGGTTGTCGGTGGAATCGCGACTGTCTACGGTGGTCGGCAGCGGATTGTAAGCCCGTCCCAGCCAGCCTGCGTATTCACCCGGACGCATGTAGCGACCGCCGGCCTGAAGACGTCCCAAACGATTGGGAAGTACCGAGTAGTTCGGCAGATCGCGTTCCAGTCCGCCAGGTGCTTGCTGTGTTAAATACTCAACGACCGAACCCATGGAAGGCCAGTCTTTGGGAGTCGCATCGAAGCCGCCGCCGACGGGAACGTGCCAGCGTTTTCCGGTTTGAATATAATGGCCGCCGCCACTGTGATCGTTAAAGGTGTGTGTCATGCTGCGGACGACGGAAAATTTATCAGAGATATTCGCGAGGTGCGGCAGATGTTCGCTGATTAAGAGCCCGGGCGTGCGACAGGCGATTGGTTGAAAGGGCCCGCGGATTTCACTGGGCGCTTCCGGTTTCATATCGAAGGTTTCGAGTTGACTCGGGCCGCCAAACAGAAACAGGAAGATGACCGACTTGGCGCGTCCCCCTGCAAAGGGATCGACGTTCTGCTGCTGTTCTGCCTGCATCAGTTGAGGGAGTGAAAGCCCTAAGAGGCCGGCACCACCCGTAGTCAGAATCTCGCGGCGTGACATGCCCTGTGAAAATCGCTGTGGCTGATTCAGAATCGAGAACATGGAAATTCCTTTCGCTCGCTTCAGTCTGGCACGTGAAATCAACTCAATCTGCTGCTGAAAGCATGTCCGGCGAGGCGGCCGGAACAGACCGCGCGCCATTCTAACAATTGATCGGCTGGCTGTCTCTATAATATGCAGGTTTTTTGATATGTTTTTAAAGGAGATTAAAAAAACGGAAATCGGTGGTGGGTTTTACGGAAAGGTTCGGGTACAGTTGAGTCTGACTCTCTTGAAGCGAGGGTCAGACTCCAGCGCGCACGCTAACGGCTTCTTTGATTTTCAGGAGACTTCACTTATGCTTTCGATGCGGAAACAGGCGGTTTTACTGGGTTTAGTCGTTTATGGTTTTAGTTTCCTGTCTGAGATCTCTCAGCTGCAGGCAGAAGACTGGCCTCAGTTCCGCGGGCCGAATTGTGCCGGCGTTTCGACCGCAAAGAATTCATTACCGGTCGAATTCGATGATCAGAAAAATGTGATCTGGTCTGCCAAATTGGGCGATGGCATTGGCTGCCCGGTGGTGGCCGCCGGTCGCGTGTTTACTTCCGGCATGGTTGGCAAGGACAAAGTGGCGTTGTATGCTTTTGACGCAGAGACCGGAAAAAAACTCTGGGAGCGTGTCTGGAAGACCGGCGATCTTTTAGAGATTCATAAAACCAACAGCTTCGCTGCTACGACCCCGGCGGCGGACGACGAGCGAGTTTATTTTTACTTTAGTACGCTGGGCATGTTGGCAGTCGATGCCGAAACGGGAGCCGACGTCTGGGAGCAGAAACTGCCGGTCCCCTACTTTGTGTTCAAATGGGGCGCGGGCATGTCGCCGACCCTTTATAAGGATCTGGTTCTGTTCTGTCAGGACGATGATCTGGAGCCCGCCTTTTATGCGTTTAATAAAAAGACTGGGAAGATTGTCTGGAAAGACGACCGCAGCGATCAGGCAGTGAACTATTCGCATCCCGTAATCTGTGAAACCAATCAGGGAGATGAAATTGTGGTCGCCGGAACCGGAAAGCTGATCGGCTACGATCCGAAGACGGGGAAACGATTGTGGACCGCGCAGACTCTGTTGCGGAACATTAAAACGACCCCCGTGAGTCGCGACGGCATTATCTATGTCGCACTGCAGAGTGGTGGGATTGCCAATCAATGGCTGGCTTCCATCGACCGCTGGGAGACCGGCAACAGTGACGGCAAAGTCACCAAAGACGAAATTCAGGCGTTTGTCGGGAAAACAAAAGTGCCGGAAGCCTTCTACAAAAAGACCTTTGATCGCGGCGATCTGAATAAGGATGGGGCGCTCGAAGGCAAAGAACTCGATATCGCCTTTCTGCCGCCCGGTAACGAAGCGGGGGCGAAGTTTGGTGAAGAGCCCGCCCAGCAGTTTGTTCTGGCCGTCAAAGGGGGAGGTCGCGGCGATGTGACGAAAACACATCTGCTCTGGAAGCATCCCACCAAACACACCGATCATATTGTCTCGCCCCTGGTGACCGCAGATCGCATGTTCCTGGTCAAAGGGGGCGGCATCTCGACCTGTTTTGAAGTTGAGAAAGGGAAAAAAATCTGGGGACCCAAACGAATTCAGAACGAGAGTGAATACTTCGCCTCTCCCATTTATGGCGATGGCAAAATTTATGTCGCCGGCGAGAACGGCAAGATCGTGGTTCTGGAAGACGGCCCCGAGCAGAAGATCCTCGCCAAAAACGATATGGGCGATTCGATTCTGGGCACGCCCGCGATCGCCGACGGCCGGATTTTTATCCGCACCCGCGGCAAGTTGATTTGTGTGGGTGAGAAATAGGAAAACCTGATTTTCGGGGCCTGATTCAACGGTTGGACCAGCACTGTCGGACAAGCCGACAGATGGCACCCTGGTTGGGTCTCGTTCGCAAATGATTCGACGTTGGGTGGCACTGTTGGCTTGCCAACAGTGAATGGGAAAACGCTTGTTCTTTCTGACAATTTCTGTTGCCTGCGGCAATCCCGAATTGCATTCGGGACTACCCCCTGTTCGAGACTGTTCGTGTTTTTCGTGGTAGTAAAAAACAGGATAGATAATAACGTTGGGTGGCACGGTTGTGATGTGAAAAGTAGGGGTAGACCCATGTGTCTACCCGTGATGTTGACGTGGTTTGTGTGACGAGTTGCAATTTTGATAATGGTCCCGTTCCAACCGTATTATGCTGTCGAACATCTCCAGGCGGGCTGACACATGGGTCAGCCCCTACGTTTTCCAGGAACTCCTTTCACAGCGCCCACCTTCGCTAAAAATCTCCAACTCTCTTGATCTTTGACCCTGATTTGCTAATATGCACAATCGATTGTGCAAAGGGGTTCTATGAGCAAGTCCAGGACGAAAGCGATTACGTTGAAAGAGGTGGCCGAAGCCGCTGGGGTGAGCGTGTCGACCGCGTCCCGGGCACTATCGGGGAAAGCGGAAGCGTATCGCATCAGTCGGGCGACCGAACAATCGGTACAGGCGGCGGCAAAGCGCTTGCAGTTTTCACCCAGTCTGCTGGCGAAGTCGCTGCGCTCGCAGCGCACCAGACTTTTAGGCGTGGTGCTGCCGAACGTGGCGAACCCCTTCTTTGCGGCGATCGCCCGCGAGATCACACTGGCGGCCGAAGAGAATCAGTTTTCGGTGCTGCTGGCGGACAGTCAGGAAAACAGCGAGACCGAGGTCCATCTGGTCGAACAGCTGCAGGCCCGGCAGATTGAAGGGCTCGTCGTCTGTCCGGTCGGGATTGCCCATCGGCATCTGAGCAAACTTGCAAAACAGAAACTACCCCTCGTGCTGGTCGACCGGGGCTTTGATCATAAAGATCTCGTGACGGTGACGTCCGATCACCGGGGCGGCGCACGAGAAGCAACGACGTTGCTATTGGAATCGGGGCATCAGAAGATCGGCATTCTGCAGGGGCTGCCGGATACGTTGCCCAACACCGAACGTCTGGTTGGCGTGCGTGACGCATTCGCAGAGCATGGTCTCCCCTTTGATCCGACATTGATTGCCGGAAAACATTTCGATGAAGTGTCCGGCTATCAGGCCGCTTATAAACTGCTGTCTGATCATTCCGAGATCACCGCACTGTTTGCCTTCAGTAATCAGAATGCATTGGGTGCGTTACGGGCGGCGGCGGAACTGGGGCGCACGGTTCCCGAAGATCTGTCGCTGATCGCGTTCGACGATCACCCCTTTGCCGCATATCTGGCAGCACCGATGACGTCGGTCTGTCAGGATGTGACTCAACTGGGACGCCTCGCGGCCCGGCTGCTGATCGAACAAATCAAAACGGGTCAACCTCCGAAACAGAAACAACATCCAATTCCGGTCCAGCTTATCAATCGCAGTTCAATCAAGAACATCGGATGATGCGCGGGACGATGATTCAACAGAATAAGGATCAAATGAAATGAAACAACAAACTCAGACGCTCACCTTTCTCATGCTCGGTGCGTTGGCCCTGCTGTTCTGTGACAACAGCTTGGCCGCGGAGCCGGAACGACCCGTGCCACTGATTTTTGATACGGATATCGGGAACGATGTGGACGATGTGCTCGCGCTGGGCATGATTCACGCGCTCGAAGACCGCGGGGACTGTAAACTGCTGGCGGTCACGATTACCAAAGACAACCCGCTGGCCGCTTCCTTTACGGATGCCGTGAATACGTTTTACGGGAAAGGAAACATTCCGATCGGCATCTGTAAGAGTGGCGTGACGCCCCAAACAGGTAAGTTCAATGTGCTGGCGGAAAAGATGGACAACGGCAAGCTGCGGTATCCGCATGATCTGAAGGACCCCAGGCAGATTCCCTCGGCGGTCTCCGTGTTGCGTAAAGCGCTGGCGGGCGCGAAAGATCATTCGGTCGTCATCGCGCAGGTTGGGTTCTCGACGAATCTGGCGGATCTGCTTAAGTCACCCGCAGATGAGATCTGTCCGCTGACGGGGCAAGAACTGGTGAAGCAGAAAGTCAAACTGCTGTCGGTCATGGCAGGCGCGTTTGAGAAAATTCCCCATAAGGGCAAGCTGGTCGATCACCGTGAGTACAATGTGGTGAAAGATATTCCGGCGGCGAAGAAACTGGCTAACGACTGGCCGACGCCAATCGTCTGGAGCGGGTTTGAAATCGGGCTGTCGGTCCCCTACCCGCACGAGAGCATCGAAGAGGATTATAACTACACGCCGCATCATCCGCTGGCAGAAGCGTATATTTTGTACAATCCCCCGCCTCATGATCGACCGACCTGGGACCTGACGAGCGTGTTGTACGCGGTCTATCCGCACCGGGGTTATTTCGATCTCTCTGAAGTCGGTACCGTGACCGTAGAGGACGACGGCCTGACGACCTATAAGAAAAGCGACCAGGGCCGGCACCAGTATCTGAAACTAAATGATCTGCAGCGGGCCCGTCTGATTGAAGCACTCGTGCAGCTTTCCAGTCAGCCTCCTCAGAAATAGAACGGGAGACTTTGATGAGTGAAACGCGACAGGCGAAGATCGCCGTGCTGGGTTCAATCAATATGGATCTGATGATCCGTTCGGCCAAACTGCCGTTGCCCGGCGAAACGGTGATTGCGGATTCAAAAGTCGAAAACCCGGGCGGTAAAGGCGCCAATCAGGCAGTCGCTGCAGCCCGGATGGGCGCGGACGTGACGATGATCGGCTGTGTGGGAGATGACAGTTTTGCGGAGCAACTGCTGGCGAACCTGAACGCGGAATGCGTCGATACATCACACGTTTCACAGCTGAAGCAGACGACCAGCGGCGTGGCTGTCGTCATGGTGGAGACGAGCGGCGAGAACGCGATTCTGGTGGTTCCTGGTGCCAATGGATTAGTGGGAAGTGCTGAACTGGAACAGGCGCGGCGTGTGATCTGTGAGAGCGACGTGTTGTTGATGCAGCTGGAAGTGCCGGTGGAGACGGTGATCGCAGCAGCGGCAATCGCGCGGGAGGCGGGAGTGCCTGTGATTCTGGATCCGGCCCCTGCACCGGCAACGGTTCCCGCGGGGTTACTCAATGTGGATCTGATCTGCCCGAATCAGTCCGAGGCGGCTGCGTTGTTGAACCGGCCCGCTGATTCGCTTCAGGAAGCCGCGGCACGGGTATCGGAACTGACAACGCTGGGACCGCGGCAGGCGATTATCACACTGGCGGAACAGGGCGCCGTGGTGTTTGATGGAGAACGGGTCGAACAGATTCCGCCGTTTGAAATCAATGCCGTCGATTCCACGGCAGCCGGCGATGCGTTTGCCGCGGGTCTGGCGGTGCGGCTGGCAGAAGGGGCGACATTGTTCGACTCAGCCCGGTTTGCCTCTGCCGCGGGAGCGTTGGCGGCTTCGGGGGCGGGCGCACAAACTGCGATGCCGACGCGCGAACAAATTTTAACACTTTTACAACAACGATAACAGGAGCGCTTTCATGTATGAATTCAGGAGAACATTAATCCCTTGTGGGTTGTTGCTGCTGTGTGCCGCGATCATGGGCTGTGATTCGCAGACGGAGCAGTCACAAAAGACAAGCGATGCGAAACCGGAAAGCAAAAAACCGAAGATCGCGTTGATTATGAAATCGCTGGCGAACGATTTCTTCTCGACGATGGCCAAAGGAGCCGAGACGCATCAGCAGGCACACAGCGACGATTACGAACTGGTGGTCAACGGCATCAAGGATGAACGGGACTTGAGCCGTCAGGTGGCGCTGGTGGAAGAGATGGTGGCCAATGGCGTCGATGCGATTGTGATTGCACCCGCCGATTCGAAAGCGCTGGTGCCGGCGCTCCGGCGGGCACGCGAAGCGGGTGTGGTCGTGATTAATATCGATAATAAACTGGATGAAGAGATTCTGGCGACGGAGAAAATTGAGATCCCGTTTGTCGGTCCCGATAACAAAGCGGGTGCGAAAAAGGTAGGCGACTATCTGGCGTCGAAGTTGAAAGCCGGCGATGAAGTGATCGTGCTGGAAGGGATTCGGACTTCGTTTAACGGCACACAACGAAGGCTCGGCTTCGAAGAAGCGATGAAAGCAGCCGATATCAAGATTGCCGACAGTCAGTCGGCCCAGTGGGAGATGAGCATGGCGAACACGCTGGCGCTGTCGATGCTCAGCGAACATCCCAACGTGAAAGCGATCCTGGCGGCGAACGACAGCATGGCGCTGGGGGCGCTCGCGGCGGTCAAGAATAATGGCAAAGCGGGGGAAGTCGCGGTGGTCGGTTTTGATAATATCGCCGCCGTGCAGCAGGCGATTAAAGAGGGACAGATCCTGGCGACCGCCGACCAGCACGGCGACCAGCTGGCGGTGTTCGGCATTGAATACGCGCTGAATCTGCTCAAAGATCCCAACGCGAAACTGGAAGATCGGGAAACGCCCGTCGATCTGGTGACGGCTGAGGATCTGAAATGACGGTGGAAACGCAGTCGCTACGGTTTGCAGCGCAACACCTTTCGAAAGACTACGTCGTGCGGGTGCTGGATGATGTGTCGTTCGAACTTCGCGCAGGGGAAATTCACGCGCTGTTGGGGGCCAATGGAGCCGGGAAAAGTACGCTGTGCAAAATCATTGCCGGTCTAACACCGGCGACGGAAGGGAGTATGCAGCTGAACGGCGCACCCTACTCTCCCGCGGACAAACGGTTTGCGGAGTCGTGCGGCGTGCAGATTGTGCAGCAGGAACTGAATCTAATTCCGACGCTCTCGGTTGCCGAGAACTTGTTACTAGGACGGTATCCCCAGCGGTGGGGCGTTATTGATCGCCGGGAATTGCATCAGCGGGCGCGGGCGGCGCTGGATCGATTTGGCTTGAGTGACATTCGCACCGATCAAAGTGCCGGGAGCCTGGGCGTGGGACAGCAACAGATGCTGGAGATCGCGGCGGCTCTGGACCGGAAGTGTGAGCTGTTGATTCTGGATGAGCCGACCGCGGCGCTGAGTGCAGGTGAAACCGAACGACTGTTTGCCCGGCTGGATGAACTGCGTTCTCAGGGTGTGGGAATCATTTATATCAGCCATCGCCTGGATGAAATTGCACGCATCGCCGATCGGTTGACGGTGCTGCGGGATGGGAAATATGTGAGCATGCATGCGGTGAGTGAATTTGAACCGATCGAGCGGGTCGTCGATCTGATGACGGGAGAAACCCAGGCGGTTGAGCACGCGCTCGCGGAGCATACGAGCCGAGCGACGGCGCGAACGATGATTCGTATGCAAGGACTGAGCGGAGGCCCGGTGAAGGATGTTAGTTTCTCCGTTCATGCGGGCGAACGCTATGGCATTGCTGGTCTGGTGGGTGCGGGACGGACCGAACTGCTGCGATTACTGTTTGGCGCGGATCGGGTGGAACGCGGGGAACTGTATCTGCGCGACGAGACAACGCCGCGCCGGTTTCGTCATCCCCATGAGGCAGTGGAAGCGAAGCTGGCGATGGTGACGGAGGATCGCAAGCAGAACGGGCTCTTACTTTCACAGTCGATCCGCGTGAATACGACGCTGACGAGCCTGGATCTGCTGACCGGTGCGACGGGTGTCATCAATCGACGCCAGGAAGCAGCGGTGGTCGAAGCGGAGCGCACACGTCTGCAGATCCACGCGCGGGACATTGAACAGAGTGTGGGTACATTGAGCGGCGGGAATCAGCAGAAGGTGGCGGTGGCGAAGTGGCTGTTGAAGGAGGCGGATGTGTTTTTGTTCGACGAGCCGACGCGGGGAATCGATGTTGCAGCGCGGCGGAACATTCATCAGTTGTTTGATCAACTGGCCGCGCAAGGCAAGGCGCTGATTATCGTCAGCAGCGATCTCGAGGAACTGTTCGAGACCTGCGACCGGATCGGCGTGATGTCGGCGGGGCGACTGGTGAGTGAATACGCACGCGCAGACTGGTCGTACGACGCCATTATGCAGGATTGCTTTTCAGGATATTCCACTCAAGAGAGAACGACTGTTTCAGGATCAACGCCATGACGGACTCCCCTGCCCCTGTTGTTGAAATCAGTGCCAAGCCGCGCGGCGGACTGACGTATTCGGTCTTTCAATACGCGGGCCTGCTCGGCGTGTTGGTGTTGCTGGTGCTGATCTTCAGTCTGATGAGCAACAATTTTCTCTCGAAGCAGACGCTGGTCACGGTGGCGAATAATATTCCGGATCTGTTAGTGATTTCGGTCGGGATGACGCTGGTGCTGATCATCGGTGGCATTGATCTTTCCGTCGGTTCACTGCTGGCGCTGTCGTCGGCGGTGCTGGGCGTCTGCATGGTCGACTGGGGCTGGTCGCTGTGGGCGGCGGTGCCGGTCTGTCTGGGCGTGGGGGCGCTGTGTGGGATGCTCAACGGCGTGATCAGCGTGAAGGCGGGCATTCCGTCGTTCATCGTGACGCTGGGCATGCTGGAGATGGCCCGCGGCAGTGCGTACCTCTTGACCGATTCGCAGACGAAGTACATCGGCTCCTCCATTGAATGGATCGGCGTGCCTGTGAAAGGTTTTCTATTCTCCCCCGCGTTTTTGCTGGCACTGGTGATTGTGGCGGTGGGACAATATCTGCTGACGCGCACGGTCTTCGGTCGCTATTGCGTGGCGATTGGAACGAATGCGGAAGCAGTGCGGATGTCGGGCATTCGAACGGCCCCCTGCTCGATTATCGTGTTTACGATCAGCGGCCTGCTTTGCGGCCTGGCGGGCGTGATGCAGACCTCACGACTTTCCACAGCCGACCCGAACGCAGCGGTGGGTTTGGAACTCTCGGCCATCGCCGCTTGTGTAATCGGCGGCACCAGCCTGATGGGGGGCCGGGGTTCGGTGATCAATACGTTCTTCGGCGTACTGATCATCGCGGTCCTGCAGACCGGCCTGGCACAGATCGGGGCGACCGATCCGATCAAACGTGTGATTACGGGCGCGGTGATTATCGTCGCGGTGCTACTCGATGCAGCCCGGCAGCGGTGGAAACGACGCGGGTGAGCTGTTGTTTTTTGCTACCATGAAAAGCACGAAATGGCACGAAAAGGTTTGTTGTTCCGTTGCTGGCTCTTCTCACTGTTGGGCAAGCCAACAGTGCCACCCTATGAGTATTGGGCTTGTAATATTAGTCTATTTGTTCGGGATTAAGTTTGGCTCTTAGAAAACTCTTTGTCCTTAAAAACGTTTACAGTCACATTCTTACTCAGTAATCTTGTTACTGGTTTTTTACACAATGATGATTTAAGTTCGGAGTAGGAATTCTGAGAGAATAATGTCTGTAAGTCACAAGAAGCGTTTGAGTTCCATCATGTTTTGATAGAAGCTCGCCTAAGAGAACTTACCTTTTAAATTAACCGTTCGTTTAATATGGGGTGGCACTGTTGGCTCGTCCAACAGTGTTCGAATTCAGCTCCCTTCGCTGATCAAATTCATAAGAAAAACAGTTTGTCAAAGAAGCATTTCTGGTACAGAAAATGACAAAGAATCGAAAACAGATCAGGCATTATCATGAACCGGGGGACTGCCATGAGTTGACGTTTTCGTGTTATCAGAACAAAACTCTCTTAAACAACGTTGACTGGAATCTGATGTTATGCCAGTCAATTGATCGAGCGCTCGTTCGTTATGATCTGGGCCTGATCGCGTTTGTGATTATGCCAAACCATGTGCATCTGCTGGTTTATCCTAAACAGCAGGAGTGCCAGATTGATCGGTTTCTGTCTGCTGCCAAACGTCCATTTTCGTATCGGATCAAGCAATTGTTGGCGCAGGCAGAAGATCCTTTGCTGGATGAATTGATGATTCGGGATCGACCTGGAAACACGACTTTTCGATTCTGGCAGGAAGGGGCCGGGTACGATCGCAATCTTTCGTCTCGGAAAGTGGTCGAAGCTTCAATTAGCTATATTCATCTTAATCCTGTGAGAAAGGGGCTGGTGGACCAGGCACGTGACTGGAAGTGGTCCAGTGCACGCTGGTATGAAAGTGAAGGGCAAATTGTGGATTCGGATTTGCCTGTTATTTCAGGTTTGTCTTGGGATTTCTTTGAAGCCAGTTAGATGTAAGTTAAGTGTATTGTGAGCTGGTTCTCATCACTGTTGGACGAGCCAACTGTGCCACCCCGGGACGTCTAATAATCATTCAAACTGGAACGAATACAGATCCGCGTCTTTGAGTTTGATTTTTAGTTTGACTGGTTGGCCGGCCAGCTTGCTCACGTCAGAACCATTCTTCCAGTGGACAGGGCGGGAGATGGTGTCGCCGAAGAGTTCGGTGCAGTCGGCTTCGGTGAAACCTTCGATCGGTTTTCCTTTGGGGGTTTGCAGTTCGACGGTGATGCCGCCGGCGGCGGAAGTGGAGAAGTTGAGCTTGAGCTCTTTCCCCGTGAAGGTGATCGGTTTTGTGGTGATCTCGCCTCCCTTGAGCGGTGCATTGATGGAAACGAAGCCGTCGATCCGCATTGTGTAGCGGCGGAGTTTGCTCCCCTTGCCCGTCCAGTAGCCTTCGGTGGCGTACAAGGAGATTTCGTTGGGGGCGCCTGCGGTATCTGATTTCGTTTTGACTAACTGCCAGGCGATGTATTGATGGCCGTAGTTCCAGGTGTCTTTACGTTCGATGCCGGGACGCAGGAAGGCTTCGGGCCAGCGTTTAAAGTTCACGCCGTCGCGGCTGGTCATGAAGAGGCCTTCGGTAATCGCCATGCCGTACCGGTTGGAGATCGAGGAACGCATTTTACGATGCTTCAATTCGGGCAGTGCTTCCATCGATTTCGACCAGCCCCGTTCGATGTAGCGTGTGGGAAAGCCGACGAGGATGTGCGGCGCGCGGTAGTAGGGTTTGATCTGGTTGGTGTAAAGCTGCTCGGGTGGTGCGTCGCCGTACTTCAGATCTTGCGGTTTGCTCCAGGTGAGGAGGTCGTCGGAAGTCGCGGTGCGGATATCGCGCAGGCCGGATGGCTTCCAGTTTTTTTCATTGGTTGTGCCTTTGGTGAAGTAGCGCCAGTAGGCGCGATATTGTCTGGTGGCAGGGTCCCAGAAGGCGAGGTTTTCCGAATCGAAGGCGCCGTCGGTGATGACCGGCTTTTCCGAAAGCAACGACCAGTGGATGCCGTCGTGGGATTTGAGAACCAGTAAGCCGTGCGGGCCGCGAGAGCGGAGAATGGCTTTGTATTTTGCGTCAGCAGGACAGGCGGGATTTTCGTCTTTGAAGACGGCGGGATGGACGGGGTCGGGCTTGGCGGATTTCATCCAGTCGCGATAAGCTTTGCCGATGACGATGTTATTGTGTTTGTCGCCGGAACCGGGAGGAAATGAGAAGAGTCCCAGGTCGGGGCGTTTCCAGTGAATGCCGTCGTCACTCTCGGCGTAGCAGGTGAAGTTGCTGTGATTGGGGCCGAGCTTCTTTTCCTGCACGTCGAGATTCCAGGCTTTGTAATACATACGATATTTGTCGCCGTCTTTGAAGATGCTCTGATAGCCGCAGCCGGTGCCTTCCCAGGGTTTGTCGTAAGTGAAGACGATTTCTTTGGGCGTGGGGTGATGTAGTTCGAAGCGGGCAGTTTCGCTGCGGGATTCGATCAGCGTGTCGTCGACCAACAGTTCGAGCCGTGAGCCGATATCGATGGGTTCTGCTGCGAAACTGGTGGCGGTGGTGAGCAGGCTCAGGGAGAAACAGACGAGGAAAACGAGGCGGGCATTGCGTGGCATGGTGTTGATCCTGTGCTTGAGTATGTGTGAGCATCTTTATTCTAACCAGATTTTCTGCGGGAATGAAAGTCTGTGGTGGGGACCACGAAGGAGTACAAACGATTTATTTTCTACCACGAAAGACATGAAAAATCACGAACGGTTGTGTTGTTGGAAGCTGGTTCTGAGCACTGTTGGGCAAGCCAATAGTGACACCCGGTGTATCGATGTGGTTTGTGTGTTGAGTGGGGGAGGTGATTCTGGTTCCATTCCGAGCTTGATACAACGACGATCATCATCCGTCGGACAGGCACATAGACCTGCCCCTACCTCGGTCAGTACAAAATTGTGAAAAAAGGGTGAACCTGATGTGGGTGACCTTGTCGTATAATATACACTAAGGTAGGATGAGGAAGAATTAATCAGAATAGAAAAAAGAATGAGAAAGGATTGTTGAAATGAAAAGTCGATCAGGACGTGCTTCGCTGGCGAAGACGACGCTGCAGGTGATGGAGGTAGGTCAGTATGTGAATCCGCAGGGGGAATCGGTGGCGATTGCTGCGGAGATGGAAGCCTGCAAGGCGGGGTCGGAGTATTTTGAGCCGGGACAACTGGAACAGTTGCGGGATGAAGTAGCAGCGGTGCCCTGCCCCTTTGAAGAAACCCGTTTTGAACTGGTGAATGAAACGACGCTGGAAGGTGCCCGGGCGCTGGCTGCTGAGGAGACGGGTCGGATTGGTGTGTTGAACTTTGCGTCGGCCAAGAATCCGGGGGGCGGATTTCTGGGAGGGAGCCAGGCCCAAGAAGAGAGTCTGGCACGAAGTTCGGCCCTCTATGGTTCGCTGAATCTGTTTCATGAGGAATACTATGAGACGCATCGTAAGTTGCGGGATGCGTTTTACTCGGACCGGATGATATACTCGCCCGGCTGTCCGGTGTTTCGTGATGATGCGGGTGCGTTTCTGGAAGCCAGTTACGAGGTGGATTTTCTGACGAGTGCCGCCCCGAATGCGGGAGCGATTCAGAAACAGCGGCCGTTGATGGTGGCGGAAATTCCGGGAATATTTCAGAGACGAATGGATAAGGTGCTGGCATTGTTCGCGGCAAAGGGCTGTGATACGCTGGTACTGGGGGCCTGGGGCTGTGGCGTGTTTCGCAACTGTCCTCAGATGGTGGCTGCGAGTTTTGCGGAGTTTCTGAAACCAGGTGGATCCTATCATGGCCGGTTCCGACGTGTACGGTTCTCGGTGCTGGATCGTACGGAAACAGAGCCGATTTATGGGGCGTTTGCGGAGTGTTTTGCTACTGCGATCGAGACGAGCTGATAGGGAGGTTGTGTTATTTGACGCTGTTTTCAAGCACTGTTGGGCAAGCCAACAGTTGTGCCTTGGCGGACTGTTTTGCTACCACGAAAAGCACGAAATGACACGAAAATTAGAGTGGGTTGGATTCTGATACTGTTCTTCGATATCGAAAGAGCGAATTTCATGTTTAATGATGGTCATGGTACAATCCTGAAATATGTCTGGGAATTTTACTTTGCAGACGGGGCGCCGCGACTTTCCGAAATCAGCGGGAAGATGACTGAAATCACATCGCTGCCAGTGCGGGGGACTGGAAGGGATACAGTCGAGCCTGTTGAGTTTTCTACAGACCTTTCATTTGAGTGTGTTTCTGATGTGAAGGTGCATCTTTATACTCACAACTCTCAACAGCGGAATACAGAATCAGACCGTTTCAGTGTTGAACGAGGTCAATTCATTAAACTCAAAGGAACTAAAACCGACTCAACTCTGTTGTGGACCACCATATTGGCTCTGGAAGCGCTGGGAGGAGTCGATACATCTGCGAATCTTGATGAAGATCGAAGTGAGCGAGGCAGGAAGCAGCGCCAGAAATACAACTATCGGATTAGCGAGGCCGAGTTACTGAAACGCCATCGCAAAACACGTTTCTGGAGTCGGGTTTTGTTTCTGATTTTGATATTATTATCACCGGTTCTACTACTTTGGATGATCTGCTTGAGTTTGTGGGAGGGAATTCGAAAGTGATTTATTTGCATTCATGAAAAGCACGCAATGAGACAAATTATCGTGTTGTTCGACGCTGGTTCTCATCACTGTTGGGCAAGCCAACAGAGCCACCCAATCGAGTCTTTCTGGAGTAGTGTGTGGGATGTAAGCCAGGTATGATGTTGGTTCTTAGAGTCTGTTCTGGTTTCGCAGTGATGAAGGAGATTTCATGAGTCGTGCTTTGCTGGTGATTGATGTGCAGAATGAGTATTTTACGGGAGCGCTGCCGATAACTTATCCGGCGGGGCATCTGGAACGGATCCTGGAGGCGATGGACGGGGCGATGGCTAAACAGGTGCCGGTGATTGTGGTGCAGCATCATTTTACTGATCCCGCCAAGCCATTCTTTCAGAAAGGGACGTCGGGCTGGGAACTGCATCCGGAAGTGGCGCGGCGGCCGCATGATCTGCTGGTAGAGAAAGAGTTGCCGGGCTGCTTCACCGGGACGGAACTGGAAATGTGGCTCCGGGAGCAAAAGATCGATACGCTCACGATCGGCGGTTACATGACACATATGTGTTGTGATACGACGGCCCGGCAGGCCGTGCATCGCGGGTTTACGGTTGAATTTCTGAGCGATGCGACGGGCACGCTGGCCTTGTCGAACTCAGCCGGCGACGTCACCGATGAAGAACTGCAACGTTCCATTCTATGTGCGCAGCAGATGATGCTGAGTGAAGTGCTGGATGTGGAAACCTGGCTCAAACGGCTGTGAAAATAGCCTGTCAATCTTCTTTTTTCTGAAATAGGAATTCCCGCGATCTCGAAAATATTTTCTTAGAACCGATAGAGGATCTCATGTAAAATAGGCTTTAGACTTCTTTGATGACTCGATTAAGGAAGGAAAAGCCATGCAGACAGTAACCCCGGAACGAGTGGCGGCGAAATTAACGGAACTGAAGCTGGAGCTGTCGCCGGCGATATCCTATCGACTGGAGACGCTGTTTCCCCAGCTTGAGGGCTGGTTTGTGAATCGCAGGCTCAGGAAAAAATTCCAGCAAATACAAAAGCTGGAGCCTTTGCTGGCTGATTTGCTATTGGAGCACGAGGAAGTTCAACTGGTTCTGCACGGTAATCAGGGAACACTCGCAGATATCATACTGACAGGGTCTCTCTGGATTGGAACCACGTCCTGCACGGCTCTGGTTTTCACGAATCTACGCCTGTATTGTATTCGGACCGATGATCAAGACACTCCTCAGAAAACGTTCTGGTCGATTTACTACAGTCAGATTCACAATCTGCAACTCACACTATTTGGAAGTGCCAGATTTTCTCTGAAAGATGGACGAAGGCTATTATTTTCGGGCGTAATAAAAGAAGATTTAGATCGGATGCAGGCGACCGTTCAGGAAAACTGTGACCGGTTTCGGAATACAGGATTTGATCCCGCGGTCACACAGTCTCGCGAGCAGCTTTGTGGACACTGCTTCGATGTCATTCCCCCTGGTCTTTATGATTGTGAAAGTTGTGGGGCCACGTACTGGACGCCTTCCGAAGTCGGGATTCGCAGTTTTCTCTTCCCTTCCTGGGGGGACTTTGTGATGAAGCACGAGGTGCTGGCATTCATGGAACTCATTGGTTTTTGTCTGCTACTGTTATTCACGCTGACTTCGTTTTCCGAGGGGAAGTATGGGACAGGACTGGCGGTTTTCTTTCTGGCGAACCTGGCAGATGCTTTGATGAGCGTGCAAATTGCAACCCGAGCCTTACATCTGAAGTCGGTTCCTTCCTTCACAGATTTTCAAAATCAAAATGCGTTTGATTGGGAACAGGAGCGATCTGTGCAATTGGATCTCCGCTCGGATTATGCGGATTATCGGGTTGCGGCCTCTGCGGATGAGTTATGAAGCCTGCGCGGATCGTATTTCGTTGATTTGGTGATCCCCGCTGTTTTTCTGAGATGCGTCAACGGTTGACGCTTCCGATTCACGATAAAGAGTACACGGATGATTGTAATCCGGGCCTGTATTCTTGAGTTTTGTGTGTGGGGAGTTTTGCTGATGACTGTTTTACGACGCTGGGCTGCTCTGTTCATGATTGGGGGCACTCTGATCCTCCAGCAGAACGCTTTGCAGGGACAGACGATTAATCACAAATTAGAGCCTTATCTGAAATCGGGGAATCTGCCGGCTGTAGCGGCCGCGGTGGTCGAACGGGGTGTACTGACTGAATATGGTGCGGTCGGGACGCGGAAAATGGGTGCCGATATCCCGGTGACGATTTTTGACAAATTTCATCTGGGTTCCGATGGCAAAGCGATGACCGCGACGCTGGCGGGGATGATGATTGAAGAAGGCAAGCTGAAGTGGGATTCGACACTGGGCGACGTCTTTCCCGAATTGAAAAAATCCATGGCACCCGGCGTTGAGAAAGTAACGCTGGAGCAACTGCTGTCACATACGAGCGGCATGCGTGCCGACGATGAAAACCTGATGAAACTGCTGAAAGATTCGTTTGATGTCGACGGCGATTTGAACGACCAGCGGTACTGGCTGCTGAAAGAGTCGGTTAAGCTGCCTTTAGTGGCTGAACCTTCGAAGGCGTGGGCGTATAACAACCGCGGGTACACGATTGCGGGTGCGATGATTGAACGCGTCAGTGGCAAACCGTGGGACGAGTTGATTGTAGAACGCATTTTTGAGCCGTTCGAATTGACGACCGCCGGTCTGGGAACGCAGTCAACACTCGGAAAAATTGATGCTCCCCTGGGCCATGTGATACAAAAAGATGGCAAGGTCAAGTCGTATATGGCGGGGCCGAATGCCGATAATTCGATGATCCTCGGACCCGCGGGATGCGTGCATCTCTCGATTCTGGATTTTGCGACCTGGGCAGGCTGGAACGCCGGGAACGGGACGCGGATGCCTTGTAATATTGTCAAGCCGGAAATGGTGGAGAAAATTCATACTCCGGTGTTTACGATCAAAGGTGAAAATCGTCCGGGCACGCCGCCTGAAGGGAAATACGCACATGGATGGGGCTGGGTGACCGTCGACTGGGCACCGTATCCCCTGCTCTATCATGGCGGCTCAAACGGCAAGAACCTGGCGCAGGTCTGGATCGATAAGAAGAAGGACATTGCGATCGTCGTCATGACCAACATCGGCGGGCAGCAGGCCGATAACGCGTTGCGTGGAATTGCGAAAGAACTGTATGAGGAGGCCGTCGCACAGTATTAATTCATGCGGCTGACAACTGGGATTACATCTGGACTCTGCTCTCTCATCAATTGATGGGGGGGCGGAGTCTTGTTATAAGGTGGGGTGACTGACGCGGGATATTTTCTAAGACCACTTCTACCCGGAACGGCCGCACCATGTTGAATCCCATGTATTCTGATCACGCTGACGACTATGCGGCGGCGATTCGCAATAACAGCTATAACGCACATTACGAACGCCCTTCTCTATTGGCATTACTGCCTGATTTGAAAGAGAAAGCGGTAATCGATCTGGGCTGTGGGCCGGGCGTGTATGCGGAATATCTACTGAGCCAGGGAGCTCGCGTGACGGCCGTTGATCGTTCTCCGGAAATGGTGGCGCTGGTCAAACAGAACCTGGGTGAGGCGGTCGCTTGCTACGAGCAGGATCTGGTGTTGGGGCTGCCTCAGGAAGCGGACGGGGTGTATAATCTGGCGATCTGTCCTTTAGCGATTCATTACCTGGAAGATTTCACACCCCTGTTTCGTGATGTCCGGCGCGTCTTGAAGCCAGGCGGACTGTTTGTGTTTTCGACGCATCACCCGTTTGTCGACTATCCGTTCTCGCCCAGCGGCAATTATTTTCTGACGGAAAAGATCGTGGATGAGTGGGATACGGTCGGGCGGCCGGTGAAGGTGGAGTTTTATCGGCGGCCGCTGTCGGCGATCATTCAACCTGTGCTGGAAGCGGGCATGATGCTGGTGGCACTTTCCGAGGGGAAACCCGATCCGCAAATGGAACAAACTGACCCGGACAGCTTTCGAAAGCTGTCGACGGAACCGGGATTTCTGTTTGTGAAGTGTCAAGCGATGTAATTCAATGTGGCATCATATTGTGCGGTCTGTATGTTTGCACATCGGGCATGCAGTCCGTATTATTGAAATACGGTTGGACCTGTGTGTTTTGACAAGGTCGGGACGGTTGCTGAATTTATACTCGCCTTTCAATCTTTTTTTTGACTTGATGTGGGGGCGTGGATCAGGATTGTCAGTCTCTGACAGATCGTTTTGCAGGTACCTGTGTTGTCAGAAAGCATGCGGAACCGGTCGGCCGTTCTGATATTCATTTTGCCTACTACACGGCTCTCTGCTTTTGCTATTTCTATCCGTGTGTGATTCCTCCCCGCGAGATAGTACAAGGTGAAGTCGGTTAAAAGTTTGATCCCGGTTTAGAAACGCTATGTTAGTATAGAAGCGAAATTACTGATATCAGAATCTGAATTAACGGAAATGGAAAAATGGACCCGGCAACAATTGGATTGATTGGTGCTGTTGGCGGCACATTGTTGGGAGTGCTGGGAGGCGTGTTTGGTGCCTGGAACGAACTCAGAAATACGAATGGGCCGCGGGAACGGGCTTATGTGAAAAAAATGGCCTTGCTGTATGTGATTGTGGTTTCGTCGTTTGTGGCACTGGTGTTTTTCTTGCCTGATCCCTGGAATCAGTATATTTGGCTGCCTTACGGGTTGTGGCTGACTTATACAATTCGTCGTAGCGCCCTCAAACAGCAGGCGATTCGTACGGCGGAGGTTAAGGGGGAATCTTTGCCACAGACTGAGGTGAAATGAAACGAACTCAAATCACCTCAGTGTTGTAATTCCGATAAACGCGGTTTATCCAAAGACCGGTTTCATACCCAGCGAGGAACGAATCGTGGCAAGTTGACCGTTATGGAAGAAGTCGTGATGCGCTAGTGTGTGCACTGCGGTGATCGCATTTTTGGCAATCGGTGCCACGGATTCGGGAGACGCTTCCCAGAGAGCATCTCCTGCCAGTGTTTCCGCCCAGTTGATAAACCGCGTGCGTGCCGTCTGCATACGGTCTAACAGTTCTTCCCGGTCCGGGTAGTCTGCAGGGTTATCGCTAGGGGTCGTTCCAAAGGCGAACAGTTCATGATGTCCCTCAGGCAGACTACCTGGTTCGTCGAGAAATGCTGAGGCGAACAAGTCGTCTGCGAATGCGAGGTGGCCCATGACCCACAGAGCGTGGTTTCCACCGCCGACTCTCACGTGCAGTTGATCATCTGCAAGGGTTTCCAGTAGAGCCAATACAAAATTTCGCGATTGATGCAGTTGTTCGATGGCGAGTTCGGTTATTGAGCATGTTTGTTGTTGCGTTGTCATTACGAATCTCCTGAGCGGGGTTTAAAGAAAGTTGTTTAATCTGTTTTCAAGTTGCGGTTATTAAGTCGTCTGTTGGGCCCGTTGTTTTATTTGTTCCAGGATATGTTCCCAGCCGGGCACAACGTGCTCCGCATGTGACGGATCGATATTGCCCGTGGCGCGATGCAGGAACTCGAGTGTCGTCGTGTCTCCTGTTTCGACGAGGCGATATTGAATATGCGACATGACGGGATAGGACATAAACAGAGGGCCGGTGATTTCAATCAGAGTGGGGGACTTGATGACCTGCACGTGGCCCCACAAATGCCCTGCTCCTTCTCCTAGATCGCGATACCAGCGTCCGCCGGGCCAGGCTTCCAGTTTCATGGGGAGCGGTGTGCCATCCGGCATTGTGGAACCGGGGCCGAGTTGCTCGAGCAGCGCTTCAAATGTTGCTTGAACGGGCGCTGCGATTTCCAGTTTGCGTTCAATGTGTAAAGATGAGAGCGAATTGTCTGTCGCTAAAACCATGTGTCTTTACCCTTCTTTTTGTTTGCCGGGTTGTTTTTGTTCTGCCGCTTTCGCTTCCGCGACGGCTTTAATATTTGATAACTGGTGATCCCAGAAACGCTCGAATGTTTGTACCCATTCGTAAACAGGCTTGAGCTGGTTCGCATTCAGGCTGTACCAGCGGTGTTTGCCGTCTTGTCTTACATTCACGAGTTTCACCTCACGTAATACGCGAAGATGTTTGGAAATTTGCGGTTGCGCAACGCCGAGCAACTCAGCCAGGTCATTGACGGAACGTTCTTTTCCCGCCAGTTGATGGATGATGTCGCGTCGCCGTTTTTCGGCAATTGCATTAAAAGCGTCTGTCGTTGTGGGTGATCTTGGCATGTCGGTCATTCTATTCCCATATGGGAATATGTAAAGGGGCATTTTATAAAAAAATGATTTTCAATGCGAGTTGACTGATTTGGCTGACCTGTGTTGGGGTTAAGTGTGTGGCTGATGTTTTAGTCTCATGCACATGAGAGGATGGTATGTTGCTTCTGTTCTGAGATGGCGATGCAGGAGCTGAGACTGGCCTGTTTGTTCAACTTACGATTGTGGGTAAGATATGTGTGTGATTGAAAAAGATTCGATGCGTCTTGAATGTGATAGAGATTTCTGAATTTTACTGAGAAGAATTCGCACTCGATTACGAATGATTTGATAGCAGGCAGCACTAATTTGACAGGACAAGTGAAAACAGAAGACGAATTGTGACGAATAAATTGAAAGATTTACGAAACGTCAGTGATTGATTTCTGTATCGCATTCAATATTTATATTTCAAACGGCGGGAGTAAAACAGGCATGTTCGCTGCGAATGTTGTGTATGAGATTGGCTCCTGGCTCCTGTTGATCATGCAATGTGGGGCCTTACCTCTGGCTATGAGCTGGCCTGTGTTAAGAGGAAAAGGCTGGCTGGTGGCCTCGCTGTCGGTGTTGGTTCTGGCCGAGGTCTGTTCTCTGTTACTACGATGGTATCTGAATCATCCCGGAAATAATCTGATGGGACCGGAAGGCTATCGGCAGATGATGACTTATTCGTTTCTGATCAGCCTAATGACGCTGGTAGGCTGGGTTTTGTTTGTCGTGGCGCTCTCTCAGTTGCGTTCCCAATTGAGACAGTTAATATCACTCCTCAAAGTGGAACAAGGAGAAACCTGATGGACTTCATGCAGATCTGTGTGCTGGGGGGATTGATTCTGGTTGTCATTCTGACGCCCTGTATGATGGTGATGTTTATTAAGGATCTGTTTAGCCACAAAAGCAGAACAGGGTTAGGATCCGGCGGCGGTGGTGGAATCATTGGTGCGATGATGGAAATGGATCGAATCGTGAATCCCGCAGGGCAACATGTGCAGGAAGCGAAAGAAGTGGAACATGAAGAAGAAGGCATCGGCGGGGAATAAATGTTCGAAGATGAAAACCAAAGACTGGATTTATCTGGCTTTGTTGTTAATCCTGTCCTTTTTGCCGATCGTGGTCATTCCGTGGAGTGAACGGGCAGCATTGTCGCCGGACTCCTCGTTTCTGTTTTACTATCCCCTTTACCAGTGGGGACTCTTAGTAGCCGGGGTCTATATTCTATGGAGTTTCGTGAAAGCGGTTGACAACAAAGCGGGAAACCGCGCGTTGCTCTGGCTGCTGCCGGTTCTGATTTGGTTTGTGAGTACGTTTGTGGGATTCCGCATGAGCCGCGAGTCCCGGATGCAGGGGATGGCTGAGTTTGCCAAACGAAGTCAGACCTTGATTGCTGCGATCAAAGAGTTTGAACAGGATCAGGGACAGCCTCCCACAGCACTCACAAATCTGGTGCCTGCTTACTTGCCTGAAGTTCCCGAGACGGGAATGCCGGCTTACCCGGAATATGTTTATTACAGTGGGGATGAATCCCGGGAATGGTATGCCAATAATTCGTGGGTGCTGATTGTGAATACGCCCAGCGTGTTCTTGAACTGGGATCAGATGTTCTACTTTCCCCGTCAGAACTATGCTGATGTCCCTTTTAACGCGGGAGTGGAACGCGTGGGAGACTGGGCCTACAATCATGAGTGATGCACAATGTATGTGAATTTGCTAAAGTAGACTACAACGATTTCGTGAGATTTTTGCTTCTGGAGGCATTGTGGGTACGGATATTACTGCGTTTGTTGAAAAAAAATTTCGTGATGAGTCGCCCGGCTTTTCCGGCAGACCGGAAGAGCCTCCCTGGATATTGGGAAGGTTCTGGATGGGGCGGGATTATGATCTGTTCGACGCACTGGCGAACGGAAGGAGTGATCGGTTGGACCCCGCAGAGGTCGATCGACATGCCTTGATCCCTCCCCGCGGCATTCCGAGGGATCTCAGTTATGAAGTGGCGCTCGAATATTATGACCTGATGATCAACCCTGCTGATATCGATCCCCGAATTCCCGTTGGTTATCAGACTATTTCGAAATCAGAAGCGAAGCAGCGGGTCGAAGCAGGATTGGCCCATTATGGGAAAGTCGCTGCGTTCTGGCCGTACTCAGAGAAAACACCCTTGTGGAACGTGGTTTCAAAGCCGTACTTACATAATATGGGGTGGTTGACGCTCGAAGAGATCAAACAAGCCCTGGACCATTTCAAGTTGCCTTTAGATGACGTGGATATCGAGTTTCGGGCCTTGATGCAGGCCATGGAAGTATTCGATCAGGAATCAAGTCCGATGGAAGTGCGTTTGACTTTCTGGTTCGAGTCTTGAAAACAAGAGTGAGCATGACTCCCGAACAACTGGTTCAAACAACCGGACTTTTCTACCAAAGTCTGATCCATCCTGCTTTAGATGATCCGACGTTTCTGGCTGATCTAGATCGGTTCTGTCAGATGCGGGATAACCTGGATCGAGGTCTGGCACTGCAGCTGATTGAGGAAGTGAACTGGCGGGATCGCCTGCTGGGCTTTGCTGTGGCGGCGTTGCTTCAGGATTGGTCACTCTCATCCGCTATTCTGGAGACATTGCAGCGGCGACTCACAGGCATGGCTATTGTGCCCGCGGGCGCCTGGTTGGTAATTCAGCATCAACGTGTCCCGGAAGCGTCACCTGCACTCATTCTGACTCGGTTTGATCTGACTCTGTTTGACGGTGAAGTCGGTTGGGTTCTGACCCGATTGCAGGCGGTTCGTGAGGGAACTTTCTCCGTCGCAACAGAAGAGGCCGGGCCACACTCGGGACAGTCATTTCAGGACCAACTCGAACTCTATGAGTCACTCTGCGAATCTGCCTGATTTGTGGCGAACGTGAGCCGGGCTGTTGTGTCTTGACTGGTGTCAATCACTGTCTGTTTCCCTGATGCGAGAGAACTCATGGCTGCTCAATTGAATCTGCTGGTATTGCGTTGTCGAGATCTGGAAGCTTGTAAACGCTTTTATGAGCAACTGGGGTTTGAATTCCAGCAAGAGCAGCATCGAACGGGGCCCGTGCATTATGCAGCGCAGCTGGAAGGAATGGTGTTTGAACTGTATCCACTGAGCGAGGGAGCCGAATTAGAGCTGACGCGGCTGGGGTTTCAGCTGTCATTCGAGGGTGATCTGAGAGAGAGCCTTGATCGAGCCGGGATTGGCATTTGCAACGTGCTCCAACACGCGGAGTCTTTTGTGTATGTCGTTCAAGATCCGGAGGGAAGGAAAGTCGTACTTTCCTAATCGGGATAAAAACAGAATGGGGAGGAACCGGGGCTGATTGGGGTGTTCTGTATGATGGAACTGACTGGTTAAAACCGAGTGAGAAAAAAAGATGACGAGCCTGTATGAAATTCGCGCTGACTATGATCGTGAGTCGATCGTCGTGTATCAGGCTTACTCGTCGCAGATTGCCGATGCGGCATTGAAGGCGCAGAAGTTTGTCGCACCGTTTTCGTTTCAGCGGATGACGTGGATCAAACCTTCGTTTCTGTGGTTGATGCATCGCAGCAACTGGGGGCAGAAATCGGGACAGACGCGGATTCTGGCTGTGCGGATCAGACGTGAGGGTTGGGAGAAAGCGTTGTCGCAGGGTATGCTGACGTCGCCCGAAAAGCAGGTATATGCATCGGGAAAAACGTGGGAACAGGAATTCAATCAGGCTTCCGTACATATTCAATGGGATACCGAGCGGAGTCCACGGGGGGCGGCCCTGTCCTGTTTCAGTATTCAGGTTGGCTTGAGCAGGCACATCATTCAAGAGTTTGTGGATGAGTGGATCGTGGGTATTAAAGACCTGACGCCTCTGGTACGCAAACTGAATCAGATCCGAAAGAGGAGCAGTAAAAGTCTGAAGCGTTATCTGCCTGAAGAAAAAGTTTATCCGGTGCCTGCGGAATGGGGGCGAAAGTTGTTGATTTCCCGCTGATATTGATTACAAGTAATGCCTGCTGCTTGGTGAATCATGTCGGCGGGAAATTTCTGTTCCGCGTTACGTTCGTCGTGTTGCTCTAGATCGCGTCACATTTAATCATAGCGTATTTCAATCTAATCTACTCGGTCCAAATTGCCCTGGAGACGCTACAGTAAAACTGGATACAGTCTGAAAGGAGTACCGGGATGGCCATTGATGGAGTCAAAATTGTTGACAGCGATTTTGCCTGGGACATTTTTGATGACTTTTTCGAACGCTTTGATGCCGGGGCCTCGCCAGCTGCGTTGCGCGAGGAATTGACGGAGGAGTACGAGGGAGAAATTCTCAGCGCGCTGGACCGGGAACTGTTTCTGACGACCCTGGCCGAGTGTCTGTGGAGTGTGGGAGAGCCGGTGGTGGAACTGGCGGATCAGATTCAGGACATGCTGGACCGCGATGCGACGGCGGCGGAATGGGACGACCTGTATCCGGAACGGAAGAAAGTCCTCAAACGGTTTCTGACCAGATTGAATAAACCGAAAACGAAACCGGTATCGCGGAAGAAAAATCGTGCACCGAAAAAACTGTTGTTTGAGGTCGGCGACTATCTGGTCTTCACCAAACAGAACGGCAAGCAGGTGCCTGTGATCATGTGGGGACTGGAACGTCGTGGCGGGTTGACCTATCTGTTTGTCTGTCCCAACCTGTCGAAAACGGACGATGCGGCCTTGATTCGGAAGCTGCTCGATACCAGTCAGCCGCTGTCGGATCTGGAACTGACGACGTTTTTCCATCGGGACAAACATGCGAAAAACACGGGGATCGAACACAAGACTCTCAAACCCTATGCGGAACGCTTTCGCAAATTTGGCAACCGGAAATTCAGTGATGACTGGTATGGCAGCCCTTCCCTGACCGCATTCGATTTTGATACGTTTGAGAAGTGTATCAACGAATGCGGATCGCGGGCATTTACTCCCGAGGAACTGAAACTGACGGACGGATGAACTCAGAGCGGGAAAGGGAACCATGTCAAACACGGATTCAAGAACCTTTACGACGTCCGATGGTGTCGAACTGCATTATCTGGAGGCAGGTGTGGGGCCGACGCTGGTCCTGTTGCCGGGCTGGTCGCTGACGGCGGCGCTGTTTCATAAGCAGCTCGATGAATTGAGCGACTCTTATCGTTGTCTGGCGCTCGATTACCGCGGGCATGGCGAGTCGGCAAAGCCCGATTATGGTTACCGCGTCTCACGGCTGGCGAAGGATCTGCGCGAATTTCTGCAGGCGCTGGAACTGAGTGATGTGATTTTGCTCGGTCATTCCGCGGGTTGTGCCGTGATCTGGAGTTATCTGGATCTGTTCGGTGAAACGGGGATTCGCGGGTTGATTTTCTGCGATCAGATGGTCGCTCGTCTCCGTCGGCCCGAATGGTCTGACGAACAATGCCGCCACTATGGTGCTGAGGTGGGGGGAGACGAACTGCTGGCACAGGCGGAACTCGTGGGAGGACATGAGGGTCCCGGGAAGTCAGCTGAGTTTCTGGCGAGCATGTTTACGAAATCGTTTTCGGAAGCGGAACTGTTGGAAGTGATTCAGGAGAGTCTGAAATTCCCCCGCACGTATGCGGCCCAACTGCTGCTCAGTGTGAGTGAAGCCGATTATCACGATCTGCTGCCGCGAATCACATTGCCTACCCTGTGTATCGGCGGCGAAGCCAGCCATCTGGGACCGGCTGTGATGCCCTGGATTGCGGAGCAGATTCATGGGGCAGACGTTGTGATGATCGACGCGGACGCAGGCGGCAGCCATTTCATGTTTCTGGAAAACCCACGGGCGTTTAATTTAGCCGTGCGGGAATTTTGTGATACACTGCGGACAGACGATGAACGAATTTGAACTTCAATGAAAAGGAAAACTGACATGCGTGACGTCCTCTTTTTTGATTCGATGCTGACACCGAAAGTGATTACGTTCGTCTATTGGCTGATGCTGGTGGTCGTGCTGATTTCCGGTTTGAAAACTATTTTCGGTGGTTTCGGGTTCTCCTTTGAGAAACTGATCGTCGGTTTGTTAATGATGGTCACTGGTGCGGTCGGTGCCCGGATCTGGTGTGAACTGCTGATCGTGTTGTTCAAAATTCATGACAACGTAAAAAAGATGGCAGAAAAATAGGATCGGTGTGATGCGACATCTGGCGTTTGGCAGAATATTGGGTTTGTTGCTGGCGGTGATTTCACTGGTCGGAGCCGTTGTGTTTGTGAAAGCGTCTGAGTACTTCAATTCGCAGTATCACCAGTGGACGACTGCCAGACCACTGGAAACGAAAATCGATCTGTCGCAGCCGGGGTCCGTGACGGTTCCATTTCATCAGACCTGCTCGGTCTCACATGGCGAGTACATGATGCTGGAGTGTGATCTCGGGGAGGAACAGGAAGAGACGCTGGAAGAACTTTTTCAAGGACTTTCCGGTTCGATTGTGATCAAAGATCAAACGGGTGAAGAAGTCGTCAATCAATCGTTTAAGGTTCATAACCCTCATGGTACATTGAATCGGGAGATTGTGCTGGTTGATCTTCCCACCTTCGCTGAAGGAAAATATCAGGCGACCATTTCCGTGGAAACGGGGGTGCCTGCGTTAGCTGATTCTCCGCAGATTGTTTATGCAAAGTATCTCTTGTGTGGCATGGAGCAGATGCCAGGTGTTTTGTCAGGTATCTATGCGTTTTGTGCCAGCGTGGTATGTTTAATTGCCGGTCTAATCGTATTGCCAAACGTCATTAAGTATAGTATATGGTGCGAGATGACTTCTACGGATTAAACTTTTGAATGAATTGACTTCGACAACACAAGGTAATTTATAAACTGGAATGAATAAAAAATGAGATCAATGATTTTGATTATTCTTTGTTGTACTTCATTTATGCTTGCAGAAGATACAGAAGAAAATACTCCGCATGACGCGCTAAAGTTAGGCATAAAACTATTGAAGACAGAAGACTATGAGGGCTTCTATAAAAAAATGTTTACAGATGAAGTACATAAAATTCCTGAAGCGAGAAGAAAAGGTCCTTACAAAAAGATCCTTAGCGAAAAAAAAGAAGTACTTTTGAAACGCTTTCAGACTGCTTTGAAAATACAGCCACAGTTTGGAACTTATGATAAACGAAAAGCGGCTTACTTCCCTTTTGCACAACAGACAAAAGATAAAATGGGGTTTATCCTTTTGTTAGAAAATCAACATTATAAATTTGGATTATCAGAGACTGTGGGGCAAAGTACACTGAATCACGTTGTTTTTGACTGAATGATCAAATCATCATACCAAGAAAATGTAATGTGACTTTTAAACGAGAAGATATGAGTAATGAAACTCCAACAGGAAATCGCGAACTGGGACGGGAAATCGGCCGAGGCGTTGCAGGCGATTTATGATTGTCACGGCCTGGAAGCTGAGTTCGGTGCGGCTCTCATTCCACTGTTGAAAGAACCGAATCTCGCGCGGGGGGCGAGCTGGCTGTTGAAACTGTATCTGGAAGAAGGGGGCGTGTTGTCCTCGGCTGAGGTCAAACGGGTGTTTCAGTCTCTGTCTGAAGTGGAAGAGTGGGAAACCCGGTTACACCTGCTGCAGTCTCTGCCTTATCTGACGATTGGGAAACGGGACGTAAAACAGGTCGAAGCGTTTCTGCGGCGTTGTCTGCCGAGTGAAAACAAATTTGTGCGGGCCTGGGCCTATAACGGGTTTTATGAACTTTCGCTGCAGCATCCGCAATTCAAAGCCGAGGCGGATCAACTGCTGGAACAGGCGCTCGAAGACGAAGCGGCGTCGGTCAAAGCGCGGGTGCGGAATATTTTGAAACAACGTCTTTAAACTGCCGAGTGGTGAAGGAGTATCGATATGGATCTTGAGACAATAACCTCATTTTTTATGTGGTGTACCATTTTCAATGGCGGCCTGTTGATTTTCTGGTCCCTGTTCTGCCTGTTTGCGCCGAATCTGGTGTACCGCGTGCAGAGTAACTGGTTTCCGATGCCACGCGAGACGTTTGATGTGGTGATCTATTCCTTTATCGGTGCGTTCAAATTGCTGTTTATTGTGTTTAGTTTAGTGCCTTATCTGGCGCTGTTGATGTTGGGGTGAGTTGAACTCGTTGGTTCCCAGAATCTTGAAAAGCAAGCTTATGACTGAGACTGAGAACGAGGTTACAGACAATTCAGAAATCATATTTAGCATTCGGTCTCTTATAATTGTTTATTGCATTTGGTCTTGGCCGTTTACTTTATTTGGGCTGGCAGTCAATGAAGCGAATCGAAGAATGGGAGAACCGATCGTTTTTCCGTTTCTGTCCCCTTCGGGTTCAGAGGGGGTCTATGAATTTATTTTCTTTCCCACTGCAACTACCGCAGATCTATTTATCCTGCTTTGGCTATTGCGATTCGTCTTGCCATTAAGGCTGAAACGTAAATTGGTCTGGAATAGCTCCTCGGTTTATCAGAAAGAGAAACCAATCAAAAATGCAAAACCGGCTATTTTTACGGCTGTATTTGGTTTAGCGGGGACAGGAGTGTTATACTTTGCGGCAACTCATCTACGAAATGATCGATCACAGCGACAACCTTTCATTTATTGGGAAGGACCTGCTGCGGATGATATGGAATGGATTCTGGCTCTGGGCTGGACGTTGTCTTACCTGGCGGTGTGTGGATATGTTTTTGTATCGAATTATTTCGACAGCCGCTGGAATCTTTTAGCGGTCGTGGGAGTATTCTTCGGTTGCATGAATTTTATTTTGAGTTGTGCGATCGGCACAATACTTCAGGCTGACTGATGGGATGATCTGGTTTTCGAACAGGAACCCCCGGCGAGCGCTTTTGATGTTGGGGTGAGTTAAGTTTAAGAGAAATTTGCAGAAGTATGTCACAAAAACAATTTCAGGATCGATCCGGTCCCCTGCCCGTTGAACGGGATTTTGATCCTCATGAAGGGGATCTGGATGCACTGGTGGCTTGGGAAAACTTTGGCGGCTTGACTCTGTCAGAGGCGTACCAGAAATTTTTGGAGAATCCCAGTGCATATGCGGAAGATTTCATGTGGATGGGGGCGAAGGCGTTTGTTTATTATTTTCCGGTGCTCGAACGCTATCTGCTGGTGACGCCGGTCTGGAGCGAAGAGCACGGGAGTGAATGGTGTCAGGTATTGGGGCTGGGAGCGGCAATTCAGTTTCAGTTTACCGAGGACTGCCTGCCGGTAGTCCGGGAACTGGCACCACGCGTGTTGCCGTTGATCACTCAGGTGAAAGAATCAATCGATGCCTGTGTCGCCAGCGGTCATCCTTATTATTCCGATCCGGAAGTCCATCAACATGTGAGCAAAGAGTGGGATGAACTTGAACATCACCTGCAGCAGTTTGAGGAGTGAAAAGCGCATTCTTTATGAAACAGCGACTCCGCATTCGATTTAAGAACAGACAGGAACTGCGACAGGGATCTCTCTGGAACCGATGCGATCTGCAGATGTCGGGCGAATGGATTCCTGCGTTATCGCTGGGAAACTGGCAGGACCTGAAAGCTGTCAGCCCGGATCAGAGGTACGTTGCTCTGGTTCAATGGAATACGAAAGAAAACCAGCCTGGTTTTCATGTTGTCCGCATCGATACTCACGCCAGAACGTATCATAAAACGAAACGAATTGCCGGGCTCTGCCGAGAGTTGAAGTGGCAGCAGGACAGGTTTGTCTGGGAGAAATCCTGACGCTGTGAATACGCTTTTATTTTTCGAACCTTCTCGGGAATCAACGTGTCATATCCTGATTCCATTCTCCAGTTGGTGTCCTGAAAATCGATGCGTCTTTCGCAGAAATCAACGGCGAATATATTCCCCATTCATGCTATAATATTCTTCAAGAGAGCGAGCTTCTAAACCGTAGTTTTCCAATAAGTAAACCAGACTTTTTGAGTGAGATTGCATGTTTAAAATTGATTCGAATCAGCCCTACATCCTCGAAATTCCCGATCTCTTATCACCAGAGGAATGTGCGCAACTCATTGAGCGAATCGAACGACTCAAGCCTGAAATTGCGACTATCAACACGGTCTCGGGTACTGAAGTGAATCCGAACGTTCGCAATAATGACCGGGTGATGTTCGATGATCCAGAGTTGGCCGAAACGCTACTGGAGCGTGTTGGCGATCGGGCACCCAAAGAAATTCACAACATGTCGCTTGTGGGAGCAAACGAACGCTTTCGGTGTTACCGTTACAAGCCCGGCATGCAGTTCCGTACGCACGCCGATGGTTCATTCTATCGCAATGAATATGAGCAAAGTTGCTATTCATTTCTGGTCTATCTTAACGAAGATTTTACCGGCGGGGCGACCACATTTGTCACAGAGCCGGAAGTGGCCATTCAACCCCAAACGGGAATGGGGCTGCTTTTTCAACACCCCCTGATGCATGAAGGCACCTTAGTGACAGAAGGTGTCAAATACGTGGCACGCACCGATCTGATGTATCGCAGGTCAAAGATCTAAGTCGCTGACACATTTTATGATTCTAACTTTCATCAATCCTCACCTGGTAAAATGATGACAACAATCATTGGCAAAGCAACCGACCCAAAAAATGAAACAGTTAAAATAAGCATTCCGTAAGGTGCTGGAAACGATGATAAGTCGCAAATATCAAAAAACACGATCAGAATTAAAAAAACGCTGGTAAAAAACGTCAAAGTAAAGAAAACGAAATGGAAAATACGTTTTTTAATTTTCATTAGATTGACTACTTTGCCTTTTAAGACCCACTAGCAATTAATCGGTTGGCTTTTGTAACTCATTCCCCTGCACCATGCCGGCGTCGCCGCTGATCGAGACCACTTTGTCTTTCGGGTTGACTGAGACTGCAGTATTGTCGAAGACATTCGCGGGGACTTTTGCATTCTGGATCACCAGGGCGGTGCCGTGGAAGTTGCTGATTTTGTTTCGGGTCGCGAGAACCGTCGCTTCGCTGGCCTGCAGCGCGTGTCGCCAGTGATGGAATTTGTTGGCGATCAGGGTGACGTAGGAACCGGGGAGTGCCCAGACTCCGAAGTTGGGGGGGCCGACCTTGCGGAGTGAGGTCCCTGCGAATTCGTTGTTTTCGGCGCGAATCTTACCGGCGACGCGAATCCCGGCGACCCCGCCGCCGCGGATGATGTTGTCGGTGAGTGTGACCTCGGACCCATTGAAAACCATCATGATGGGGGGCATGCCCCCTTTGCGTGAGAGTTCATTGCCCACCAGACGTACGGTCCAGCCCCCGTTGACGCCGACCGCGACCCGGGCGTTGTCGATGATGCGGTTGTTGATCAAAGTCGAGCGGCCCGCTTTGCAGGGAGCGAAACCGATGCCGGAGGCTTTGTTGTGGTGACAAAAATTGTTGATCAGCATGGTGACGGCGTCGCTCTGCTGGCCGATGCCGGATTGTCCGTTTTCAAAACATTCGTTGCCGACAATCGTGGGCGTGGCGTGAGTGCGCGAGCCGATGCCCGCGAGTTTGTTTTTATAACAGCGATTGTTGCGAATGAGCGGCGCTGCTTCTTCCCGCGTGCCGATGCCCGCCATGTCGTTTTCGTAACACTCGTTGTTTTCGATGATGGGACGCGTCTCGCCGCCGGTCCGCACGCCGATGCCGGCGCGGCGGTTGTGATAACATTTATTGCCGCGAACCAGCGCGTGCGAGCCTTCACTGATGCCGATACCGGCGCGGATGTTTTCGTAGCAGGTATTGTTGATGACGGTCGGGCTGGCGTCGTCGTGACCGATGCCGGCGTAGAAGTTCTGGAAGCAGATGTTTTCTTCGATGACGGCGGTCGACTTCTGCATCGAACCGATGCCGCCCCCCATGTTGCGGTAGGTGACGTTGCGATAGATGTGGGGCGAACAGCGTTTGCTGGGGGCGCTCTGGATGGCGATGCCCGTATAGCCGATATGATGCACAATGTTATTGGTGACTGTGCAGGTCACGCCGATGATACCGATGCCGGCGGTGCCCGGTGCGCCGATGTGTTCGTGTGACTGCTCTTCGCCGTGCGTGGCGTGATGTTTGTTCCATTTCGCATCGTCATACAGGCCGACGTTGGTGACGGTGAACCCGTCGAGCGTGTTGCGCTCGGCCATTGTGACGCCGGCTCCCTCCCCCTGCTCTCCGCCGCCGTCGATGATGGTGGCTTCAGCCCGTTTTAAGCCGAGCGCGCCTTTCGTGTCGTCGCCGACACTTTTCAGGCTAATGCCTGGTTTGAGTTTGATGCGTTCTTTGTAGGTTCCGGGGGCAACCAGAACGGTATCGCCTGCTTGTGCGGCATCAACGGCGGACTGGATCGTTGCGTGCTGTTCCGGCACGCGGATCGTTTCGGCGGCGAGGGAGGAAACTGCGAGTAGGGGAACGCACAGGATGCCTGTTCCCAGTAGTCGTAAGCGGCGGATATTTGCCTGTTGGTGATCGTTGCTTGAGCACATCGCAGCGTCTCCCTTTTTGGAACCGATGATGGATTCTATAATGTCTCTCTATCTATAAAGCTACCAGAATAACTCTGCCGATCAAGGGGGGAAACGGACGCGAAGCTGTTTTAGGAAACTCTGGTGACTGCCGACTTGTCACCTGAACAAAGCTGTGTTATAAAGTCGGGCGCGTCATTTAGAAAGGACCCCTTCTGACTTATGGCATTGCCCATTGATCTCTGGTTGATTCATCCTCAAACTGAAATGTGCGACGCGTTTCGCGATCGCTTTCAAAATCTCCCTCGCGTAACGGTGATTGAGAGCCGCTTTGAAGACCTGCCTACGCACGACTGTTTTGTGACGGCGGCAAATGCGTTTGGAATTATGAACGCGGGCATCGATGCAGCCGTTGTACATTTTCACGGCGAAGATCTGATGCGGCGGATTCAACATCGGATTATGGACGCGTATCTGGGCGAGCAGCCACTGGGGACGTCGTTCATCGAGCCGACGGGCAATCCCGATTATCCGTATGTCGCGCATAGCCCGACGATGCGTGTGCCCGGCTCGATCTCGGGGACCGATAAAGTGTATGCGGCGACCTGGGCGTCGCTGCTGGCCGTGTATCAGCACAACGTCAGTCAACGTGAGAATGAAGACGCGAAAATTAAAACCCTTGTGTTCCCCGCGATGGGGGCCGGCTTTGGTGGTGTGCCTTTTCAGGAAGTAGCCCGGCAGATGGCGGTCGCCTATCAGCATTATCTGGATCCGCCGCACCGGATGGACTGGGATATGGTGATCCGGCGGCAGAAAGCGATTGCCTACGATCAGGGGCAGTTGGTCATTCGTTGACCTGTTTGCCTTTCAGATTCCCCTGCAATTCTCTGAAATTCCGAATTCAAGACTCATCATCCGGGGACGGCCGACTATAATCCCGCGGAAATAATCGAATCCCCGCTGTCCCGTTTTGACTTCTGTTCTGATTATATGGGTGAAACGTGTCGGAGAATCACAAAGCAAATGAGGATCTTGATGAGGCCGGGTTGATCTTATTGACCGGGGCGACGGGATACGTGGGCGGTCGGTTGTTGCTGGCGCTGGAGCAGCGCGGGGCGAAGCTGCGTTGTCTGGCGCGGCGGCCGGAGATTTTGGAACCGAAGCTGGCAGAGACGACGGAAGTGGTCGCCGGCGATGTTCTGGATCGAGCGAGCCTGGACCCGGCGCTGGAGGGCGTGAAGGTGGCCTACTATCTGATCCATTCGATGGGGGCGAAAGGTTCGTTTGAAGAAAATGATCGTCAGGCGGCCCGCAATTTCGCGGAGGCGGCCCGAGAGGCGGGCGTCGAGCGGATTATTTATCTGGGTGGACTGGGAAACGAGGACGAAGAGCTATCGGCACACCTGCGGAGTCGACAGGAAGTGGGGCAGATTTTAGGTGCGACAGGCGTGCCTGTGCTGGAATTTCGCGCGTCGATTGTGATCGGTTCGGGAAGCTTGTCGTTTGAGATGATCCGCTCGCTGGTGGAACGGCTGCCAATCATGATTACGCCCAAATGGGTGATGCGGGCGGCCCAGCCGATCGCCATTGAGGATTTAATCGCCTACCTGATCGGGGCGCTCGAAATGCTATTTACGCAGAGCCGGGTGTTTGAAATCGGGGGCGCCGATCAGGTGTCTTACGCCGAGATCATGCGCGTGTATGCGAAGTGCCGCGGCACGCGCGTGCGGATGATTCCGGTACCCGTGCTCACGCCTTATCTTTCGAGTCTCTGGCTGGGTCTGGTGACTCCGTTGTACGCACGCATTGGTCGCAAGCTGATTCAGAGCATCGTGCATTCGACGGTCGTCCAGGATCAGAGTGCGCTGGCGGCGTTTGACATTCAGCCGATGGGAATTGAGGCGGCGATCCGCCGTGCGCTGGTCAATGAAGACCAGGAGTTCGCCGAGACACGCTGGTCGGACGCGCTCTCTTCTTCGGGCGCGCTACCGGCCTGGGTGGGCGTCCGCTTTGGCTCACGGCTCGTTGATTTGCGAAGTATCGAAGTGAACCAACCACCTGAAATTGCGTTTCAGCCCATTCAACGCATCGGGGGTGAAACCGGCTGGTATGCCTGCAACTGGCTCTGGCATCTGCGCGGGGCGCTCGATTTACTGGTGGGGGGGATTGGCGTGCGTCGCGGTCGTGCGCACGCCGAGAACCTGCGGGTGGGCGACACGGTCGATTTCTGGCGGGTGGAAGCGTATGAGCCGAATCATCTGTTGCGGCTGTCTGCCGAGATGAAGCTGCCCGGACGTGCCTGGCTGGAGTTTGAAGTGACGGGAGACGAAGTATCGTCTACGATCACCCAGACGGCGATTTTCGATCCGATTGGTCTGTGGGGCCGGATTTACTGGTACGCGGTCTGCCCGCTGCATCATTTTGTCTTTTCTGGCATGCTGAAAAATATCGCCGTCGCGTCACAGAAGAGTGAGAGACGCGCGCCCGATGCAATTTCGCAAGGCTGATTGAAATTCAGCGGCCTCCCTGCTCTGTTTCTGATTCCCTCTGGAATGAGTTCGTCTGAACCGGTACTCTATTAGACAGACAAATTCATTGCGAAACTTCATTTGAAACCGGTCCGGGAGGGATCAGAGATGACGAACGTATTACTCACAGGCTACGGACCTTTCGGAAATACTCCCGTGAACCCGGCGGAGTCCGTGGCGCGGGCTCTGGACGGGACCGTGATTGGCGAAGCGAAAATTGTCTCGCGGATTGTGCCGAACGTGTTCTTTGAATGCATCGATGTGGTGAGCGCGGCGATCGCCGAACTGCAACCCTCGCTGGTGGTGATGCTGGGAGAATACGGGGGCCGCTCAATGATTACGGTAGAGCGACTGGCACAGAATCTGAATGATGCAACGCGCTACCAGTTGGCCGACAATGCGGGGGCGGCACCGCAGGGAGTGTTGACGGCGCCGGAGGGACCGGTGGCCTATTATTCAACAGTGCCGTTACGTGCGATGGTCAAGGCGATGCGTTCCGAAGGGATTCCAGCTGATATTTCAGATGCGGCGGGGACCTTCGGTTGTAATCACCTGATGTACGGCATTCTGCATCACATCGCACAGAAGCAATTGCCGATTCGCGCGGGCTGGATTCATCTGCCGCACCTGCCTTGTGTGGCGGCGCTGGAGGAAAATCTGGGGGCGCCGAGTATGTCGGCTGAGACTGCAACGGCAGGGGTGAAACTGGCTATCCAGGCGGCGTTGGAACACTTGGAAGATATTAATGAGCCGAGTGCCTCGCGGTTGCAGATTTGACATCGTGGGAGAAACGGCCTGCGAAGTTCAATAAATTCTTGATATTCGAATGGTAAGTGTCATAATGTTTATTAGTGCCGGGTTTGGTGCATTTCCGTAGCCCTGGCCAGAAAAACAGACCCTGTAATTCAAGGGTTCTTTGATGACACGAACCGAGAAACTGCTGACAATTTCGAAGCGCCTGATCATCATGACGGCGTGCGCGCTGTGCTTCATCGTTGCATTGTTCGCGTACACGTTGATTTACGGCGAACGCTTTCTGGCATCATGGGCCTGTTTTGGCTGTGGCCTGTTGGGGGGATTCGTCAGTATTCAACAGCGCCTGAAACGGATCGGCGATGAAGAGTTGACGCTGCTGGCACAATCCTGGTTTCAGGTACTGCTGATTCCGGTTTACGGGGGGATCTTTGCGCTGGTGCTGTATATTGGATTTCTGAGCACGATCATCGAGGGGTCTTTGTTCCCTCAGTTTTCCAGTCCGCCGTTTTCTGAGCCGGTACCGACGACGAAAGACATTCAGGATTTTTTTATGCAGACGTATCCCGCGACGGGAACTGATCTGGCGAAGCTGTTGTTCTGGTCGTTTCTCGCCGGTTTTTCCGAACGGTTTGTGCCTCAGGTTCTGGATCAGACACAGAAGAAAGAGACAGCGAAAGAAGCATGACATGGAAACCGAAATCAACAAGGATTTATCGTGAACGAGTCAGCTAAGGACACCAGGAAACAAAACTGGGAATACAAGCTGTTTTATAGTCTTGTGTCGATCATTCCGCTTTATCTGGTCTTTTATTTTGCGGGAGACGTGTATTATATGCGTGGGGGCCCCGAGGAGAATCCGCCTTTCGACTTCCCTGTTCCCAACAGCGTCGATCAGCTGCTGAATGAGATGGATTTGGGATCAATTGCCTTCAATGCGCCGACAGAGATTAATATCGATGATACTCCACAGATTCAGCTGATTCTGAGCCTGACTGACACAGCAGAACAACTGAAACAATCCATCACCGCGGCAGGTGACAAGCTGGGCGCCAAAATTAAGGTCAGTAACAGAATGGAAGCGCGTCTGACTGGTTACCAGTTTCAAATTACGAAGGTCACTCCCGAAGTTCAGGCCGTTTCCAGAAATGAGCAGACCGAGTGGAAATGGGAAATCGAGCCGAAAGAAGCCGGTCGGCACAATTTGTATCTGACCATCAATGCGCTTCTGGAGATAGACGGTCAGAGCACTCCCCGTTCGATCAAAACGTTCGATAAACAGATCGAAGTGCATGTGACGACCACACAGTGGGCAAAACGTTTCTTTGAGAAAAACTGGCAATGGCTGTGGACGGCCCTGCTCGTGCCCGTTGTGGTATGGCTCTGGAAACGGCTCAATCATAAACCGGAAATTCCACTGGCGGACTGAGCCGGAACGCTGTCTGAAGAATTTCGTGACAATCTCAGCTTACTCAAATACAAGTAAAAGTGAGAATCGATGCTGACTGACATTGGTGAATTTATTGTCGGGGCTTACCTGCAACTCATTGTTAAATGTGATTTTATTGACTACAACGTTCGGACTCCTGGTGGAGGCCAAAAAGGACTGAATGAGTTGGATGTAATTGGTTTCAATTTTGATACAGAAACGGCCTATCTGTGCGAAGTGACGACGCATATCGGCGGTTTGTTGTACGTGAATAACCAAGAGACAATAAGTCGAATCAAAAAGAAGCATCAACATCAAAAAGCATACGCCAAACAACATTTGACAAAGTTTGCTCATCACGAATTTATGTTCTGGTCTCCTGTCGTGCCTGTCGGGTATCTGACGAATCATCTGGAGAAAATGAAAACGCTTGATGTGATTATAAATGGTGAATACAAAAAACGCGTTGAAGAGTTGAAAACGTTAGCGAAAAATACAACCTATGATGCGCGAAATCCGTTCTTTCGAATGTTGCAAATTATGGAACATATGAGAGACTAATCACAAATCAATCAACACTTTGATTTCCTGTTATATTGACTGAGCAAAGCGGGATCGGAGAACGTGATGTCCTGTTTTGATCAGGAACAATATGACATTCGATGTGAATGGGGCCTTCCCGGCGTGGAGCAAATTGCGTCGTCTGATGTGATCGTGATCGTCGATGTGTTATCGTTCTCGACGAGTGTCGAAGTCGCGGTGGGCCGGGGAGTGACTGTGTTTCCCTATCGCTGGAAAGACGACACTGCGAAAGCCTATGCACAACAGCGTTCGGCAGAACTGGCGGGTTCGCGTAACAACGAGTCGGGCAAGTACTCGTTGGCACCCTCTTCTCTGATTAGAGCTCACCGGGGATTGCGGCTGGTGCTTCCCTCTCCCAACGGTTCTGCTCTCTCTTTCGAGGCGATGTCGCATGGTGCCGTCGTGTTCGCGGGCAGTTTAAGGAATGCGACGGCCGTTGCCAGCGAGGCACAAGCAGTCGGCCAGCGAATCACAGTCATTCCGGCAGGGGAACGATGGCCCGATGGTTCATTGCGCCCCGCGATTGAAGATTTGATCGGTGCGGGAGCGATTATCAAACAGCTAAAGGGAACGCGCTCCCCAGAATCGTCTGTGGCTGTCGCTGCTTTTGAGGAGGCAGCGGCACAATTGCAAAACCGTTTATTCTCCTGTTCGTCGGGACGCGAACTGATAGCACGTGGTTTTGTTGATGATGTTGAAATCGCTGCGGAACTTAACGTGAGTCGTGTTGTTCCGAAGCTGGTTGATCAAGCATTTGTTGCAGAACTTCGCTAGCCGACATGATTGATGAGGCGTTCAAAAATTGCAGATACGCGGGGACCGTCTCCGATTCTGCTTTGCCCCTGAACTGGATTCTCACTGAATTTCACTTTTTTAGACAGGATCAGTGCAAAACTGGTTGACGATAGGGGGAATCGTTGACTATATTGGTGAAACTGAGACTCAGTGTCAGTTTTGTTTCTGGGTGTCATGTGTTCGTAGGTTTATTATCCGGGATAGCCCGCAAAGGTATTTTGGTTGTACCAGTGTCTTCGAGACGGCTGAGAAGTCGATTTTCTTTTTCCGTCCACTGCAGTCACATTCACAACCACTTCTATCAGTAGCCAGCCAATCACTCCGGTGGACTTTTCACTTCCTGGTTGGAAGTGAATTTCTATCACTTATCTGGTTTCTGTTAGAAGGAGATACCAACTATGTTGTCTCGTACAACAACGCGTCTGGCTCGTTCCAGATCACACAAACGTTCCGCTTTTACATTGATTGAATTACTCGTTGTGATTGCAATCATTGCGATTCTGATTGCTTTACTCCTGCCTGCGGTACAACAGGCCCGTGAAGCGGCCCGTCGTTCTCAGTGCAAGAATAATCTGAAGCAGATTACTCTGGCGACGCACATGTTCCATGATACGTTCAATGTGTTTCCGTATGCCATTTCAGATTATACGGTAACCGCTGATCTTTCTGATCCTGATAACCTTCCCTCTTCAACCTGGGTCACGGGGCATATTCAGATCATGCCTTATCTGGAGCAGGATGCCGTTGCCAGTCGCTGGGATAAGGAAGAAAGACGGAACAGTACAAATGACACAGACGGTGATGGATATACCAACGCAATGCTGGTTCAGATGCTGGTCCCTACCTTTCTGTGTCCGTCCATGCCCTTACCAGGGCCCTTGCCAGAAAACCGGGCTCCCTGCAGTTATATTTTTTCTTCTGGAACTGCCCCCACGTCAGACCTGCATTATGCCAGTTACTATGGTTTACCTGAACCAGTCTATGACGGCGCGATTATTCCGCGCATCCTGAATCCGAAGAAATCGACCGTTCCAAGCTTTGAGAAAAAAACGAAAATGCGTGACATTACGGATGGGACCACGAATACATTCCTGTTAGGAGAAATCGATCATTCACCAGCGGGAGTACCCGATACATCCGGAGATGTTGTGGGTGGCGTCTGGGCTTATGGCTATGCCGGTTTTTCTTATGGTTCTACAGGTACCCGGTTAAATCTTCATGATGGTACGACGACGTATGGTGTCTTCCGCAGTCAGCACCCTGGTGGCGCCCACTTTGCGATGGTTGATGGCTCGGTTCACTTTATCTCTGAGAATATCAACAGCGATTTGTACAAGAGCTTATCGACTCGCGCCGGTGGTGAAGTTGTGGAATTCCCATAGAGAAACTTCTTCCTGTCGCACGCGACCAAATCAATATCCAGATGGTCGCGTGCTTTTTTTTATGTGATATTCAGGAGTTGGCAATGTTTCGTGTCTTGTGTCTGATCATAATTTTAATTCCCATTCTGTCTACTGGTTGTGGTGGTTCTTCGGGGGCAAATATTGAAGTAGGAGTACCAGCGGATATTCCTCCACCTGCTCCGCTTGCTGTAGATGAGTGGAAAGCGATGACGGATCTGAACCAGAAGTATGAGATCTCAACACTCGAGCGGTTGAGAGCCAGTGATCCTTCGCTGGAAAGCGAGAAAGCGTGGGAGAAATTTATGAAGGAGGTCGTGGGCCCGCAAATGAAAAAGGAAAAACCGCGACCAAAGGAATCGATCTAACCGCTGCTGTGACATTGGATCGACGAATCCAGGCAACTGTGGGGCTGCTTTAGTCCCGCAGTTTTTTTATGCTATTCTGAAGTCGTTTTGAATGTGAATGAGTTTGCGCGACGGTTTTTCAGGAAGCTTGACTGCAGAGTTGATACTAATAATGCGCACATTGTTGACATCAGAACATGATTTGCCATAATGTTTTTTTGTTCGGGTCCAGGTGTGTATTCAGGTTTCTTTCCTTGAGGCGGGTTGGCGAAAGGTGCGGCGATGATTATTTACGGCTCTCGAATGTACTTCAAAGAAAATGTAGTGAACTCGCAGGGCACGTGTGAGCATTGCGGTCACTATACAAGCCAGACCAGTTACGAGGCACGCAAGTTCGGGCACATTTATTTTATCCCGCTGTTTCCGGCCGGACCCCGTTCCCAAATTTTAAACGAGTGCGGGAAATGTGGGATGGGCACGCATATTCCGCTGGAGCAGATGGAGCCGATCCGGGAAGACATTCGCGGCAATTTCAAGAACTGGATCGAACAGGTTCAGAGCGGCAAAAATGAGATTCATCTGGATGACGATCCCGAGCCGATTAACGTCGGGCTTTTGTTTTCGGGGGCGCTGGAGAACCTGTATCTGCTGCAGGAAATCGATGATGCAAATTCGATTCTCGCCGTTTTGAAATCGCAGGAGATGCATCACGAAGCGGAAATCGTTTCGGCCCGCTGGCATGAAATTCAGGGAAATCTGGATCGTGCCGTCCAAAGCTATCAGGCCGCTCACGAATTGAGCCCGGAAGATATTTTTATTCTCTATCGAATCGGAAAAATGGAACGATTGATGGGAAAAACCGGCAAAGCGATGCAGGCGTTTGAAAAGTGCCTGTCGATTGAGCCGGATAATCTGGATGTGATTATTGAGATCGCCGGCATTCATGAAAACGCGAATGACTATCCCAAGATTGTGGAAACCTACGACAAGATTTACGATTTGCGGCCTGATCTCGTTTCCGAAAAAGGAATGAAGAAGGTGTATAAAAAAGCGTGTAAGAAATCAGGAGTGGAAGGCAAGTATCAGTAATGCTTCCATGCCTGATGTGTTGATGAAGATTCAAAGAAGAGCGCATCTACTTCAGTCCTTGATGGAAATGAGGAAATGGTTCCCGAAGAAAAACGAAATCCAAGACGGAAACGAAAACGCAGGCCGGTTGCAGGAAAAGACGAGGCGAACAAAGCGAGCAGGCCTTCGACCAGACCAAAGAAGAAACGGAAGAAACAAGAGGACGATGAACCATCAACTCATAAAGTGATCGGAATGTTGATGGTGGCGATTGCGTTATTTGGCTGGGCGTGTGCGGCGGCCGCGTATGCGCATGCGGAAGAAGGCTGGCGAGCCAATGAAGCAGAGCGCTTTATCGAAGAGAATTCCACCGATGATCTGGACGAAACCCGGTTTGCCAGACGCAATCGCGTCCGGGGGGCCATGGTCAAAACAGTGTTTGTTGCATTGAAGGATTTCGTCTGGAATGCCTTCCGCCAGATTCCGAATGCGTTTTCGGTGATCGCCTTTAACTTCAAGCATCGTCTCTGGCTGATCATTCTGTTTGGCTGCCTGGAAGGTGCCGCCGTGGGATTAGGCTATCTTATGGAGAAAGTGGGCGAGAGTTTTACGGAAACGCCTAAGTATTAGCAGCCTGAAATCATGTATTGTATTTCACAGGATGCCGTTGAGCGATTGTCAAACGCCCAAGTGGCGAAGCCTGTTTGCGTTCGATTCTGTGTTCGTAGGGTGCGGACCCATGTGTCCGCCCGCCTGGTGATTTTCGATGTGGGAGTCCCCTCGCGAAGGCATCGGCAAACACGTTCGAATTGTTTCATGTTAAACACGTCATTTCCACGGGTAAGCATATAAGGACGCCCCTGCTTTTCCTATTGCAGTTGCTGTTTCTCGATCACTGTCAGCAAGTTAACAGCGACACATCGGTCGCTGGTAGAACAATCTACCGAACTTTTTTCGTTCTCTTGTGTCTGTTCAGAATGTGAGAACTATTACTATTTTATTCTCTTATTTATGATCGAAAGAACAGACTCATGCGGGTTTATCTGGACGATGAACGACAGGCGCCGCCGGGCTGGCGGCAGGTACGTTGGCCTCAAGAAGCGATTTCCTTGCTCAAAACAGACACGGTGCGAGAGATCAGTCTCGACCATGACCTGGGCGATGACGCACGGGGAACCGGCTATGATGTGCTGCTCTGGATTGAAGAAACCGTTGCGACCAGTGATTTCGATCCCCCCGTGATCCAGGTGCATACTGCCAACCCCCCTGCCCGCAATCGCATGACGGCTGCAGTGGCAGCCATCAATCGACTGGCAGAACGCTGTCGCGGAGCGGATTGACTCGTTCCAAGTTAGTTCGCGTTCAATCTCGTTTTTGTAGGGTGCGGACCGATGTGTCCGCCCGCCTGGTGAGTTTCGGTGTTGGAGTTCCCTTGCAAAGGGACCGGCAAACGCGTTTGAATGAGTTCACGCGAAGTGAGTCAACCCGACGGGGAGACACATGGGTCTCCCCCTTCTTTGAGGTGTTAGGAAGTGATTAATGATCCGACTTGAGCGGCAGGTCGTCCAACTTGAAACGGACAGAGACAACCGAATTTTTGGCGGCGTCATCACGGTATTTGACATAGGTGGTCGCGACGATCGTTCCGTCCGGCAGAAGTTCGACGCCCGGGTAGCCACAGTCGCCTTTGCGTCCGTAATGGTGTAACAGTTTGATGCGATACTTGCCGTCTCGACCGTTAATAATGTCATCGTAGGTGCCGACCCAGGCGACAAAATGGCCGCGGGTGGAACTGCCGGGAGCCTGATCGCGAAAACAGACGACCAACTGACCATCTTTCGTGAAGACCTCTTTGTGTCGATCGCCGGTTAATCCCCAAGGGGTGTCGACGGGCTTCGTCCAGGTTTTTCCTTCGTCATTGCTGAACATCATCAGGCTGCGGCCTTTGTGTGTATTTTCTCGCATCAGGCAACAAAGCTGCTTTCCATCCGGACTGCGGAAGACACAGGGTTCGCACGGGTTTTTTCCTTCCACTTTGGCGACCACATGCGGTTTGGACCAGGTGAAGCCGCCATCAGCAGAGATGGTTTGTAAGACCTCCAGCGGGGCACGATCTTTGCCATCGGGCCCTTTATGATACAGGCCCAGGTAGCGCCCGTCTTCTAATTGCACCATACTGCTGAACGTCATCACGCAGGGAAAACCAAGTGGCGGCATTTCTTTCCAGGTCTTGCCGTCGTCTTCACTCATGATGCTGGGCATGCCAGGGCCGCCTCGTTTTCCTTTTGCCGCGGAGAAGACCCAGAGCCGTGCTTTGCCCGCTGGATCAACCATGCGGTAGATGCTGGGGCAATTCTGATGGGTGGTGTAGCCGGCGGGTAATGTTTGATCGACTCGCTGCCAGGTTTTTCCCCCATCAGTGCTGCGTGCCATTGGGCCGGCTGAACCGCCGTGATTGACACACCAGACACAGAACAGGGTTTTCTGATCGGGCATCAGTAGCGTGGTCGGGTGCCCCTGATAGACTTTAGGAGTTCCAGCGGCGATGACTGTTTGCCGGTCTGCCTGTTGGGAGACATCGACCAATGGTAGTGGGTCTGCGGCGTTGAGGTTGATCTGGGAACCGCCGATTGCGAGCAGTGTCAGCAACAGTGTCGGGAGCGAGCACAGGGGTTTCATAGGTGGGTTTTCCTTTGTATTGAAAAGGGAAATATTTGTCAGGTAGGAGCTTAAGATTCAAGCAGGCCAGTTTAATGTTTATGGTTTCAAGTCAAAATCGATTTCAAGCGGATCGGAACTCGCTTTGATGTCTGCAGTGAGTTCGGTTTTCTCATTATAACGCGCGGGCAGGTATTGTCTGGTGGGAATCTCTTCCGGGCCGCCATCGGCCACGATTTTCACGTTGGCCTCAGGGCGTTCGGCTGTGATTTTGACCTGACAGGAGCCAATGGGCACGCCCCCTTTATTTTCGACGCGATATGAGCCGTCTGTGATCGTGGCACCGGCCTGGGGGGCTTCCCTGCCTGCCGCGGGGAGAAACCAGATCTGGCCTTGTGAAACCGGTTTACCTTCGAAGGTGACCTTACCTGTGACGATGGCCCGATCCGGACCTGTGTCGGCACTGCCGCAGCCTGCCAGGGAAAGACTCAGCGCACATGCGATTGTCATGAAACGATGTTTCATTGGTACGTTCCTCGTTGATGTCTTTAGAAATGTCGTTGTACAAAAAACATGAGCCGCGGGGCTGATTACTGTCCGAATGCGGAAACCGCTTCGCGTCCGATGCGTGTGGTTACGGCACTCAGGACGCCGGAATCAATGTTTTCCGACACAAAATGCACACTCCCATCAGCCAGTAAGAAATGACATCCTCCGACGTGCCAGCTCGAAGCCTGTTGACCGCGCAGGCTCCAGGTTCCATTTCCGGGAGTCGTATTAGGGCCATTAATGCCGCCCGCTGTATCGATGTGGTTCACCACGCTCCAGTAGTTGCAGTCAAATGAGCCGGGTAAGCCTCCCGTGACTTCACCGACCATCAGCGTATTACTCGTACCGTCAATAACGTCTCTTATTTTCGTGTTCGAGTTGTTGTACAAAATACCGTTGCCGTCGGTACGGCCCCAGTTTGCGGCACATTCCCAATCGCGCGAGTCGGCAACACCGGCCATGTTAGAACGTCCGAGGTCGTCTTTGTTTCCCGGTCCGCCGTTATTGATGCCCCCGGTGCGGTTGCAGCGTGCATCCGATTGAGGATCAGAAGGACAGATGAAGACGGGAATCGTGGCCCCGACAGCGTCAATACTGTTGGAGGGAGTAACATTATAGTTTCGACTGAAATCGAAATTGTTATAGACGGCGTTGGCTTCCAGGAAAGGAAGAATCATCGCCCCCCAGCTATAGCGATAGACCGCGTTTTGAGACCAGACGCCGCCCGAGCAGCCACGACCCGAGTCGCGATGATCGGAAAGAGGAAATGAGCGGTGTGTCTCATGGTAGTTATGCAAGGCCAGTCCCACCTGTTTGAAGTTGTTTTTGCAACTGGAGCGGCGGGCAGCTTCGCGTGCCTGCTGGACGGCAGGCAACAGGATCGCGATCAGGATTGCAATAATGGCAATCACGACCAGAAGTTCAATCAGTGTAAATCCGCGTTTCTTGTTCATGGTGTTCTCCGGAGCACACAGGTGGATGAAAGGTTGATGAATCTGTCCGCTGTTTCCCGGCTTCCGGCTAATAGTCATAAAAGGCCGAAATGCCTCTGAAACAAACTGTTTTGGGTTAAAAAACGGACATATGTCAAAAGATCTTGACGATTGGGATAACGTGTTATAACATGATGTTACACATTGTCATCAAATTGAATACGCTTGTCAACCAGAAAATGAAAAATGTATGAAGTCACCGAAAATCTGGCGGATCGTGCTTATCGATTCATTAAGCAGGAAATGCAGGAGGGGACGCTGGTTCCCGGTGTGCAGCTGGTGAATCGGAAACTGGCGTCGAAAATCGGCGTGAGTGTGATTCCGGTACGCGAAGCCATTCATCGGCTGGTGTCGGAAGGTCTGGTTGAGCATGTGCCCGGTGCGGGGGCTTTTGTGCGGAATCCGAATCGGGAAGACTTGGAAGAACTGTATGTGCTGCGGGATGCGTTAGAAAGCTGCGCGGCGGCAGAGGCGGCCCGGTACATTACGCCGCACCAACTGGATGACCTCGACGCACTGCTGGTCGAGTTTTACGAAATCCGGGAACTGATTCGTGGTCGGAGCGACGGACATGCCACCCCGGCCCAGTTTCATCGCTGGCTCGACTGTGAAGAGGCCTTTCATGAAATCGTGATCGATGCCTCGCGCAATCGGCTGATTGCCAAAGTGATTCGAGAACATCGCGCGGTGTCGACCGTGTTCGAGTCGCAGCGAAACAGTTCCAAACTGCTGACGCTGGAGTTGGCCGAGAAAACCTGTGACAGCAAACAGCAGTTACTGGAAGCGCTCCGCGCCGGCGATGGTCCCCTGGCCCGTGAGGTGATGAGCGCCCAGATTCAACGCGGCTGCCGCGACGTGCTGGCGTTTTTACGACAGCAGGAACGCCGGTCCTGAACAGGATTTGCGACCACGAAAAATGTCCAAGCTTGGATGGACCCGAATGCAATGCGGGATTGCCACAGGCAACAGGAGGTTGCAGAGAACGCGGCCAATTTCAGAACGCGCGATCGATTCATAAAACGTAGGGGCAGGTCTATGTGCCTGCCCGCCTGGCGGGTTTGATGTTGGATCACACTTGCGATGGAGTCGCCTGAAGCATTCAAACGCCTTTACAGAAAGTACGTCGATACCGCGGGCAACCACACAGGGTTGCCCCTAGTGCGCCTGCAAGCGCATTGAATCAGCGAAGTGAAAGTCCTTGCCGAAGTTTGACCTGAACTTCGTAACAGAAGGTAACTGCGTTCTCGTGAGAGGAGGTGGAGAGCAACCGGATGTGAACGACTAGTCCGTAGGATAACGAACTCGATTCGGCTTTTCGTTGTGGTGAGCCAGCTAGGGAATGGCGAAGCCCAAGTGACGTCGTGCGAAACTCTGCCGAGTGGGTGCGGGACCGCTGCCAGCGGTTCCGCGACGGTCAGCCCCGTGGTTCAAAACCAGGTCGGTCCCGGGGGCAACGAGGGGTGGTTGGAGACGGAATGGTCTGAAGGTTTGATGTGATGAAGCAGGGAGACCTGCCCGATCTTAAGGATGGCGTTCATGTGCCGGATTCCGGATTCTCTGGAGCCGACCGGTACGAAGAGCCAGTTGGGTAGGAGTCAGAGCATCCATATTAGCGAAGAAGCGGGGTAACGCCCGTGGAGCAAAGGGATGCAGGAAGGTAGATGTGGAATGAACCGAAACAGGGAACAAAAACCGACGCGAGTGCCGTTTGCGGCTAAACAAGTCGGAGAAGCTTCGTCCCGCTGGGACTGGGTAGAACCATGTGTCTGGACAGACCGCATGTTGACGGCCCTCGAAACGGGGGTGAAAGGAGGCCAATGGTTCAGTCTGATCGATAAAGTCGATCGTGATCGAAATTTGTATCAGGCGTTTCGTAGAGTAGCCGCCAACGGCGGTGCAGCTGGTGTGGATCACGTCAGCTGCGAACGCTTCGCCGAGCGATTGATCCCGAACCTGAGAAAGCTGTCGCAACAACTGCGGGAAGGAAACTACCAACCGCAGGCAATCCGGCGACAGTGGATTCCCAAGCCGGGGAGCAGGGAACTGCGTCCTCTGGGGATTCCCACAGCTCGGGATCGGGTGGTGCAGACCGCATTACGCCAAGTGCTGGAACCAATCTTCGAACGGGATTTCGCCGAGCAAAGCTATGGTTTCCGTCCCGGGCGCGGCTGTAAGGATGCGCTACAGCGTGTCGATACGCTGCTCGAAAGCGGTTACACATATGTGGTGGATGCAGATTTGAAGAGCTATTTCGACACAATTCCCCACGATAAGTTGATGAATCGGGTCCGGGAGAAAATCAGCGACGGCCAGGTGCTGACGCTGATCGAGATGTTTCTGCGTCAACAGATTCTAGATGACCTTGCCGAATGGACTCCCGATCGTGGGAGCCCCCAGGGAGCGGTGATCAGCCCGTTGCTCAGCAACATCTATCTCGATCCCCTCGACCATTTGATGGCGGGAGCCGGAATTGAGATGGTCCGTTACGCAGACGACTTCGTGATTTTGTGTCGAACTCGGGAAGACGCCGAGCGAGCTTTGGAGATGGTGCGGCAGTGGACGGCGGAAGCCGGCCTGACGCTGCATCCGGACAAGACTCACATCGTCGACATGGCCGAGGGGAGCTTCGATTTTCTGGGTTACACTTTCCAGGGGCGTTATCGCTTCCCTCGAAAGAAAAGTCTCCAGAAATTCAAAGACTCCATTCGGCAGAAGACGAGGCGGACGAACGGGCATAGCCTTCAATGCATCATTGCACAGCTCAACCCGACGCTACGTGGCTGGTTCAATTATTTTCAACACTGCCAGCCTTCCACGTATACCATCCTGGATCAGTGGGTTCGCATGCGTCTGCGAAGTATACTTCGGAAACGTCGTAAAGGCAAAGGTCGCGGACGAGGACACGATCATTTACGCTGGCCCAATGCTTATTTTGCCGAACAGGGACTGTTCTCCTTGAAACAATCCCATGTTCTGGCCAGTCAATCCTCGCAGAGGTAAAACTACCAACCGGAGAGCCGGATGCGGGAGAACCGCACGTCCGGTTCGGAGGGAGGGGGGACCGGAAGCAACCGGTCCTTCCTACCCCTATTCAAATTGTATCGGGTAGGCGAGTTCTCACTCACCGTTGGACAAGCCAACGATGACACCGGACGGTTTTAGTAACGGTGTCGCCTGTCAATTTATTTCTTCAAGTCGAAATCAATCGTGTTTTCGCCTGCTTTGACATCGGCTTCGAGTTCGGTTTTGGTGTTATATTTCGCGGGTAGTTTTTCTGTTGTTGCGGCGGCATCAGCCGGTGCGTCGTCGCCTTCGGCTTCCATTTCATTTTCCCCTTCACTGACGGAAGTGATCATGACTTTGCTGTGGCCGATTTTGCAGCCGGGGGTATTACGGATGTAAATCAATTCATACTTGCCGGCGGCATCTGTGGTTCCACTGGCAGGACGGCCACTGTCGGGCATGAAGGTAATCGAGGCTCCAGCCAGAGGGGAACCTTCGAAGGTGACCGTTCCTTGAACCAGACCGAGATCGGGTTGATCGCTTGCTTCGCCGCCACAGCCGGCGAAACTGACACAGAACACCAGGAGGGCTACTTGAACAATTCGATTTTGGCAATGAAGATCCATAGTTGAAACTCCCTGTAATTATGGAGGTTGTGGTATCAAGGGAAATCAAACTTCCCTGTAAAGCAGATCGTTCCTGAGAGGGCTCAGGAACGATCGATTGGATTGAAGCTCATACGCTGTGTGATTGTGAAACAGTCAGCGGAAGACTGCGATCAATCGAAGTTGTCGAGGGTTTCCCGTTTGGCCCGGGTACTGACAGCGCGGTAGGTCGACATGTCAATATTCTCGGAGAGGAACTTGACGCGTCCGTCACCCATCAGGAAGTGGGCGCCGCCGACATGGTAGCTGCCAGCCGCTTCTTCGCCGTAGGAGTTGATCGGATCGTTGCTTTCTGCTGCGATCAGGTATTCGGTCATTTCTGTAGGCGGGTTGCTGTCGGCTCCTCCGGAGAAACAGTGTTTCCGGTCACTGCCGCCACCTCCGAGCATATTAGAGTCTCCACCAGAGTCGATGACTTCACTGACCATGATGGTATTTGACAGACCATCAGTTACGTCACGGAATCCGACGCCACTGCTGATAAAGAAGATGCCGTCCGCGCCCATGCAACCGCCGGTGGCTGCCATCTGGGCGGCTGTGGAGATTCCGCCGCTGTAGCAGTTGTCACCCGAGCTACCGATCAGCGTTCCCATGTTTCCGTTATAGTTGGAGGGAGAGTATCCGCCTTTCTGGACTCCTTTAGTAACATCAGGCTGTGACGGGCACCAGAAGACAGACAATACGGTCTGTCCGGCCAGTTGCTGTTTGGCACTGGTTGTGCCGCCAGATTCGGACCCCATACCGCTTGAATCGGGGCCCTGGATCTGGTTGTAAAGCGGACCCTGATCAAGGTAAGGTAGAATGCTGGCGTGCCAGGTCCAGCCATGACCATTGTAGGTCGTTCCCGAAGCGTTGAGTAGAACGATACTGCCCGGCGGCAGAATGTTGAATGCTTCATGGTAGTTGTGCAGTGCCAGGCCGATCTGCTTCAGGTTGTTTTTGCACTGAGAACGGCGTGCTGCTTCGCGAGCCTGTTGGACGGCGGGTAACAACAGAGCGATTAAAATCGCGATAATCGCGATCACAACCAGTAGCTCAATTAGGGTAAATGCTTTTCGAGTTTTCATGACTCTCTCTTTTCTTTCAATAAAAACAGGATGATGAATGAATCAGAAATGAATTTCCTATTCAGGAAAAATGCTTTCCGGTCCGGAAATATCAGAAATAGATGGGTCGTTTTCGATTTATGTTTTGCTGGTGAAATCAGTTCTTTCGAAGCTGCCAGATTGTTTGAAAGGATGATGATCCAGAAATGAATTTTGTGCGGATTCTAGACGGCTATTATGAAGTTGGTGTGAAGAAAGTGTTATCTTCAAAAGAGTTAGGGCGATCTTGGGGTCCAGCATTTCGATGAAGATTCAGTGAATAAAATGCACGTTTGGTTTTGAATCGCCCTCTTCCCTCGATTATTTCAATCAAGTTATGGTGCGGTACAAAGTGCCGTATGACGAAACGATCTCAAAATCAGGAGTCATTTTATGGATTACGATTCTTCATGTTTTCTTCATCTGGAATAAAAGAAAACATCATAAATGGGTGCATGGTGTTGTGAGACAGGCACTCCGTGTTATCCGCTGGTAAGTTGTCCGGTTTTCTTTTTTTCGGGAGCGACCCGATACAGCTGCCCGCCTGGCGAGGTTGGAATTGGATCACGCCTGCAAAGGTCGCGGGTTTGACGTTCGAGCGGCGATTCATCGAAGACATCAACCCCGCGGCCAAATTCAGAACTCGTCAGCCAACATCAACGTAGGGTGCGGACCCATGTGTCCGCCCGCCTGGCGAAGAGCGATATGAAATGATTTTTGCGAAGGGACCGGCAAAAACGTTTGAACGAGTTCGCGCGAAGTGAGTCAACCCGACGGGGAGATACATGGGGCGCCCCCCTGCTTTTCCTGTTAAGGGGTGGAGTAAAAATGGCATTGACTTCGACTTCTCAGCCGGTAGTTTAAGGAGTATCTGCTGCGATTCGGGGCTGTCCGGTGCCTGGGTTCCGTCGTGGTTTTGCCTTTCTTTAAATGAAATGAAATTCGATGCTTCGACGACTGCTCCGCACTCTGACGATTGCCCTGCTCTGTGGCTTCGTCATCTTCGTGATTCTGTTCGTGGCGGCCTGGTATGATCTCCGTAAATATCGCGACTTTTCCAGCCGGCAAGGCTCCACACGCCACCTCATGCGAGGTGTAGAGTTGTTGATTGAGAAGTATCAGAAAGAGCATGGTTCGCTGCCTCAAAAACTAACCGATCTTCCCGATGCAAATCAAATCTGGAGTACGCCCGACGGGATACCGGCGGATGCCTGGGATCGTGCCTTCCAGTATCATCCTCGGGAGACTTCGTACGAGCTGTTCTCATTCGGCAGCGACGGGAAAGTGGGAGGCATCGGTCTGAATGCCGATCTCTATCTGGATGAACGAAATCGTAAAAAGTCGATGGTAACCTTCAGCCAATATCTTTTGTCGAGCGACGATAGCGAAGCCCGCCGAAACACCTTCTTACATGTCGGTACAATGGCTGGCGGCTTTGTTGCGCTCTATATCTTTTGCGTGCTTTGGACTTTGGAAAGAGCCGATGATCGGATGACACCGCGCCATTTGATTCTGTTTGCCGGGGCCATTGTTCTCATTTCCTCAGCGATCGGCCTGTTTCTGCTCCCCGTGCACCTTTCCAGTGGGCATTGACGGATGCGGTTTCTATATTTGCGAGATCCCTTGTTTCTGACGGCACTGGTGCTGTTTCTGGTCAACCGCTGGTTGCTCAAGCCGCTGGTGGTGGGCGGGTTCGTACACAATCACTTTAACGATCTGCTCTGCTTGCCCCTGTTTGTGCCGATTGTGGTGTTGATTGCCCACGTCTGCCGTGCCCGTCCGCATAATGGGCCGCCGGAACTGTATGAGATTATGCTGCCTTTGTTCGTCTGGTCAATCCAGTACGAAATTCTCTTCCCCCAGTTCGCCTATACATCAAAGGGAGTCACCGGCGATCCCCTGGACATCCTCTGGTACAGCATCGGAGCCGGTATCAGCGCGCTCTGGTGGCGGTTTTATTATCGAAGACAAACGGCGGGATGAATGGAGAGAACCGGTGCGATTGCAGAATTGTAGGGTGCGGACCCATGTGTCCGCCCGCCTGGCGAGATTGGAATTGGATCACGCCTGCAAAGGTCGCGGGTTTGACGTTCGAGCGACGATTCATCGAAGACATCAACCCCGCGGGTCGTCACATGGGTCTCCCCCTAGTGCGCCTGCAAGCGCATTGAATCAGCGAAGTGAAAGTCCTTGCCGAAGTTTGACCTGAACTTCGTAACAGAAGGTAACTGCGTTCTCGTGAGAGGAGGTGGAGAGCAACCGGATGTGAACGACTAGTCCGTAGGATAACGAACTCGATTCGGCTTTTCGTTGTGGTGAGCCAGCTAGGGAATGGCGAAGCCCAAGTGACGTCGTGCGAAACTCTGCCGAGTGGGTGCGGGACCGCTGCCAGCGGTTCCGCGACGGTCAGCCCCGTGGTTCAAAACCAGGTCGGTCCCGGGGGCAACGAGGGGTGGTTGGAGACGGAATGGTCTGAAGGTTTGATGTGATGAAGCAGGGAGACCTGCCCGATCTTAAGGATGGCGTTCATGTGCCGGATTCCGGATTCTCTGGAGCCGACCGGTACGAAGAGCCAGTTGGGTAGGAGTCAGAGCATCCATATTAGCGAAGAAGCGGGGTAACGCCCGTGGAGCAAAGGGATGCAGGAAGGTAGATGTGGAATGAACCGAAACAGGGAACAAAAACCGACGCGAGTGCCGTTTGCGGCTAAACAAGTCGGAGAAGCTTCGTCCCGCTGGGACTGGGTAGAACCATGTGTCTGGACAGACCGCATGTTGACGGCCCTCGAAACGGGGGTGAAAGGAGGCCAATGGTTCAGTCTGATCGATAAAGTCGATCGTGATCGAAATTTGTATCAGGCGTTTCGTAGAGTAGCCGCCAACGGCGGTGCAGCTGGTGTGGATCACGTCAGCTGCGAACGCTTCGCCGAGCGATTGATCCCGAACCTGAGAAAGCTGTCGCAACAACTGCGGGAAGGAAACTACCAACCGCAGGCAATCCGGCGACAGTGGATTCCCAAGCCGGGGAGCAGGGAACTGCGTCCTCTGGGGATTCACACAGCTCGGGATCGGGTGGTGCAGACCGCATTACGCCAAGTGCTGGAACCAATCTTCGAACGGGATTTCGCCGAGCAAAGCTATGGTTTCCGTCCCGGGCGCGGCTGTAAGGATGCGCTACAGCGTGTCGATACGCTGCTCGAAAGCGGTTACACATATGTGGTGGATGCAGATTTGAAGAGCTATTTCGACACAATTCCCCACGATAAGTTGATGAATCGGGTCCGGGAGAAAATCAGCGACGGCCAGGTGCTGACGCTGATCGAGATGTTTCTGCGTCAACAGATTCTAGATGACCTTGCCGAATGGACTCCCGATCGTGGGAGCCCCCAGGGAGCGGTGATCAGCCCGTTGCTCAGCAACATCTATCTCGATCCCCTCGACCATTTGATGGCGGGAGCCGGAATTGAGATGGTCCGTTACGCAGACGACTTCGTGATTTTGTGTCGAACTCGGGAAGACGCCGAGCGAGCTTTGGAGATGGTGCGGCAGTGGACGGCGGAAGCCGGCCTGACGCTGCATCCGGACAAGACTCACATCGTCGACATGGCCGAGGGGAGCTTCGATTTTCTGGGTTACACTTTCCAGGGGCGTTATCGCTTCCCTCGAAAGAAAAGTCTCCAGAAATTCAAAGACTCCATTCGGCAGAAGACGAGGCGGACGAACGGGCATAGCCTTCAATGCATCATTGCACAGCTCAACCCGACGCTACGTGGCTGGTTCAATTATTTTCAACACTGCCAGCCTTCCACGTATACCATCCTGGATCAGTGGGTTCGCATGCGTCTGCGAAGTATACTTCGGAAACGTCGTAAAGGCAAAGGTCGCGGACGAGGACACGATCATTTACGCTGGCCCAATGCTTATTTTGCCGAACAGGGACTGTTCTCCTTGAAACAATCCCATGTTCTGGCCAGTCAATCCTCGCAGAGGTAAAACTACCAACCGGAGAGCCGGATGCGGGAGAACCGCACGTCCGGTTCGGAGGGAGGGGGGACCGGAAGCAACCGGTCCTTCCTACCCCTATCGATTTTGTTGGTGTGGGGCGATCTCTCATTCACCGTTGGACAAGCCAACGGTGCCACTCGGGTGTGGATTTTCATAACGGATTTACTACTACGAAAAACAAGAAAGGAAACGAAAAACATCCAGGATCGGATCGTCTCGAATGTCATTCGGGATTGTCACAGGCAACAGGAGGTTGCAGAGAGAACGCGGCCAATTTCAGAACTCGTCAGCCAACATCAACGTAGGGTGCGGACCCATGTGTCCGCCCGCCTGGCGAGATTGGAATTGGATCACGCATGCAAAGGTCGCAGGTTTGACGTTCAAGCGACGACTCATCGAAGACATCAACCCCGCGGGTCGTCACATGGGACGACCCCTTGTATCTGCTCTTGACTGTCTAGAGTTCTTTGTTTTGATAGGCAGATAAAGCCAATGTTTCCCGCCTTTAAAGGCGGGAAACATTGGTGGCGAGTGTCAGATCGTGACGACCCCTGGTCTTAAAGACCGATTCGTAGCTAGATCGCCACTCGCTTCTCATGCCTTAACCCGTACAGTCGCCAGAGCGGTGCCACAACACCAGCTCGTATTTGCAAGGAAGGGCCTTAGCATGCATCAGCATAACACAGAAGACGTTGGAATTGATATTTCAAAGTCCAAATTTGATGTCAGTTTCCCAGATCGTTCCAAGTCCGTCGTTTATCACTACACACCAGCGGGGATGAAAAAGTTCATCGCCACACTCATGAAGCTTCAGCCAAAACGAGTTTGTCTGGAAGCAACCGGCAACTGGGAAAACAGGCTGGTTGCCTGTCTGCACAAGCACCAGATTCCTGTTTCGGTTGTCAATCCACGTCTGATCCGGGACTTTGCCCGGGCGAAGAATCAACTGGCCAAGACCGATGAGATTGACGCGCGTATTATCAGGGAATATGCCCAGGTGATGGACCCGCGGCTCACGCCACCTTTAACAGATGCCCAGCGAAAAATGCGTGAATTTACTTCTCGTCGGGAACAGACCAGCAAGATCATCATCCAGGAAAAGAACCGTCTGGAGACTATCATGGACCAGGACGTCATCGAACTGATTCAGCAATCCATTGACTTCCACAAAGAACAGCTCAGGCAGATCGAGAAGGAACTCAAGGCACTGATAAACGCCGATGAAGAGTCCCGCAAACGTTCGAAAATCCTGCAATCGGTACCAGGCATCGCCAGTATCACGGCGGCCCTGCTCATCTCTGATCTGCCGGAACTGGGAACTCTGAATCGGAAACAGATCTCACGGTTAGTCGGTGTCGCTCCCACGAACCGTGACAGCGGAACCATGAGGGGAAGACGGACGATTGGCGGCGGACGAGTCCGGATCAGGAACGGATTATACATGCCCACAGTCACAGCTCTGAGGCACAACCCGATCATCAGTGCGTTCTATAAACGACTCGTCAAAAACGGAAAGCCAAAAATGGTCGCACTCGTGGCCGCCATGCACAAACTGCTCATCATTCTCAACACCATGGTCAAAGAAGGAAAACAATGGGAGGCAAACGTGAGAAATTCCTGAATTTTTAAGACAGTCGCTACGATTTTGTTGGTGTGGGGCGATCTCTCATTCACCGTTAGACAAGCCAACGGTGCCACCCGCCAGTAACCCCCGTCAGTGCCACATGAGGTGGGGGAATACACGAGTCGCTTCCCTGTTTTCGATGACTGTTGGCTGGATTGTTTTCTATCGTCCGGCTTTAATCTGGCTGACGATCGTGGGGTCTGAGATCTTTGTGTCGTCTGCCAGCAGGAAGGCTTTGCTGAGAATGATTGAAAGCATGTTATCTCCTTCAAAGGGAAGAAACAGACTTTCTGAGCTTTTGTTGGCAATCGACTGTTTGCGAACGATACAAAGATAGGCATCGTTGGGAGACATTAAAATATTGCTGCTGCCCAGGTGAATTTTGTATGTCCGCAGCGATCCTTCCACCACCAGGTATTTATCTTCGAACGAACATTGCTTTGCGATTTTGAGCCGTGGAACCAGCCGTTCCAGGATTTCCTTCCGGGTATTGGCAGATTCGGTTAAATCACCGAATGAGTATCTATGCCAGTAATCGATGTAACGTCCTTCGGGCCCGCCATCGGACCAGGTCGGATCGTTGGCGACGGAAGACACGCCGACGAACAGATCGACGTCCCACATTAATTCGCTGAGCACCAATGGGGGGATTTCGGTTAATTCGATCGGGGTGTCACTCCCTTCTATTCCCCAGGTGTCATACCCACCGCCGCTGGCGTGCGCGGTGCGTTGTGCTGCCGTCAGCGGATAAAACCGGACCTGATCGGTGGCGAGATAGAGATACGTGCCGGTTTCGTTTGTGTCAACTCCATAGTTGTCTCCCACGCCTTCCACCCAGAACTCGACGCGCAAGTCCCATTTGGGAAGCAGTTTCATAGCAGGAAAGTAGGCATCATCAACCATCAGCCGCAACTGGTTTTTCCAGCCTCGGGCTGCGCACAGCGCGTTGAACTGATGCTGCTTGATGATATGCGCCGCGTAGCGATTGGAATAAACGTTCGTATTCCGTTCTGCGTCGGTAAGCAGATAGACTTCGCGATGGGCCTGCTTGAAGGGTTGTTGAATTTCGTGCTGCTCCAGCCATTCCCGCCACGCCAGAATCGTTTCCGTTCGCTTTCCGATGGGATGCCAGAGTTCAACTATGGTATTTTCATTCAGATGTTCGAGGGGATTACTTTCCTGGTCCACAATTTTGTCATCCCGCCAAATCCCCGCGACAACTTCGTCGTCTGTCTTGAACTGCCAGATGATCCGCCGGGCCAGTGTTCCGACCAGGGGATGATCAAGATATCGTTCTTTCCACGTTTTAAAGGGCCATTCTTTCTGTTCCAGGAACAGATTGTCGATGCGTTCTCGTTGTGCGGGCAGCATCTTTTGGATGTCTTTGGCGCTGGCTTTGAGTTCTTTGAGCTCTTCCGGAAACTCTTTTTTGACGGCTGCGGGAACGGACTTTTGCGTTTTGCCGTCCGGTTTGATCCAGACCAGTTGTGTCGTGGTGGTCCCCGTAATATTGAGTTGGGCGGTGAACTCTCCCAGTGGTTCTTCCAACTGCCCGATGTCTGTCAGCCCGTAAGCGGGAACCCCCATTTCTTCGATCTCATCCCGGGGGACTTTCATGCGCTCGGCGGTCGCATTCAGGGCTTTCTCGATGCCAATTTGTGCGGTTCCGAATTTGACCTTCACTTTCAGAAACGCCAATTGGCTGAGGGCCACGTCGCTGGGGATCTGACCCAGAGACCAGACACAGGCATTGCCCACTTTGACCGCGCGGGCACCCACGCCGGGAACTTTTTTATAAGTGGAAATGGCTAAGGCCGCGATCGCGCGTGCCAGCCGGGGATCTTCAACCAGACTACAGCACCAGACCAATCCCTTGAGCGTATCTGCGTGTATATCGATCAGCATCAGATTGGGATCGGGGCTCCAATTATTTCTCCCCAACGTTTTCGTACGGGGTTGATCAACCAGGGGAAACCAGACTAGCAGCGACTTGATGAATGATTCCTGGCCCAGTTTAGCGAGGAGCGATTCTGCTGTTTTCAGCCATTTGTCCGAGGGCTTGCCTGCCGAAGCGGTCTGGCAATGAGCCAGTAATGTGCCCCAGGCATTTCGTTGAGAATCGTTCATCTGTTGACTGTCAGCCAGCGCCGCGTCCGACCAGGCTTCTCCCGGCTGCAGAGGAAACTTGCCAGGATCGGTGATGAGGATCTGAAATTTTTTGTTAAGATTGAACGCGGCCCCGGTATTAATTTTCAGCAGTCGCTCAGACAGTCCGGACAGAGCTTGGTTGAGTTGCTCATCGGGTTCTGCGCCTGACTTTTTCAGAGAACTGAGAATGTGACTGACAAAGGCATAAATCTGCGGATGGTTATACTCGTCGAGCCCTCTGGACTGGGCGCAACAATCTGCCAGCCAGGCATATTCCTGCATTGTGAAAGGCAGGCTTCGACGTAATAGCCGGGCAGCCACATGAACTGGTGTTTTTGAATTGTCAGGTCTTTGGTCCGGCAGTGACTCATATAACTTTTGCAGACTCTCCGGCCAGTCTGCAGAGTTGCGATCATGATATCTCAACCCGAATGCCAGAAAGATAAAGTCTTTCTGCAGGTCTTTTTTAGCTTTCAGGAGCGATTTCACCGAGGGGAGACTGGCAAGATCGTCGAAACTGTAAACGTCCTTGTCTTTTGCTTCATCCAGTAATTGCCGGTAGAGTTCATCAGCGCGAAGAGAATATTCCATGGGTGTGAAGCTGTCTATTGTCTGCAGGGATGGTCGATTTGATTTCGGGGCAGCAGTCGGGACTTAGCTGTTCGAATAATGGATGCGGCTCAGCCACCCACCAGGAGCGTCAGTTTCAGAAACGTCACTTCTGATTGCGGCGTGATCGTAATTTCTTCGTCGAGCGATTCTGCCTGTCGTTCATTGACCAGGATCAGCACCTGATTGTGTTCAAAGGCTTCGATGACTTTTTCGTACTGTTGATTCCAGTCGATCTCACGGCGTTTTTTCTGTTTGAAGCCGTTGAGTGTTTCTTCGGTGTCGGATGGGCGGACCAGGCCTTGAAAATACTCAGACGGTTTTGCGTTAAAGTCCTTCACTTCCTGATAAACCCGGCTGCGAATTAACTCGCGGACTGTGATGGTTTCTGTCAGAAACTCTAATGTCAGTTCCCCGGTAATTTTCCCGGTCATGCTTTCGTCACGAATCGTCAAAGTGGTCGCTGACATTTAGGATTCCTTCTGCAAGAGCTCGATGAGTCGTAGTACGGGTTCTCTGAAATGGGGAGTAAAAGAATGCCTTTGTTCTCGTGTGCGATTGTACCGTGATGAAAGCTCTGGTTCCAGAGTGGGAGCAGCGGCAAGATGCCCGCCTTGATTATGAATGACTGTTTCGCAGCCATTCTGCTAACGTGGCAGAACTTGAGTATAACTGTACGTCAGTTGCATGTCTGCGGAGAGGCATTTATAGTGGAATGCCTACTTAGTTGTGATTTGCGCATTGATACAAACGTGAAACCGACTGACCGAGGTATCAAACGATGAAAGAGGCAGGAATGACAACAGAGATGAAGCGAATGGGAGTCATCCTGGGAATTCTGCTTGGTCTGGGATCGATGACTGCCGAGGCTGCTGAACCGGTGGCAGTCTGGGAAGTTGTTACCACTTATCGTAAGCATCTGGACAATGATGGTCGGCTTACGCTGATGTCAGATGGTAAGACCAGTACGGGGCTCCCCTGGGCGTTGAGTGGCAGCTTTGTTGATTTTGGCAAGGAAGGCAAAGCGACACCCCTTCAAGGTGGTGATTTTTATAAAGGGAACTGGGTCGGTGGCTGGGTCATTCATGGCCGTGTCTTAATGAATAATGCATTTATCAAGTCGGAAGTCGTCGTTCCTGTGCAGATGCCGAAGACGGCTGGAGAAACACTGGTTGGCTCCCGGCCGACAATTGCATTGAAAGACTCGATCGTCGATTTATGGGAGATGGTGGCGGTTGTACCCCGCACAAATCAGTTTATCCGTCTGACATGCGATTTCACGCCGAACAATCTGGTTTTAGATGGCGATCGTAAAATCGGGACCTACGAATTTCATGGCCCGACGGTGATCGTGAATTTCATTGACCCGCAATTCGGTCGGATCGCGTTTGTGGAAAAACCGGACAATGTCCTGACGGGGAAAGGGAAACCAGTAAAGCGAAAATTCTGGAGTGTCCGGTTTACGCGCGTCCAACGCCAGGCCGTCTTTAGGACAGCCGAAAACAAGGATTTTATCCTTTACAATAATAATCGTATCAATTCACCCCGTTACACGCCGGACTTTTATTCGACATTTTACTGGTATTATTCATCAGAGAAGGGAAAGCGGCGACTGTTTTTCCGAAGCCGCGAACCAAAGCTGACCGCCGGCGGACGGGGAGTAGCCTGGTACGATCAAAAGATGATACTGACCGCGGGCAGCCTGCCGCGGTGAGTTGGTTTCGGTCTTCGATGCGAGAGGTTTATAGAAATGTAGGGGCAGGCCTATGTGCCTGCCCGCCTGGCGGGTTTGAACTTGGTTGATGCTTGCAAAGGGGCCGGTGTGAACGTTCGGGAGATTTTTTACATAGCACGTCAATACCGCGGGGAGACCCATGTGTCTCCCCCTACAATTTCTATTGGTGTCGGCGATTTCACACTCACCGTTGGGCAAGCCAACGGTGCCACCCGACGCCTTTACGAATTCTTTTACTGGTGTATATTCACCACTCCGCAAACGCCCCCTTCCCTCCCTTGTGCCGATGGGTAGGATTCTTTGTTTGATGCTTAATCGGTCTTCTTTAGATTTTTCTGGTACAGAGCGTCGAATTCTTCGTCGGTCATCTTTTTTAAGTCTTCCAATTTGAAATCTGTCGGGTCTTTTTCTGAAGGGGCCTGGGTGTCGAGGCTGAGGAGCTTGTCGATGCGTTCTCGGGCGCGGAGGCGGTCGCGGTCTGCGGAGTTGGGATTGTCGACGATGCTGCGGTAGAAGAAGAAGGAGTCGGCGCGGTGGCGTTCCAGATAGTTCTCTACTTCCTGCTGCATCTCGCGGCGGGCACGAGTGATGTAACGTTCGACCGAGCGGCCACTGATGCGGAATTTTTCTGAGATGGCGTCCTTGATGTCGCCGGTGAAGTGACCGTGGGTCAGCATTTTTTGAATCAGTAAAACAATGCGGGCCTGGGTGTCGCGATTGATTCGCGTTCGTTTTTTGGGGGGAGTGTTTTTGGGTGGAATATCATTCATGTTTCGGATTCCTGTTCTGTTGAAATGGATGGAACTGGTTTCATTGACAGACAGCGATCTTCCTGATCAGCGTGAGGCCGTCAATGCGCCTTTCTCACCATTTATGCGGGGTACAGGGGCAGATGGTTACCCGTGCGTGTCAGGGCTCTGGTCGTGTGCGTTTATGCGTGTCGGCGTGTGTCGACCCGCATAACTTTTGAGATGTTTTGTTCCCGATGGTCAGGTGAAAATATGGAAAACAAGCCAGTTTTGATCGTGAATTTCAGGAAGTGGTTCCGAATGTTTTAGTGCATCAAGGGGTGTTCTCGCGCGCGACGCATAACGGTAATTTCACAAACGGCACGAGGAGGTCAAGTGCAAAATGTTTCGCGGTTCAAAGGGAATGAGATCGCTGGTGCGAGAACGAGCAGCAGTCGTTTAGTCTTCTTGCAGACGGATCGTCACACTGGCGGCGTGGGCGGTGAGGCCTTCTTTTTCGGCGAGCAGCGTGATGCCGGGAGCGTCTGCTTGCAGGCCTGCCTGGTTATAGTAGATCACCGAGCTACGTTTGAGGAAATCAATCGAGCAGAGGCCGTTCGCGAAGCGGGCGGTGCCGCCGGTCGGGAGGACGTGCGAGGGGCCGGCGTAGTAGTCGCCTGTTGCGACGGGAGTATAGTGCCCCATGAAGATCGCGCCGGCGTTCTGGATTTTGGCCAGCTGCTGATCGGGATCAGCGGTCGAGATGTGCAGGTGCTCGGGAGCCAGGAGGTCGGTATAACGGGCGGCTTCGTCTTCGTCGTGGGCGAGGATCAACGCGCCGTAGTCGAGCAGACTTTGACGGGCCAGATCGCCGCGCGGGAGTTCGTTGAGCTGATTGACGAGCGCGGTGCGGACAGCTTCAATCAGCGGAGCGTGCCAGGTGATGAGGACGCCCGAACCGGGGCTGTGCTCGGCTTGCGAGATCAAGTCGCTGGCAATGAATTCGGCGTTTGCGGTTTCGTCGGCGAGCACGATGACTTCACTGGGGCCGGCGATGCTGTCGATGTCGACTTCACCAAAAACGTGTCGTTTGGCGAGGGCGACGAACAGATTACCGGGGCCGACGATTTTGTCGACGCGTTCAATGCCTTCGACGCCGTAGGCAAGTGCGGCGACGGCTTGGGCTCCACCCACGCGGTAGATTTCGGTGATGCCCAGCTCATAGCAGGCGGCGAGAATGTCGGTGTTGTAGCCACCAAAATCGGTCGGGGGCACGACGACGACGATTTCTTTGACGCCCGCGGTCTGTGCCGGAATTGCCGTCATCAGCAGGGTCGAGGGATAAGCGGCGGCACCGCCGGGAATGCAGACGCCGACCCGTTTCAGGGGGAGATAGCGTTGCCGCAATTCGACACGGGACTCCCCTGCCTCGCGGAGCACTTTGATATCTTCGGGAAGCAGAGCCGACTGGAATTCGATGATGTTCTCACGGATGCGGCGCAGCGTAGCGAGGTACTCGGGGTCGGCCTGTTCGTGAGCCGCTTTGAGTTCTTCCGCCGAGACGCGCATCGTATCAGGGGTGAGCTGTTTGCGGTCGAGTTTGGCCGAATAGTCGAGCAGTGCCTCGCGCCCTTTGTTACGCACATCGTTGCAGATCTTTTCGACGACTTCCTGCGGAGACAGGGGTGCGCCGAAGAGTTCGATCGTGCGTTGACGGCCCGCTTCGGAGACGACATTGCCGCGCGGGCTGAGCTTCTCGCGAAGTTCGCTGAAGAGCGCGGTGGCGTTGTCGCGGGTGCAGTCGATGGTCGTGATGTCGAGGTCGCTGTATTGAGTCATGAGTCCGTATTATGCGATGCCGGGAACGGGAAAGCTTTCGGTGAATTCGGCGACTTCGCCTTTGACGGTTTCGATATTGGAATCGTCATCGGGAGCACCGAGGACACGCAGAATCCAGGCACCGACCTTTTTCATTTCGTCCTCTTTCATACCACGCGTGGTGAGAGCGGCGGTGCCAATGCGGATACCGCTGGGGTCGAGAGGTTTGCGTTTGTCGTACGGAATCATGTTTTTGTTGACGGTGATGCCGGCTTTGTCGAGGGCTTCTTCGGCAATTTTACCGGAGAGGTCAATCGCAGTCACATCACACAGCATCAGGTGGTTGTCAGTCCCGCCGGAGGCGAGTTTGATGCCGCCCGCCATCAGGGTTTCGGCGAGAGCTTTGGCGTTGGCGACAACCTGTTGTGCGTAGGCTTTGAAGTCATCGGTACTGGCTTCTTTGAAGCAGATGGCTTTACCGGCGATGACGTGTTCCAGCGGGCCGCCCTGAATTCCGGGGAAGACTTCGCGGTTGAGGTCTTTGGCGTATTTCTTTTTCATCAATACGAAACCGGACCGGGGACCACGCAGGGTTTTGTGAGTGGTCGAGGTCACAAAGTCGGCAACTTCGACGGGGTTGTTATGCACGCCACCAGCGACGAGACCGGAATAGTGGGCCATGTCGACCATCAGAACCGCGCCAACTTCAGCGGCGATTTCAGCGAACTTGGGATGATCGATTTCACGGGGATACGCGGACGCACCGGCGATGATCATTTTGGGTTTGTGTTCGCGGGCGAGCTTGGCGACCTGATCGTAATCGATCTGGTGATTGTCTTCGCGAACGCCGTACGGGACGGGGTTGTAGAGTGTGCCCGAGAAATTCAGTTTCATACCGTGCGTCAGGTGACCGCCGTGAGCGAGGTCCATTGCCAGGAAGGTATCGCCTGGTTTCAAAACGGTGAAGTAGACGGACATGTTGGCCTGCGAGCCGGAGTGCGGCTGGACGTTGGCGTATTCGGCTCCGAAGAGACTGCAGGCGCGGTCGCGGGCGATATTTTCGACGACGTCAACGTATTCACAACCGCCGTAGTAGCGGCGTCCGGGGAGCCCTTCAGCGTATTTGTTCGTGAGAATCGAACCGGCGGCTTCCATGATGGCGGCGCTGGTATAATTTTCAGAAGCGATCAGCTCCAGACCATGTTTCTGTCTTTGGGCTTCAGACTGAATACAGTTCCAGATATCAGGATCACACGACTCGAGCACGGACATTTCAACTCCCATGGATATATGGTCAAAAATCGGGGTACAAACGGTACCATGAAGGGGAAATCACTTATTTTGCTCCCTTATAATGAAGGATTGCTCTGAAAGCTACCCAACGCATTCGTGTATCAGTATCCTCGGGGAAAGTTTACTGGTGTTACTAATGATATTTTTGATAGAGTCACCTGATAACCCCCTTTTTACTCGAAATTGTTCAAATAAAGCAGTATTACTTATCTCTATGGAAGAAATCGAAGAAGAACAACCTGATCAACTGCTTCAAGGCTCGCCGGCGCTGCAAGGCGAGCGTGTGGTGTTTACGGGGACGCTTGCCTCAATGACACATCATAAGGCGTGGGAGTTCGTGGAACAGCACGGCGGTCAGGCCGCCCAGCATGTGAGTCGGCAGACGACGTTGCTGGTGGTGGGTGAAGAAGGCTGGCCTCTGGAAGCCGACGGTTCGCCTTCGGTGAATTTGAGCCAGGCGCAGGAATTGATTCAGGAAGGGACGCCGATTCAGATCATCAAGGAATCGGACTGGCTGGCGTTGATTGAACTCCGTGATCCGGGCGTGAATGTCGATCAGCTTTACACGCCGGCGATGCTGACACAGATGCTGGATCTGCCGGTCTCGACGATTCGTCGCTGGGAACGACAGGGACTGATTAAGCCGGTGCGCAAGATTTTTCGACTTCCTTACTTCTCCTTTCAGGAAGTGGCGAGTGTCCGGCGATTGTCACAACTACTGGAATCGGGCGTGCATCCGCGGGATCTGGAAAACAGCCTGCAGCATCTGGGAAAATTCTTCAACGAGATCGACGCCCCGCTCTCTCAATTGACGTTGCTCTCTCAGGACGCGCAGCTGTTATTGAAGGACGAGCATGGTCTGATCGATCCGCGGCGCGGACAGCGGGTGTTCGACTTTGGTACGGAAGAGACCGCGGTGCCGGAACTGGCGGACGAGGAATCGTTCGAAGGGACGATTGAATTCACGGAGCATCTGAAAACAGATGAACCCGAGGATCGGAGTTCGGACGAATGGTTTCAGGAGGGCTGCCAGTTTCTGGACGCCGGTGATGCGAAGTCGGCGATCGAAGCCTTTCGGCTGGCGCTATTGGGACAGCCGGATATGCCCGAGGGGCACTTGCATCTGGCGGAAGCCCTGTATCTGGACGGGAAAACGGAAGGTGCCCTCGAACGCTATTATGCGGCCGTCGAATGGGATCACGATTATATAGAAGCGTGGACCCAGTTGGGATGCCTGCATAACGAGTTGGGAGATCCGAAAGCAGCACTGCATGCGTTTGAGATTGCACTGCAGGTTCACCCCGATTACCCGGATGCGCATCTGCATATCGCGGAAGTATTGCACCAGTTGAATCGGGTGGAGGAAGCGATTCCACACTGGAAGGTGTATCTCGAATTCGACGAAATGGGACCCTGGGCCGAGCTGGCGCGACAACGTCTTGAAGAATTGGAAGACGACCAGCTGGAACAGTTTTCATAAGCACAGTTGTTGTCTGTTGAACAGTTGAGATTGCTCTGTTTTCGGCTGCGCCGATCCGTATGATTGTTGCGCAGTTCTTTTCCAGTTGGCTTGCTTCCCTGTTGTGATCGGAGTATGTTGTTATTTTGACACCAAAATAAAACTAGTACAGATGGGAAACCAACTCCGATGAAAATTGAACGCATCGAAACGCTGGTGTGTCATGCCCGGATGAGAAACTGGGTGTTTGTGAAAGTGATCACCGATCAACCCGGCCTGGTTGGCTGGGGGGAAGCTACGCTGGAGTGGCATACGCGAGGGATTGTGGGGACGATTGAAGATCTATCCTCACTATTGATCGGCGAAGATCCCCGGCGGGTCGAACATCTGTGGCAGATGATGTGGCGACAGCATTTCTGGCACGGAAGTGGCGTGACGCGTTCGACGGCGATGGCGGGCATCGATCTGGCGCTGTGGGACATTCTTGGCAAAGTTCATGGAGTTCCCTGCCATCAATTGTGGGGCGGTCCGGTGCGGGATTACATTCGCCTGTATTGTCACCTGGGGGGCGGCAATATGGAGTCGTTTTACCAGACGTCGACCGACAACGCGGCGCAGTTCGCCGAGCTGGCACAGAAAGCGGTGGCGGACGGGTTCACGGCATTCAAGTCCATGGCGGTCCCGCCAACAATGCCGATTGAAGGCTTGAAGCCGATCAAGGCTGCTGAGGCGTGTGTGGCATCGATGCGTGAGGCTGTTGGCGACGATATCGATATCATGGTCGACTGTCATGCCCGCCCTTCTCCGGCGATGGGATTGCAGTTTGCGAAAGCCCTCGATCCTTATGGACTATATTTCTTTGAAGAACCTTGCTGGCCGGAATCAATGGAGAGTCTGGCACGGATCAACGCCGCGGTGACGACGCCGATTGCGACGGGCGAACGGTTGACTCATCTGGCGGCGTTTCGCGATCTATTTGCATTACGGGGTTGTGAGATTTGTCAGCTTGACTTAACGCACTGCGGCGGTTTCACCGAAGCACGGCGGATTGCCGCACTGGCAGACGCGCATCGGATTTCTCTGGCGCCGCACAATCCACAAGGGCCGGTGAGTACGGCGGCTTCGCTGGAATTCGGGTTCTCTCAGCCGAGTTATATTATCTGCGAGTCGGTGCACGAGGATGTTCCCTGGAGAGAGGATGTCGTGGAAGAAGGTTTTGTGATTGATCCCAAAACGCGAACGGTGACGCCGAATGAAAAGCCGGGATTGGGGATTTCGATCAATGAAGCGGAAGTCAAGAAACATCCGTTTGAGCAGGAGACGGTGCAGCGGGTATTCTATCGGGATGGTGCGGTGGGAGACTGGTAAGCCGGTTTCACTGAGTGCTTGAAACAGAGACTGAGATCCACGAATAATTTGAAACGGAACTGGTTATGAGTGAACGCACAATTGAAGTGAGAACGGAGTCGGCATTTCAGGGACAGATCGGTGTGGCGACGGTGGATATCACGCCGCCCGTGGGAATTTATGCTCGCAACTGGGGGGCCGCGAAACATGACGTGGCCGATTCGATTCATCGCCGGCTGACTTTGAATGCACTGGTGATGTATGCGGCTGGTGCCGAGCAGCCTTTGATTTTTCTGGATGCGGACTTAGGCTGGTGGCGTTCATTATTAACGTTTAACCGGTTTCAGGCGCGCTTGCTGGAAGAGTTGGAGATTGACGAGTCGGCTCTGATTTTCGGGGTGAGCCATACGCATGCTTCGCCCCCTTTGACGGACCCCGATCCGGATTTGCCGGCGAGTGAATCGCTGGCGGAATATCTGGAAACGGTGTATCAGGCTTCGCTTGTCGCTGTGCGTGAAGCGATCAAAAATGTGGGCAAGGCGGTGCTGGATTGGAAAACCGGACACTGTCAACTGGCGTCGATGAGAGACCTGCCTGATCCCGCTCCGAGGACGGAGCGGATTCTGTGTGGCTGGAATCCAAGTGAGCCTGCGGATGATACGCTGGTGGTTGGCCGCATCAGCGATGGTGAAGGAAATCTGAAGGCGGTGATTGTGAATTACGCCTGTCATCCGACGACGCTGGCCTGGGAGAACACGGCGATCTCACCCGATTTTCCGGGTGCGATGCGAGATACGATTCAGGAAACGCTGGGGGTCCCTGCTCTGTTTATGCAAGGGGCTTCGGGGGAACTGTCGCCGCGATATCAGTATGTCGGCGATACCGACGTAGCGGATCGGCATGGACGTCAACTGGCGTATGCGGCACTCGCGACGCTGGAAGATATGGAACCGCCGATGACGTGCCTGGAGTTTGAGGGAGTGATGGAATCAGGGGCTCCTTTAGCGGTGTGGCGGCATGAGCCGGTGGAACCGAGTTCTCTGTTGAAAGCACTGGAAGTGAAAGTGGAACTGCCTTTAAAGGACTGGCCTTCTGCGGAGGAACTGGAACGCCTGCGGCAGGAGTGTCCGGATCGGGCGCTGGAAGAACGTTTGCGAAGGCGGCGAAATATTCGTCGGGGCATTGGCGATGGGACGACGTTGGACCTGCCGATCTGGGTCTGGCGGATGGGGGATACGGTTCTGGTCGGCAGCAGGACCGAGGCGTATTCAATTCTGCAGCGGGAACTCAGAAAGCGATTTCCGGAGCGGACGATTGTCTGTCTGAATCTGATTAACGGGACGACCGGATATCTGGCGCCGGCGGAGTTGTACGATCTGGATTTATACCAGGTGTGGCAAACGCCGTTTGAACGGGGTGGCCTGGAGATTCTCATCAAAGGAATGGCAGATGCGATTGGGCAGATCATTGCCGAGTAATCTGAGCTCACAAACGAACTAGAAAGGCGAAGGAAATGTCGGGAATGATTCGGGGGGTACTGCCGGTATTGCATACGCCTTTGCTGGCCGATGAAACGATTGACCGGGAATCGCTGGAACGCGAGATCGACTGGTGTTATGAGTTGGGCGCCGATGGGATTTGCGGGGCGATGGTTTCGGAAGTGCTGCGTCTGACATATGAGGAACGGCTGGAGTTGACGCGGTTGATGTCTGAGGTTTCGGACGGGCGCGGGGCTGTGATTGCCAGTGTGGGCGCGGAGAGTACGAAGCAGGCATTGGCGTTTGCTCGTCATGCTGAAGAGGTGGGCTGCGATGCGGTGATGGCGATTCCGCCGGTAACGACGGCGTTACCCGAATCGGCGTTATGGGATTATTTTTCTGCACTCGCCGAGCAGTGCTCATTACCTTTGATTGTGCAGGACGCGTCTTCTTATGTGGGGAATGCGATCTCGATTGATTTTTACCGTCGATTGCTGGAACAGTATGGAGCGGAAAAAATTCGGTTCAAACCAGAGGCATCGCCCATTGGTCCGAATCTGTCGGCGCTCCGCGATGCGACGGACGGCCTGGCGCTGATTTATGATGGCTCGGGGGGCATTCTGCTGGTTGACGCGTATCGACGGGGAATCAGCGGTACGATGCCGGGCGTGGATTTGCTGGATGGAATTATTGCACTCTGGAACGCACTGCGGTCTGGTGATGAAGAGGCGGTCTACCGGGTTTATTTTCCGATCTGTGCGATTGTGGCGCTGCAGTTACAGGCGGGACTGGACGGTTTTCTGGCAATTGAAAAGTATCTGCTGGTCAAGCGGGGGATCTTTGCATCGGAACAGCGTTGTACTCCCCACGCGTGGTCGCTCGATGAGGAAACAAAAGCGGAAGTGGACCGTCTGTTCGATTTACTGACGCAGGCATTATAACGGAAGCAGGGACTGCGCTTCGGGGAGACATTGTTGTGGTGGAATCGGAAGAGGGATCAGAGAGCGAACAGGCAGCGCCCACTCATGCGCGGTTTATGGTGCTGACGCTGTTGTGTCTGGTGGCAGCGGTCGCTTACATCAGTCGCAATGCGATTTCGGTTCCCGCAAAACTGATTCAGGAAGAGCTCGACATCAGCCTGACTCAGATGGGCTGGGTGATGAGCGCTTTTTTCTGGAGCTATGCGTTGTCGCAGATCCCCAGCGGCTGGATTGGACACGTCTGGGGGACGCGGCGGTCTTTAACCACGTTTGCGCTTCTGTGGTCAATCGCAACCATCTTGACCGGATTGGTGACCGGGTTCTGGATGCTGATCGCGGTGCGTTTGATTTTTGGTATTTCGCAGGCCGGAATTTTTCCCTGTTGTGCGAGTACGATTTCCAAGTGGTTGCCTAAAGCACGGCGGGGGCTGGCCAGTGGTTTGTTGGGAAGTTTCATGTCGATCGGAAGTGCCTTTGGTGCTTTCAGCATTGGTTTACTGATGGAAGGCATCCATTTCGGGGGCATCCAGCTGCCGGGAGTGACCTGGCGGACCATTATGTTTCTGTGCGCGGTGCCGAGTTTTGTATGGGCGGTCTGTTTTTATTACTGGTTTCGCGATCGTCCAGAAAATCACCGTGGCGTGAATGACGCAGAACTCAAAATTATTCGTAGTGGTGACGTTGTCGAACCAACGGTTCAGGGACAGGATGAGCATGGCGAGCCGACCCCCTGGGGGAAGATTCTGACCAGTTTTTCGATGTGGATGATTTGTGGTCAGCAGTTCTTCCGTGCAGCTGGTTCTATTTTTTACATGACATGGTTTCCCGTCTATCTGCAGAAAGCGCGGGGCATTACCATCGCTTCATCGGGAATCTGGACCAGTTTTCCGCTGATGTCGTTTGTCGTGGGAAACTTTCTGGGAGGGGTCGTCGTTGACTGGGTTCTACAGCGAACCGGAAGCCGTCGCTGGAGCCGTCAGGGAGTCGCCATCACCGCGATGCTGGGCTGCGGGCTGTGTACGCTGTGTGCTTATTTTGTGAAAGAGATGAATCTGGCGATGACGTTGATTACCATCAGCATGTTTTTTGCCGGCCTGGGGGGCGCCTGTGGATATACGGTAACGATTGATAAAGGAGGCCAGCATGTCGCGCCCATTTTCGGGATGATGAATATGGCGGGCAATCTGGGGGCGGCGTTGTTGCCTGTGATCGTCGGCACGATGTTTGACGCGGGCAAGTATGACACCGTGCTGATTCTGATGGCGGGGATTTATGTGACTGCGGCGCTGTGTTGGATGCTTTTGAATCCCAACGGAACCGTGTTTGATGAGGGTTCTGCAGAAGAGAAGGCGTAAAAAAACTCTGACCGGGAAGAGCCGATCAGAGTTTGCTGAATTTTCATCTTTGTGATCGTTTTGGAACTAAGAATTCAGGCTCCAGTAGATCACATAGCCGCCGACGATGATGGTATAGCAGAATGTGAAGACGAGCATCTTGGTCAGAAAGCGACCGGCGCTGGCGTCTTCGGTTGCCATCGTTTCAATCTCGGCTTCAGTGTACGGCAGTGTTTGTGCTGTGGAAGTATCATCCGAGGCGGGAGTAGGATCGTTCATTGGTTTCTCTTCATTCAAGTTGATGAAAGTGGCAAGGTAATGAAAGAGGGATGCTTTTATTTTTCCATGAGTTCGAGTAATAGATTACTCGAAGGATAAGGATGTCCGCAATGTTGAACAAAGGCTTCGCCGTATGCGGTGCCGATTTCTTTTCCGCGGGCGGCAGACCAGCGTTCGGTGCCATCAAGGTATTCGTCGAGCCCGTGCTGCTTTCGGAGCCAGGCACGCTGACTTTCATGGCAGGCGAGCATTTTGATTTTGAGGTCGAACGTTTCCGAAATATCGAGAATGAACTGCGGTTTGATCGGGTTTCCGAAGTAATCGCAGCCTTCGATGGGATCGACGTAATACAGGTGCGGGATCTTTTCGGTAGGCGGCGCGGGGTTAAATAGGTGCGTTGTATAATTGGGAGCGGAAGCACCGAAGCAGGCGTCGCGGACGAGCCGGCTGGTCATTTCGTGGTCGCTCATGTAATCGACCGGGGGGGCGGTGATCACGATATCCGGTCGGGCTTTGCGAACGGCTTCGGTGACCCGCTGGCGGGATTCATTGTCGTGAATAATGGCCAGGTCACGGAATTCGAGACACATGTAGTCAGCACCGAGCATGTCGGCTGCTTTCTGGGCTTCGGCGCGGCGGACGTTGGCGATTTCCACCGGTCCCATTTCGGCGCTACCACAGTCGCCGGCGGTCATTGTGGCGATGGTGATGTGACAACCCAGGTTTTTCAGGCGGGCCAAAGTGCCCGCGCATTGGATTTCGATATCATCGGGATGAGCGTGAATCGCCAGAATTCGCAGAGATTCTGCCTGATTTACCATGAAAATTTCTCTCTCTGTACATTTAGGTCTAACAATGGGTAGTGAGCTCTGTGTGAGTCTAGTTATAATAAACATTCATAAAAAAAACACGCGTACCGAGAATACTGTTCGCGTGGTTACTTTAAATGACAGGCTTAACCCGGTGGAATTGGGAGCAGCGTAATCCGATTCGAAAACTGGATTTTGCCCGTTTTATTCTTGCTTAACAGGTAAACGACGTCTGATGGCTACTGATCTTTCCCGTTCTGTGCATGTAACTCCGAAGTCCAAATTTGTGAGACATACGAAAGTCCCGACGGTGATTTTCGAAACGTCTTCTGAATTAGCGAAATACGTTGCTTCCGTCGTCGCGGATTTAGTTCGTTCCAAAAATGAAGCAGGCGTGCCTACGATTCTGGGGCTGCCGACCGGATCGACGCCTTTAGGCGTGTATCGGGAACTGATTCGACTGCACAACGAAGAACAGCTCGATTTTTCGAACGTGATTACGTTCAATCTGGATGAATACTGGCCGATGGATCCGGATTCGATTCACAGCTATCACAAGTTTATGCATGAGAACTTTTTCGATCATGTGAATGTGAAGCCGGAGAATATTCATATTCCCCGTGGTGATATAGCAGCCGAAGAAGTTGACTCATTCTGTGAGGAATATGAGCGAAGTATCGAAAAGGTTGGCGGTCTGGACCTGCAATTGCTGGGGATTGGTCGCTCGGGGCATATCGGTTTTAATGAGCCGGGATCTGCCCGCAACAGTCTGACGCGTCTGGTTAACCTGGATCCTGTCACGCGTCGCGATGCGGCCAGCGGGTTCTTCGGAGAAGATAATGTGCCTCATCATGCGATTACGATGGGGGTTGGCAGTATTCTGTCAGCGAAGAAAATTATCATCATGGCGTTGGGCGAACACAAAGCGTCTGTCGTGAAGCGGGCTGCTGAAGCCGAAGTGACGGACGAGGTTTCCGCAAGCTTTTTGCAGACGCATACGAACTCGCTGTTCGCGGTGGACAGTGCGGCGGCTGCTGAGTTGACGGCGGTCAAAACTCCCTGGATCGTGGGGAATATTGAATGGACGCCTCAACTGGAGAAAAAGGCGGTGATCTGGCTTACAAAAGAGGTGGGCAAGCCTTTGTTGAAGCTGGAAACGGAAGATTTTCTACACAATCACCTGCACCAACTGATTCACAAGCATGGCTCTGTCGGACAGATTCGCCAGCGTGTGTTTGACGAATTGCTGGAAGGAATCTGTACAAAACCCGCGGGAGTCGACCCCAAGCGAGTGATCGTCTTCAGTCCTCATCCGGATGATGATGTGATTTCGATGGGGGGCACGTTGATTACGCTGGCTGATCAGGGGCACGATGTTTATATCGCTTATATGACCAGCGGAAATATCGCCGTGTTTGACCATGATGCGTTACGCCATATTGACTTTGTGCTGGAGTTCCATAAGCTGTTTCATCCAGATGATGAAGCAACGTTGTCGCATCTGCAGAATCTGAAGCAAGACATCGACAGTAAAAAAGCCGGTGATCTGGATACACCCGAGATGCTGGGAATCAAAGGGTTGATTCGCAAGACGGAGGCGACTGCGGGGGCGGAAGTTGCCGGGGTTCCTGAAGAGCGCTTGCGGTTTCTGAATCTGCCCTTCTATCAGACGGGCCAGGTTTCGAAAAAGCCGATCGGCGAAGAGGATATTGCGATCGTGGCTGACTTGTTACGAGAAGTCAATCCGCATCAGATCTATGTGGCCGGTGATCTTTCCGACCCACATGGAACGCACCGTGTGTGTGCTGAGGCAGTGATTAACGCTGTGGATGTGGTTGCCGAGGAAGGAATTGCTCCTGAATTCTGGATGTACCGGGGTGCCTGGGAAGAATATGAACCACACGAGATTGAACGAGCGATTCCACTGAGTCCTGAAGTTGTTTTGAGAAAGCGGGAAGCGATTTTCAAGCATGAGTCACAGAAGGACAGTGCCTTTTATCCCGGCAGCGACAAACGCGAATTCTGGGTGCGGGCAGAAGATCGAACTCGTAATACTGCAACGGTTTATAATGATCTGGGGTTGCCAGAATACTTCGCGATTGAAGCATTCAAACATTACCATGGCGAACTGTAGGGTGATTGGTGCCTTTCTGGTGCCGATCTGAGCCGGTTTTCGATTGAGAAACAGGAAAAAGATTTCTGAAATCGGGAGCCAGATTGTAATTTTTGCCAGCTTCGTATTGCTTTGAATGTGGTATTTGTCATAAAACTCGCCACATCAAGTGTTTTAGCCCGAAATCGGGATCACGGGTCTGTTTCGTGAAACGGTTGATCTGAGTTTGCTTGAAGCGTCACCCTATGGTCGTTTTGAGGATACTTACTTGATAATTTTGCTGAGGGAATGGCAGGATTCGCTTTCAGAGATTTCGCTACCTCGGTTCTTCAGATATTACTGACTCTCAAAGGAAGGAGAGGAATAGGCCATGAGGCATCGACACCATATCAGTACGGTTGCAGCGTGCTTGTTGTTAGTCACTCAGTTTGGTTGTGGAGGCGGAGACAACCCCTCACAGACCGCAGGGAATCCTCTGGATGGCAAGTTGGAAGGGACCCCCGCGAGCTCACAAAACACACAACAGTCCTCTGCTGGAATTCAACAGGTTTCTTCAACCGCGGGGCCTTCCTTGAAGCCGAATGTGGTTCAGACAGCCAGTCTGGAACGCGATAAGCTCGACATGGATGACCTCGATAGTGATGCTCCATCCCTGGCGAACGAAGAGGTCAAGATTCAGGAGCTGAAAGAAGGCTCAGCGGAATGGAGTGTGCGTGAAATCACACGTTTGAAAGTGCAGGCTTTGCCTAAAACGGAAAACGTTGATGAACTCCGAAAAGCACGTGCCGCACGGAATAAGAAAATTATTCAGCTGGCGATGGAAGCAGTCAAGCAGACCCATGCAGATAAGGAAAAGCAGCGCCTGTTTTCGGTTTGTATTCGTCATCTGCTGGAAGCACATTTGCAGTTGGCTTTAGAGGGTGATCAGGAAAGTATTGATGCTTTGTATGATCACTCTGAGTCGCTGTTTAAACGAGATCCCAATTCTCCGTCTGCAGCGGATGCCGGTTTTACGGTTGCCAAGTTTGCGAATACGAGTGCTCAGCGTTTTGCGCAGCAGGAACCACGTTGGATCGAGGAGTTTGTTAAACAGTCTCGCCTGTTTGCTTCACGGTTTCCCCAAGAAACCATTCGCGCGCCGCAATTACTGCAGGCCGCTGCGGAAACATGTCAGCTGTATGGCATGAATAAGCAGGCATTGGACTGCTGTCTGGATCTGGAAGCACGATTTCCCAAAACCAGTGAGGCGGCACAGGTAGCCGGCTTGACGCGTCGTTTACGATTAAAAGGCCAACCGCTGCATCTGGCGGGAGAAACCATTGAAGGTGGTTTTGTTTCGATTGATGATTACAAAGGGAGCGTGGTGCTGGTCGTGTTCTGGGCGACCACCGCGAAGCCTTTTATCGAGCAGCTGCCTCAAATTCAGGCTCTGTCGAAAAAATATCGCAAGTATGGTTTTGAAATTGTGGGTGTGAACCTGGATGAAGAAGAGCCTGCCATTGATGCATTTCAGGAAAAGACTTCGCTGGACTGGCGACAGATTTTCTATTCCTCTCGTGATAAACGGGGATGGAATAATCCAGCGGCCCTGTATTACGGCGTCCGAAGTGTGCCGATGCTGATGCTGGTCGATCATACCGGAGTGACGGAAGTGGTGACTTCCAATGCCGGTGAACTGGAAGAACCGTTGCGAGCGTTACTGCGAAAGAAGACCGCAGCGAATGCGAAATAGTTGATTTCCGATTGAGATCATTTTGAATTGACTCCGAAGATTGGTTCATAAATCTTCGGAGTTTTTTTATTGATTTTCAGAATCAAAAATCAGGGCAGCGATGTTGCAGGCTGGAATTTCTGCAGTCGTTCACCAACAACTTTGTTGTCGGGCATTAAGGTTCCCATTACCGATGCCAGAGCGGTATTGAGTTTGGCGTCTTTGGCGTCCTGGTATGCCTGTCTGATTTCCGCGACCTGTGTGGAATCGACCAGCAGCCCGAATTTCTGGATATGAAATGCCAGTTGCAGCGCGGCGATTTCTTTGATGTCGGCTTCCATGGTTTTGTTTGTGATGACTTTGACGAGGTCAGCTTGTGCGGAGCGAGTGGGAATGCCTCCGAGGGTGATCAGCGCGTTGGATGCTAATGCACGTTCCGGTATCAGTTGCAGTAATGGTTTCTCTGTCGGAGTCAGATCATAAATGTTGGTCCGCTGGCTGGAAGCAATGTGAGACAACCAGTAGAGTGCCGCCGCACGATATTCCGAACGCAGTTCGCCTGTGAGCTCGGGAGTTTTTAAATTTTTGAGGAACGGTTTCACCTGAGTGCCGATATCAGTCGAGTTTTGAGATTCGATGACATAGCTGACCAGGGGATAACGCCGGGTTGAGTATTCGATTTTATTCTTCAGTCGGAGTGGACCATAAACAATGATCGGAATATTTGCGGTACGGGAATCGGCCCGTAGGTTGGCGATGGTTTGCGAGAGTCCCCAGCGTGAAATATTGTATTCCAGTGCAATGAACTCGATATCCATCCGCTCGATTGCGGCTTTGAATCCTGCTTTGCCGGTCTGGTAGGGCTGGGTCTCATATCCCAATTCATGAAACACTCCCGCCATCGATTGTCCGCGTGGAATACTGGAATCGACGACGATTGCCGATTGTGCTCCTTCGCCTTCCAGTGCCCGGGTCAGGATGGCAATAACGCGTGTGGCACCGGGGAATGGTTTTGCAGGATCGAGCTGCATGATTGCGGTTGCTGCGGCGAACTGAACCCGTCGATCGGGGTAATTCAAAGCAGCGATAATGGATGAGTGCTTATCAAGTTGTTCGTAGAGCAAAGCACGCGAACCAATTTGCCCCAATGCTTTGAGTGCGGCCAAGGCGCTGGGAGTGTGTCCCTGTTTCATCGCTAAAGCGAGTACCCGGCTGACAGCAGAAGGTCCTGACAGCAAAGCCAGATTAAAGGTCGTGCCTGGACCTTCCGGCAGAGGATGGTTCCAGCCGACATGATAAGACTCGAGTGCCAGTGCCATCGCTAGATAGAGTGTCTGGACATCCTGTTTGTCGGGCGACATTTCCAGTGCTTCTTTTGAAAGTCGCAGGCCTTCAATCAAATTGATTTCCTGAGCGGGCAGTTCTTTTTCCACAACCGTCTGTTGTGCCGCATCCCAGGTCCAGATGTTCTGTTTGCCCGATTCATCATCGTATGTTTTGTAAAATCGGAGAGCTGCGTTTTTCAGTACCATTTGTGCTTCATGACGATTGAGCTCGAACAGATTCTTAGGATCCTTCTTCAGAATTTTTGCCAGTGCCTGGCGGGCCGCTAGTTGTATGCTTTGTGGCTGACTTTGAGAAAATGCCGGGTTCCAGAGATAGAGGGTTGCTGCAGGATCACCAATCTCGCCGAGGACTTCTGCGGCAATTTTGCGGATGTTTTCGCTGGGGGCACGGAGTGCGGCAATTAAAGGCTGAACGACCGGAGCACCCAACTGAGAGAGTGCAAATGCCAGCTCGTCGTTTGTGGTGGGGTCTTCGCTTTTGCTCAATCGTTTCAAGATCGTAGGGGCAACAATGGCGCCAGCCGATTTCAATTCGATGATAGCAATGGTGCGTTTGGTGGCGTTCCCCGAAAGATCGTTGATCAATCCATCGATGCGGGCAGGATCAGTCGCGTAAGCACGAAATGCGGCTTCCATTTTTTTCAGCAGTGTGACGGACTCGGGCTGCAGTGCTTTATTGTTTGCTAATGTCAGGAAGGACGCCGGGCCATATTTGTCTCTAAGTTTGAGCAGGGTTTCATCATCAATGTCGGCTTTAATGAGCTCGTCGAGATACGGTTTGGCTGACGTTGCCTGGCCGAGGTCGGTGAGCTGGACGATGGCCCGCATCAGTTGTTCCGGGGTCTCCGGTTTGGAGAGCAGTAAATCATCGGCGGAGAGGTTGCCGAGTGAAGTCGATCCCTGAGTCGTCGGAGGCGTGTTTTTTTGTGACCAGGCGCAGATTGGCATGCTCACGGCAAGGAAAAATACCAGAGTGAAACCTGCCAGGATCCGGTTGTTAAAAGACATTCAGTCGACTCCGTGTCGTCTTGGTTGTCGGCTTATTCATTTGGGTCTATCCGGTCACATTCCCAACTCAGCTCAGGTCTGACTGACAGATAGAAGATCTCTCAATGAAATGGATAGAAACAGTTGTAATATACTATTCTTATCACCTTGCCCAAAACAACATAATTCAATTGTTCGTTTCAAGTCTTTTCAGAAATAAGATCTAAGGTGTCCTAATGGACATATTCTCCGCGGAAGTTTCTGTATCAATTATCATCGTTTCTAACGGCGATAACGGTTCAATCGAAGGAAGCGGATGGCTGTATCTTTCCTGCTCTCAACACATTAAAGCTCGCAAGAACCTGATAACTGTTATAACCAGACCGCAGTTTACTGGCCTTCTGAACATAGCATTCAGCAGGGGCTTTTTCTGAGAGGCAACGTTATGGCTGTTCGAGTGCGATCAGCTCTTCGTAGGTTTCCCGGCGGCGAATGACTTGGTAATTGCTGCCATCGACGAGGATCTCAGCGCTGCGAGGACGGGCATTGTAGTTACTGCTCATGACAGAGCCGTAAGCACCGGCGCTAAACATACAGAGATGATCGCCTCGTTCCATCGGGGGCAAATAGCGGTCTTTTGCGAAATAGTCACAGGATTCACAGACCGGGCCAACCACATCAGCGGGTTCACAGCCTTCAATTTCCCCTTCACAGTCAAAGGGCATGGGGACAGCCGGTTTGACGGGCCAGACGCGATGATACGAATCGTACATCGCAGGGCGAACCAGGTCGGTCATGCCACCATCCTGAATATAGAACAGCTTCCCCCCTTCCCGTTTGGTGAAGACGATCTGGCTGATGAGAACACCCGCATTTCCTGCGATGAAGCGGCCGGGCTCCAGTGCCAGGCGACAGCCGATTTCTTTGATCGTGGGGACGATCACATCAGCATAAGTCTGCGCAGAAGGGCCTTCATCGGTTTTATAGCTGATTCCAAAGCCTCCCCCGAGATTGAGCCAGTTCGTATTGTGCCCTTTTTCCCGTAGTTGGGTGATGACTTCAGCCCCCTTCTTGACGGCTTTGGCATACGGATCGGTGGAGAGAATCGGAGAACCGAGGTGCATGTGGATTCCGGTGAGTTCCAGCCGATCGTCTTTGAGGACTTTGTCTGCCAGTTCGGTGGCGCGTTCGATGTCCATACCGAACTTGTTGCCTTTTTTTCCGGTCGTTGTCTTGTGGTGTGTTTTCGCGTCGATGTCCGGGTTCAGACGCAGTGCGACCCGGCCGACGCAGCCGACTTCTTCGGCGATCGCAGCGATCGCGTCGAGTTCGGCTTCGCTTTCGACATCGAACATGAGAATGTCTGCTTTCAAGGCCTGACGGATTTCGTCATCGGTTTTTCCGACACCGGCGAACACAACGCGTGAGGTATCAGCGCCTGCCTGCTGGACGCGAAACAGTTCTCCCCCGGAAACGACATCAAAACTGCTGCCGGCATCGTTCATGGTCTTGAGAATGCTCAAATTTCCGTTGGCTTTCACGGAATAACAGATGACCGGATCGACTTCGGCAAAGGCATCTTGAATTTCTTTCAGACGGCTCAGAAAGGCGGATTTTGAGTAAATCCAAAGCGGAGTGCCAAATTCTTCTGCCAGCTGGGAGACCGGAACGTCTTCGCAGAACAGTTCGCCATTTTGGTAATGAAACGTATTCATCGGGGAGCCTTTACGGTATTAACTTGAAACAATTTGCGCTGAAGATCAGAAAGAAGCCGAACGAGGAACGCTCCTGTTTTGATAGAAGCAAGAGCGTTCCAGAGTCTTAGGTACAGGCTTTGTGTTTCGCCAGCAGTTCTGCGATCTGGACGGCATTCGTAGCAGCGCCTTTACGGAGATTATCGCTGACACACCAGAAGCTGAGTCCATTCGGGCAGGAAATATCACGGCGGATACGACCGATGTAGACTTCATCGCTGCCATCTGAACTTGAAGGGAGCGGATACGAGAGGTTTTTCAGGTCATCCACGACGGTGATTCCCGGGAAGTTTTCGAATAGCCCACGTGCTTCTTCAGGTGAAATCGGGCGTTCTGTCTCGACGGTAATTGTTTCACTGTGACAGTTCGCGACCGGAATTCGGACACAGGTCGGATTGATCTGAATAGTTTCATCTCCCAGAATTTTCCGGGTTTCGTAGACCATTTTCATTTCTTCACTGGTGTAGCCGTCTTCTTTTTCACTGCCGATTTGAGGAATGGCGTTGAAGGCGATTGGATGAGGAAAGACCTGATAATCATGCTCTTTTCCTTCGAGATATGCCTTGGAGCCTTCCAGTAAATCGCTGGTGCCGGCGACCCCTGCTCCGCTGGTGGCCTGGTAAGTACTGACGATCACGCGTTTCACGGGAGAGGCATCATACAGAGGCTTGAGGGCCATGACCATCTGGGTTGTGGAACAGTTCGGGCTGGCGATGATGCCTTTTGCTTCGAGTGCTGCTTCCGGATTGATTTCAGGAATGACGAGGGCCACATCCGGTTTCATTCGCCAGTAGCCGGATTCATCAATGACAATGGCTCCTGCTTCGACGGCTGAGGGTAAGAATTCCGCGGCGACATCATCGGGAGTGGAGGCGATGACGAGCTCAACGCCTTCGAATGAATCTTTGGTCAATTCTTCAAGGGTGTACGTTTTTCCCTGGAATTCCAGTGTTTTACCAGCGGATCGGGCTGAGGCCAGAAATCGAAATTGTTTTGCCTGGAAGTTTCGGTCTTCCAACAGTTTCCGCATGATGTGCCCAACGGCACCCGTGGCACCAATAATGGCGACAGTATCAAACACTTTAAATCTCCAGAGAACTAAAAGGATAAAAGTCTTTTAATAGATTAACTTTAAGTCAATTACGACAAGAAATCTTACGATAACTTTCATTGATGAACCAGACGTTATAGCATGATCCCATTTGGTACGACAGCCATTCAACTCAGGGGGTTCAAGAGGTGTGATTCTGAATCCCCTGTCGCATGTATCTCAGCTGATCGAATCTCTGATTATATGGTTTGAAGTTGAATTCGTCCAATCGGTCAGGAAAAGCTTTGGGGTACCAGTTGCTTTCTGAAGAACCTTTAGTCGAGAATCAGGCCGTTGGATCTCCGATCAAAGTCATAAAATCCGGCTTTTTAGTATCAAAATGCAAATTTCGGGGAGCGATGCTACTAGGGGCAAAACAGTGCTGATATACTCCAGAGCAGACGGTAAGGACCGTTCTTACAAAGTGGAATCCCCTGATTTTTTTAGAAGTTGAAAAGCGAACAGGTAATAGAAACGATGAAAGTTTTAGTGATTGGTCAGGGGGGGCGCGAGCATGCTCTGGTCTGGAAACTGACCCAGTCGGATAGTGTCAGTCAGGTATTTTGTGCACCCGGCAATGCGGGAACGCAGTCAGAAGCGACTAATGTCGCCATCAGAGTTTCCGATATTCCCAAGATGGTGGCATTTGCGAAAGAAGAATCGATTCGGCTGGCTGTGATCGGTCCCGAAGTTCCTCTCGTCGCTGGTATGGCTGATGCAATGCGGGAAGCGGGAATTGCCGTATTCGGTCCTTCCAAGGCTGCCGCCGAGTTGGAAGGCAGCAAATCGTTTGCTAAGCAGATGATGTGGAAAGCCAATGTACCCACCGCCAAGTCAGAAACGTTTTCCAATTTCGAAGCGGCAGAAGCCTATCTGGAAGAGCGTGAAGAACAGCCTCTGGTGATCAAAGCCGACGGTCTGGCAGCGGGAAAAGGGGTTTTGATCTGTGATACGAAACAGGAAGCCCTTGATGGCATCAAGTCTCTGATGAAAATCAAAGAGTTCGGTGACGCCGGGAAGACGGTGATTATTGAGGAAAAGCTGATTGGTCAGGAAGTCAGTATTCTGGCAATCGTCAGTGGATCCACGATTATTCCCCTGGAAACATCACAGGATCATAAAGCAGCCTATGACGGTGACAAAGGACCGAATACCGGCGGCATGGGCGCTTACAGCCCTGCTCCCCTGGTTACGGATGCTCTGATGGATGAGATCATCGAAAAGATTCTGGTTCCAATGGTCAATGTGATGAAAATCGAAGATCGACCGTTCAACGGAGTACTGTATGCCGGCCTGATGATTACCAATCAGGGGCCGAAAGTACTGGAATTCAACGTGCGTTTTGGTGATCCGGAAGCGCAGCCCGTGTTGATGCGACTCAAGACCGATCTGGCACAGTTGTTACTGGCGGCTGCGGAAGAACGCCTGGATGAAATGGAGTCTTTGGAATGGGACGAACGCCCTGCTGTCTGTGTGGTGATGGCATCGGAAGGTTATCCGGGGGACTATGAAAAAGGCAGAGTGATTCGTGGTCTGGGTGAAGCTGCTGAATTGGCGGATACCAAAGTCTTTCACGCAGGAACCACGTCCAAGGACGGTGAAGTCGTCACCGATGGTGGCCGGGTACTGGGAGTGACGGCGATTGGAGATTCCATCAGCGATGCGAAACTCAAAGCCTATCAGGCGGTGAAATGCATTCGCTGGGATGGTGCCTGGTGTCGGAAAGATATTTCGGATAAGGCTCGTTGAGCCCTGTTTTCACTTCACATTTGAGTCAACGCCTGCGTAAAGAGAGCCATGCCTACAGAGATTCGAACCTGCTTACTGCCGCTACTGTCAGAACCTGAAGACTATTCAGGGAGTGTGGCTGTGATTCTGGATATTTTGCGTGCCTCTTCCACAATCAGCTATGCTTTGAACTCAGGTGCGACAGCTGTGATTCCCTGTGAGGAAATTGAGGAAGCGCAACAGATTGCTGATGAACTCAAACAGGCGAGCGGCGAAGAAGTACTGCTGGGCGGAGAGCGGATGGGAGTCATGATTGAAGGGTTCGACCTGGATAACTCCCCTGCCCGCTATCCAGCGGAAACGGTAGCGGGAAAGCAGATAGTCTTTACGACCAGCAATGGAACACGGGCTCTGAAGCATGCTTTACAGGCGCGGCGGATTTTAATCGGCTCGTTTCTCTGTCTGGATGCGGTGGTAAACGAACTGAAAAAATCGGAGGGAGTCGTTTATCTGGTGTGTGCAGGAACAGATGGAAGTGTGACGGGGGAAGATTGTTTATGTGCCGGTGCGATTGCGACCGAATTGCAGAATCAGACCGATCAGGAACTGGTTCTGGATGATTCGACCCGGATTGTGATCGACCATTATCGATCTCAAATCCAGCACGAAGAGGGTGTGTTGAAGGGGATCCGTGCCAGTCTGGGCGGTCGGAATCTGATTCGACGTGGCTTTGAAGACGATATTCGATTATGTTCCGAGCGCGGCCTGATTCCCGGGGTACCAGAGTATCATCATCAGTCGGGGACGATCACGTTAACGACAGGTGCCTGAAACCAAATTTATTCACCAATTGAAATCAATTCATGTTTTAGAGTGTCTTTGAAAGACAAGATTGAAAGACCAGTTCAATGAAAAAAGAGATGGAGAAAATCGTTGCGTTGTGTAAACGGCGTGGGTTCATTTTTCAGTCATCCGAAATCTATGGCGGACTTCAGGGGTTCTGGGATTATGGTCCTCTTGGAGTCGAACTGAAACGAAACGTCCGGGAAGTCTGGTGGTCTGACATGATTACCACGCATAATGAGCTGATCACACCGGAAGGCGCGCCCAAGCCGTTCTCCATGACCGGCGTAGAAACGACAATTATCATGCATCCCAGCGTCTGGAAAAGTTCCGGGCATTTTGATCTGTTCCATGATTTTATGGTCGACTCCAAAGAATCGAAGGCCCGTTTTCGCGTGGACCATGTGTCTGTCGCTGTCGCGTATGCTTCGGACAGCACTCCGGTTGCCTGTGAAACGTACATGGCGGATATCGGAGAAGAAGGTCTTTCCAAAACAAAACGCAAACGTCTGGAAAAGGCACTGGCAGAATATGAGAAAACGCAAGGCCTCACCCCCAGCGAAACACCGGAGATTCGCGTCTGTAATCTGATGGATTACAGCAAGATGCTGGTTGCTGCTGAGATTCCCGCGACAGGAAAGCTGGAGCCTCGTTGTCCTGAAACTGGGGGGGAACTGACGGAGCCACGTGAATTCAACCTGATGTTCAAGACAATCATTGGTGCCTTGTCGGGCGAAGAAGGGACGGCATTTCTGCGTCCGGAAACCGCACAGGGGATGTTTGTGAACTTCAAGAATGTCGTCGACAGCGGACGCGTGAAGTTTCCGTTTGGGATCGCCCAGATTGGAAAAAGTTTCCGCAATGAAATTACGCCCCGGAATTATATCTTCCGTTCACGTGAATTCGAACAGATGGAGATGGAATTTTTCTGTCATCCGGATGAATCGTTCGAATGGTACAAGTACTGGCGCGACCGTCGGTATGCCTGGTATATCAAACACGGGATTGACCCAGGCAACCTGATTCTGCGCGACCATACACCGGAAGAACTAGCTCACTATTCGGTGGGAACGGCCGATGTGGAGTATGCGTTCCCTTTTATGGAAGAAAATGAGTACGGGGAACTCGAAGGAATTGCGCATCGTGGCGATTTCGACTTACGGTCACATATGGAAGGAAAACTGATTCGCGAAGGCGATCAGCTCGTGGTCGAAAAGAACGAACACGGGCAGCCTAAGTACAAAGGGAGCGGAAAAGATCTGACTTACTTTGATGATCAGACGCGCGAACGATTTGTGCCTCACGTCATCGAGCCGGCTGCCGGTGCAGACCGGGCGACGCTGGCGTTTCTCTGTGAAGCGTATTACGAAGACGAACAGCCTGATGAAAAAGGCAAGATGCAGACACGGACGGTGATGCGGTTCCATCCCAAGCTGGCGCCTGTGAAAGCCGCCGTCTTCCCCTTGATCAAAAAAGCAGGAATGCCGGAAGTGGCTTCCTCAATTTACGGAAAACTGCGTGCAGCAGGTATTCAGGCCGTGTATGATCAACAGGGAGCCATCGGTCGCCGTTATCGTCGACAGGACGAGATCGGGACTCCGTTCTGCCTGACTGTAGACGGAGACACCGAACAGGATAATTGTGTGACATTGCGTGATCGAGATACACTGGAACAAGTCCGTATCCCTGTCGGCGATGTTGTTGCCGAGATTCAAAAACGGATTCATGGATAAGTAAATTGATTCGCCCTCTAATCTGAGGTATCAGCTGAAATAAAGGGAGCCGCTCATGGCCAACGATAAAATGGACCGTCGCGTTTTCGGAAAATATCTGGCAGGCAGTACGGCTGCATTTGTAGCTGGTGCGAATACGGCGTCTGCAAAAGAACCCGTCGTCGATGGTATCACGCGGCCTTCCAATACCCTGATTCTAGATGGGGGCGGTCAATCGGTCTGGAATTCAACCGCGCAGCATACGCGAACCAGTGGCTGGGTTTCGCCGGACGGCAAAGTCTTCCATGAAGCAGCCCGAAATATTCCGATTGTCGAAGAAGATGAAGTCATTGTCTGTGGCGGCGGCCCAGCGGGTTTCGCGGCGGCACTGGCTTCCGCCCGGAGTGGTGCCAAGACTAGATTGCTTGAAGTCAATGGCTGTGTGGGCGGCGTCTGGACGGCTGGTGCGTTGACTCTGATTATCGATGCACAGAATAAGCCGGGCATTATGCGTGAGATTCTGCGAAAGCTTGATGAACGCGGTGCCAGCAATACACTGTCGAATGGCTCTGTCGCGTATGATACCGAAAAAACCAAACTGCTTTTGGAAGATATGCTGCTGGAAGCGGGAGTCAAAATTCAACTGCATACACGTGTGGTTGGAGCGGTGACGGATATCAATAACCGTTTGTCTGTGATCGTGACCGAATCGAAGTCAGGACGTCAGGCTTGGCGGGCCAAGTCGTTTATTGACTGTTCCGGCGATGGCGATCTGGCGGCGCAGGCTGGTTGCGGCTATGAATTTGGTCAGCCGGGAACCGGTTTGACGCAGCCGATGAGTCTGATGGTTTTACTCACAGGAGTGACAACGGACGGCATTGCCCCATTCGTTCGCGGCGATGCTGAGCCTCGCAAACTGGGGAATCCGAAAAAGAATCTGCTAGCCGAATTTCAACGTGCGGGCGTCGATCCTTCTTATGGTGGCCCTACAATCTTTCGTGTTCGAGATGGGCTGTTTGCCATGATGGCCAATCATGAGTATGGGACTCTCTCTATTGATGCAGCGCATGTAACAGATGCGACGCTGCAGGCAAGGCGTGAAGTTCACAAGCTGGTTAACAGCCTGAAAACATTAGGTGATCCCTGGACGAATCTGGAGATTATCGCGACTGCCGAACAGATCGGGACGCGGGAAGGCCGACGGATTTTGGGGCGCTATCATGTGACGGCCGAGGATTTAAAGAAGGGGGCTCGTTTTGATGATGCGATTTGCCATGTCCGATTTGGAATCGACGTGCATTCAACGAATCCTGGCAAGACGAAGGCGATTGAGAAGAAACCGTTCAAATCGAAGCCTTACGATATTCCTCTGCGGGCCTTGATTGCCCGGGATGTGACGGGGCTGATGATGGCCGGGCGTTGTATCAGTGGTGATTTCATTGCACATAGCAGTTACCGGGTCACCGGAAATGCAGTGGCGATGGGAGAAGCCGCCGGCGTGGCATCTGCGGTTGCTGCATCTACCGGAAAACTGCCGCACGAAGTCCCCTTCTCTGAAGTCTCGAAGCAGCTGGATCAGATTCGGGCTGAGAAAACACAGCAGGTAAAGAGCTAAAGAGAAGCAGAGTCGTGTATTTAACACAACCATTCTCAAAGAGCGGCTGAAGGGAATCGAACCCTCGTCACCAGCTTGGGAAGCTGGGGTAATACCATTATACGACAGCCGCTGAATGCTGTTATAGACAGGCTAAACCTCTGACAGGTTCAGGTCAAGTAATTTGACCGCCGACTTAGAGTGGTGCATCCAGGATTTTTTCCAGCGATTTCGCACGATCGGTAAAATCGATTTCGACGGCACTATTCATTCCCTGGAACAGGATCTTATTGAACCGAGGGTCGATCTGCATTTGCAGAATGGTGTCTTTCATGACGTTGTCTTTGAAGCCAATGGTATTTCCTGTTTTTGCATCAAGAACTTCAAACAGGAATGAGTAACTTCTGACTTTGGATTCGGTACGGATTTTACTCATGAAAATCAGGAAGGGAAGTTGATATTCTGATGTATTGACCCAGGATCGTTTTGGCAGGTTGCGATTCCAGAGTATATTTCCCGACTGCTTTTCAATGGCGATTAAATTATTGTCGACATGCACCACGTTCAGGAAGGAGTCGCTGACGTAAAAGTCATTGTGTGGTGAGCGTCGACGAGGCGATGTATAAGAAAAGTTAAAGTAGTATCGATTCTGATCCGAAAAGCCGATGAACTTACTCAGGTTTTTGAGCAAATGGTCAGGGACCGTGGATTCGACAAGCGTTTCTCCTGTTTCCACATTCAGGACGCGCAGTCTGTTGGGAGGCAGCAGGATTGCAAGTTCTGTCGGAGAAATCTGGGTTGACAAGCCCGAGTTTGAGATGGGTTCATCCAGCAGGAACCGGTCCGATAGCGGATCCCACAAGCGGACGCGTTTCTCGGTGGTGGATGTTGTCTGGTAGAACAATTTTCGCCCGAACGCATGCCGGGCGCGACTGTTTAAATCCAGTTCGCCTTTGCGAATCAATTCACCGGTGATGGAGCTGTAGACCTCATAGTCGGTACGATTGATGTTGAATGCGACAACCGCTTTTTGATCGCCGATGAGTCCTTTGCTTGAATCACTGAGGTACCCGGATTTGGATGGGATATTTTTGCGCTCCCATAACACTTTTCCGGTTGCCGGATTTAAGCCGAACAATCGATTGTCCCACTGAAAAATACAGACTCGGGGGCCTGAGGGGCCGACATAAAACAGAGACTGGGAATTGTTCAAATCACTAAATTCTGCATTCCAGAGTGGGTCTGAAATTTCATCTTGCAATTCCAGGAGTGAAATGCCATGAATTTTGCGTTTGCTGCCGAGCGGTATGAAATGACCGACGCGTGAAGTCTGTGAATGGTAGGGATAGGAAATGCTGTCGGAGACGTTAATCTTCCCAATGTTTTGTCCTGCGTGTTTGTTGACCACAGTGAGGATCGGTCCTTTTTTCAGCAGGAGTTGAGAAACCTCGAGTGGTGGCAGAAACTTGCGTTCATAGCTTCTGTAAGGTTTTCTGGTTTCAGGAGCAGGCATTCCCGAATATTTCTGTTTGATCGAGATGTGAGAAATTTCGCGGTCGATGGGTTGCATCGTTTGAAAGATGGACCAGACTTCTGAACCTCGATTGAATTGTTTGACATAGTCAGCGCCTGTCATGCCCGAAGCGAGCGCAGCATCTGCGAACTTTTCGTCGAGTTCTCTGAGTAAAGTTGCTGCCTCGTGCGGCAGGCCAGCAGACTCCCATAATTCCAGTAGCTGACATGTTGCCGTTGCTGCGATTTCAGGATCTGGATTTGCGCGGTTTTCCAGTAGCAGGAATTCGGCCTTTTGATTTTGCCCGCGTTGAATCAGTTTTTCTGCCAGAACACTGCGAACGGGAATTGCCTGGGCCCAACTGCCATATGTATCCAGGAAGGATTCGAGAGCTGTAATCGACCCCTCTTTCAGTGCCGCCTGCTGATCGAGTGAAATCATCGCATCGACGGTTTCTCGTTCCTCTCTGTTCGCTTTCGTGGTGACTTTTTCCATCAAGCCGGAGATGAGGCTTTTGACCGTCACCAGATGATTGGTATCACCGGCCATTGCCAGAGGTTGATTGACTTCGATCTTCTGGAATTCTTCTGCCACTTCCATCAACGCCTGATAGTCTTCCTGTTGCAGCAGGTATTTTGACTTGCGGGACAGAAATCGACCGCGTTCCAGAGGCGTAGTCGCGAGGGCTTCCAGTTTCGCCAGCAAGTCGTATTCATTCTGGTCGGTATGATTCAGTTCTGCATAAAGCAGTTCCCGCAGCAGGGATTCGGAACGTTTTTGAATTGACTCCGTTGATTTGACTGCGAGCAGTGCTTCGAGTTTTAGCTGGGCACTGGTTAAGTTCCCGAGTGCCAGATCCAACTCCGCTTTCAAGAGTTGATCGCTCTGGGCCTGTGCAGAATTGAGGGGTTGATTTCTGGTTGTGGCGAGGCTGGAACGCATCGCTTCTGCCTGAGAGAACGAATCGATCTGCCAGAGACCCAGTGAGATGATTTGTCCCTGATGTGCGATCAGATTTCCGGGATACCAGTCGCGTTGTGGGAATCGTTCCGTCAGTTTGGGGTCGACAGCCGCGGCAGTCTGGAATGCATAGCTGGCTCCCTTTCGCAGTTTATGTTTGAATTCCCGATTCAGGATCTCCGAGATCTGAGTCGTTTTATTGAGTGTGAAGCCGGCTTCTTTTCCTGTTGGAATATGAATGCTGAGCACGCTGCCCGATTTGATTGGCAGCAGATAATTTTCTTCAGCTAAGAATCCTTTTCCTGAAATCGTTCCCGATTGCAGATGCCAGAGTTCTCGACCGTCTTTAATATGGCGGCCGCGACAATAGTCAGAGCCAACCACCAGTACAGTCTCGTCAACCACAGCCGCGATGTACTCTCCATCTTCCCGGTTGACTTCATTCCAAAGCGCTGCGCCGGTCTTCAAGTCAATACAATGAATATAAGGCGAACCATTGGGGAGATAGAAGATGCGATTCTGATCGATCACAGGCGCGCTGGTCAGGCCGGGGTGGCCGAATGAAACAGGTCTGATATAGCGCTTTTGTGAAATCCTGCGGTATTGGTCTCCTTCGCCGTAATAATAGTTCCAGAGTAAGTCTCCATTTGTTGCATCAACGGCGACCAGTGTATCGATCTGAGTCGGACAGACAATGATTCCCTGGCTGCTGGCAAGAGGGCATTGCTGATAGGAACGGGTTCGATCCGATTGAATTGGCTGATTGACATATACGATGCCTTGTTTCCAGTGGATGGTTCCATCATGCGAATTGAGACACAGCAGAGAAATCTGACTGTTATGCTCGGCGATGGCATAAAGAAATCCGCCCACAGGTAGTGGCGCTCCCAGAAAATAGTAGCCCTCCAGGCTCCAGGCGGGCTGTGCTCTAAGTGAGGTTCCTGGGGGGAAAGTAGATGGTGCTGTCGTGGAATTCTGATTTGAAGAAGCGCTGTTCTGTTTCAGCGGCAGTGCGACCAGACGGTTTCCTTTTTGGGAAACCAGTGGAAAATAGGAACGGGTACGACGCAGTCCCAGGTTTAATTGGGTGGGTGGTACGGGATTTGGTAGATAGTCAATGGCAAAGACGAACTGCCCGTTACTGGAAAGTGAGCCATAGATCGAGCTGTAATTGTAGAATTTCTCCAGCGGCAAGTTTTGTGAGTACGCGGAATGGGAGGGAGTGCGTTTTTCCAGCTGATTGATTAAATTGCTCAGGCTCCCTTCACTTTGGAAGATCCAGGATGTCTCGCCTGATTCCAATTCAACGGCGCGGACCCCTTCAAAGTCACGATAGATGACGAGGTCTCCGACAGCGATGGGCATATTGGCAACTGCCGTGGAGAGGTTTTCAAGGTTACGCTTGCTTTCCCAGTGAATCAGTGACGTGAGTGGACGCGCCTGTTGAGTGCGACCGATGGGATGGCTCCAGCGGGGATTGAGATAGGGTAAGCTGGCATGAGTGGACTGGTTTCGTTGTGCATTTCCCTGCGAGACAGGCCATTCCAATTTCTGCTGAATGGTGGCGTTTTTCAAAGGGGCATCCAAAGCCTGCATGGCGAGCTCCAGACTGCTTTGATTGCCGCGCCAGGTGACGATGGTTTCTCCCCGGACTTCCAGAATTTGCGCTAGTTTTTCATGCTGACCGGATTGCTGATAGGCGACAGCTGCCTTGAGAAAATGAACGGGTTGCATCCGTGCCTGATGGATGCGACTGTTGATCAGCAGATCCCAATAACGAGCGGCAAATTCGAAATTACCCTGCTCCATGTAATGGGCGGCCAGATAATTCAATGCTTCAAAGCCAGCCTGCAGAGGAAAAAACTGCAGTGCCAGCAGCTCATACATGCGGAGATCATTTTTTTCTCGGGCTTGTTCCAGAAGCCAATTGGCCTGCGGACCGGATATGCGCTCGTAGTCGGCTAGCGTGCGTGGTGTCGCCGTCGAAAACAGTTTGCGTGTTTCTTGTCTGAAATTCAAGGGGCGTTTCAGGTCATCAGGCCAGAAGAAATAATCTTCCTGATGGTCCAGCAGTTTTTCTAACTGCAAGGCACCTTCCGTGAATTCGCGATTGTGGAACCTTGCCTGCGCCCGTTCAAACTGGGTTCTCAGGCTTCGATTTCGATAGATGCGATGAATTAGTGCATCACGGTCTTCTGAAACTTCTTCGGCAGGTTCACTCTGGTCAGGAACATCTTTCTCGGCTGGCGGATCCAGGAACGCGATCAGTTGATTCGGCGCGGGTTCATTTTCAGACAGCAGGAGGGCACACGGGTAAATAAATAGAATACCAGCGAAAAAGAGAATTCTGGCATAAACATTACTCAGAAAATATCGTACTGAGAATGGAGGAAACAATCGATTCATCCTACAGATTCTCCTCAGGTCAGAAAGAGATGCCAGTCTTTAAGCGCGTCTGTGAATAGAGACTGCGTTGATTGTAGCATAATCAGTCACTCAACAGACAGATTACTTTTGAAACAGAAAACCAACCTGGAGCGAGCAGAAAACAGAAAGAGTGTGACAGAGAATCACTTAGGGGTTACAATGTTGAATGATATTCCTCTACGCTGAAATTGAGAATAGACAAAAGCGGCTGGGTCGATTATATTTGCGATTAAGTTTACGCCGTTTAAATAATAAGTCGATGAATGTACATTTCAAAGGGCTACCCCATAATGGCACGGATCAGTTCCTTCAGAATCCAAGGGAAATTCCAGCAGCGGCTCTCTTATGGTGTGGGGCTGGCGATCGTTCTGGGTATCTCTGCTCTTGGATTTGCCGAAAATAACAACAAGGTAACTGTCGAGAAGCATGCAGAACCGGTTGTTGATTTCACGCAGCAGATTCAGCCTTTATTGGCCAAGCATTGCTATTCGTGTCATGGTCCTGATGTACAGGAGGGCGGATTGCGGCTGGATCAGAGCGAACAGGCCTTTCAGCAGTTGGAGTCAGAAGCGACCGCAATTGTGCCTCGGCATCCTGAGAAAAGTGAGCTGATCGCGCGGATCACGACCAAAGACGATGGTCTGCAGATGCCACCCGAGGGAGAACGTCTTTCCAGGGAACAGATCGACCTGCTGCAGAATTGGATTCAGCAGGGCGCAGAATGGAAAAAACACTGGGCATTCCAGCCGCCTCAGAAAGTTACACCACCACAAACCAAAAACAGCAAGTGGGTCAAAACCCCGATCGATGCGTTTATTCTGGCGAAGCTGGAAGAAAAAGGGCTCTCCCCCGCTCCGTCAGCCGACCGGGTGACGTTGATTCGTCGGGCTTATTTCAATCTGACCGGCTTGCCTCCGGCACCCGAAGAAGTCGATCAATTTGTGAATGATCCTGCACCAGATGCCTACGAGAAACTGGTTGACCGTCTGTTGGCGTCTCCCCGTTATGGAGAGCGCTGGGCGCGTCATTGGCTGGACCTGGTCCGTTATGCCGATACCAACAGTTTCGAACGAGATGGCGTGAAACCCAACGCCTGGCGTTTTCGAGATTATGTGATCCGCTCGTTCAATGAAGATAAGCCTTACAATCAGTTTATCAAAGAACAGCTGGCGGGTGACGAACTGGATCAGGTGACCAATGAAACCATTATTGCCACCGGCTATTATCGACTGGGGCTCTGGGATGATGAACCCGCTGATCCGTTACTGGGCTTCTATAACGAACTGGATGATATTGTTTCCACGACGAGTCAGGTCTTTTTAGGGCTCACCTTGAATTGTGCCCGCTGCCACGAGCATAAGATCGATCCGGTTCCCCATGAGGATTACTATCGTTTTCTGGCATTCTTTCATGGATTGAATTCTTATGGAACCCGTGGTGATCAACTCTCTAATAACCAGACTGATATCACAGGCCCTGAGATTTCCGCTCAATATGCGAAATATGATGCACAACAAAATGAGCTGAAGCAGAAAATGCATCAGATCGAAGAGACCGGGATCAAAAAGATGTCGGGCGTGGATCAGAGGCGATCCGAAACACGCGAGCGCGGGAAGTTGCTCAAAGAGAAACTGAAACAGCATCTGGAGCCGGAACAGTTTCAAACCTATCAGGGTTTGAAACGTGAGATGAAGGAGCTGGAAGCACAGAGGAAAAAACTGCCTCCGCGAAAAATGGCGTTGAGTGTCAGACACAGTTTAAAAGAGCCGCGTGAAACGTTTGTCTTGTTGCGTGGAAATCCGAATTCACGTGGCGAGAAAGTGGAACCCGGTTTTCCGGAACTGTTTGGTAAGACCAAACTGCAGGTCCCCGAACCTCGCAAAGATCAACCGACGTCAGGCAGACGACGTGCTCTGGCAGAATGGATCGCCAGCGGAGATAACATGCTGACTTCGCGCGTGATTGTGAACCGGGTCTGGCAGCATCATTTTGGTCGCGGCATTGTTCAATCTCCGAATAACTTCGGCCAGTTAGGCGTGCCTCCTACCCATCCGGAGCTACTGGACTGGCTGGCGCTGGAGTTTGTCAAGAGTGGCCAGTCGTTCAAGACACTTCATAAGTTGATTATGATGTCGAATGCGTATCAGATGTCTGCACAGTATTCCGATCAAGCAGCAGCGATTGACCCGGCGAACGATCTGTTCTGGCGGTTTAATATGCGGCGTCTCAGTGCGGAGGAAGTGCGTGATTCGATCCTGGCAGTGAATGGCCGTTTGAATCTGAAAATGTATGGTCCCGGGTTTTATCCGGAGATTTCCAAAGAAGTCCTTCAGGGGCAATCCAAACCGGGGCATGGCTGGTTGAATTCTTCGGAAGAAGAACGGGCACGGCGCAGTATTTATATTTTTGTGAAACGTTCATTGATTACTCCCCTGCTCTCTAATTTTGACTTTGCCGATACGGACAGTACGTGTGCCGTCCGATTTGTAACCACACAACCCGCGCAGGCCCTGGGCATGGTGAATGGGGCTTTTGTGAATCGTCAGGCAGAATTGTTTGCTGACCGCATCATTGAAGAAACAGGGACAGCGCATCCTGAGTTTGTTGCCCGGGCGATTCGGTTAGCCTATGGACGCGAAGCACAGACAGGAGAAGTGACCGATGGAGTGCGTTTGATTGATACTTTAATCAAACAACATTCACTCGACGAAAAACAGGCTTTGAACTATTTCTGCTTGACGATTTTGAACCGCAACGAATTCGTTTATCTGGATTAGCGACTTTGGAAAGAATGAGTCTTGGCGATGGCGCCTGGAAATTGAAGAGGACCAGTTATGGCTATGGAGCAGACAACCAATCATCAAGCAGGCAAATCAGCCGGACATGCACAGTTCTGTCGTCGTACTCGACGTGAGTTTCTGTGGGAAGCCGGTGGAGGATTTGCTTCGGTGGCATTGACGGGCATGATGTCGCAGGACGGTTTTCTCAATTCGCAAGCCGTTGCCGCCGATGGGGTCAGCCAGTTCCAGAATCCCCTGGCACCCAAAGATCCCCATTTCAAGCCGAAAGCCAAGAGCGTCATTTTTCTGTTTATGTATGGTGGGCCGAGTCACGTTGATACCTTCGACTACAAGCCGAAACTGTATGATTTGGACGGCAAAACGATTCCGGTCAAAACGAAAGGCCGCGGTGGCGAAAAGAACGAGGGTCGCGTTGTCGGCCCGAAATGGAAGTTCAAGCAGTATGGTCAATCGGGTCAATGGGTTTCGGACCTGTTCCCGCATCTGGCGACGTGTGCGGATGATCTTGCATTTTTGAAATCAATGACCGCCGATTCTCCCATTCATGGTTCGGCGATGCTGATGATGAATTCGGGACGCATTTTGAGCGGCTTTCCCAGTCTGGGGTCGTGGCTCAATTATGGTCTGGGAACCGAGAATGAAAATCTGCCCGGTTATGTGGTGATGCTCGATCCGACGGGGGGGCCGATCAGCGGGGCCAAGAACTGGTCGAGTGGATTTATGCCGGCGACGTATCAGGGAACCACCATGCGCTCGGAGGGCGCGCCTCTGATTGATTTACGTCGACCAGAAGGGATGAGCAAAGCGGTACAGCGTGAGTTACTGGATGCATTAAAAGCAGCCAACGAGAAGCATCAGGCCACGCGAGCCGGCAACTCGGAGCTGGCGGCGCGGATCGCCAGCTACGAACTGGCGTTTAAAATGCAGAAGCATGCACCCGAAGCAGCCGACCTGGCGTCAGAAACGAAACAGACGCAGGAGTTATACGGGCTGAATAACCCTCGTACGGCTGATTTTGGCAGACGTTGTCTGTTGGCCCGTCGACTGGTTGAGCGCGGCGTGCGGTTTATTCAGTTGTATTCCGGCGGAAACCATAATGATGCCAACTGGGATGCTCACGGGGATCTGTTTAAAAATCATAGTTACCACGCCGGGAATACTGACCAGCCGATTGCCGCGTTGATTAAGGATCTCAAAGCACGTGGCTTATTTGATGAAACGATGGTCGTCTGGGGCGGTGAATTTGGTCGGCAGCCGACGGCGGAATACGCCAAGGGAACGGGCCGCGACCACAATTCGTACGGCTTTACGATGTGGACCGCCGGTGGTGGAGTGAAAGGCGGAACTTCAGTGGGGGCGACCGACGAGTTGGGCGCAGCGGCGGTCGAAAAACCGTTCCATGTGAAGCGATTGCACGCCACCATTCTGAATCAGATGGGAATGGATCCGAATCGTTTGTCTTACTTCTATGGTGGACTGGATCAAAAGCTGGTGGGCGTCGAGCATACCGAGCCGATCCACGAAATTATTTAAGCTTCGAAAACCAATTAGTCGGCTGATTGACTGTCGGCGATTTTCTGTTTCATCTGCGCTACGATTTCAGGATGTTGATTGGCAATATTGTTTTGCTCTCCAATATCGGTATCGAGATTATACAGCTCGAATGGTTTTTGCGGACCGGTCTGGACTGCTTTCCATTTCCCGGACCGCAGGGCGACTTTCCCGCGGTACTTCCAGAATAGTGTTTCGTGAGCCGTCTGCGGTTGCCCCAGTAGCGTGGGCAGGTAGGAAACTCCATCGATGTTTTGTGGCGCCTTGATGCCCGCCAGTTCACAGGCCGTTGGCAGAAAATCCCAGAAGGCGCTGATGTGATCGGAAGTAGAGCCCGCTTGAACTTTGCCGGGCCATTTCACGATCAGGGGAACGCGAATGCCGCCTTCATAGAGATCCCGCTTATAGCCGCGCAGTGGGCCGTTGGAATTGAAAAAATCGACCTGATGCATGCCTTCCTGGTGCGGGCCATTATCTGATGTGAAAAAGATGATCGTCTTGTGTTCGAGGTTCAATTCTTTTAAGAGTTTGACCATTTGTCCCAGGTCGCGATCGAGACGGGTGATCATGGCGGCGAAGCCTTTTTCGGGCGTGGGCCATTCGCGATCTGCGTATTCGCCGTATTCGGGTACTTCCATTCCGTCGCCGGTCGCCCGGCCCCCTTCATTGTTCGCATGCGGGATCGTGTAATGTGCCTGGAGGAAGAAACGATTCTTGGCGTTGTGTTTGATGAAGTTGAACGCTTCCTGAGTGAGCAGATCGTGCGAATAGGTTTCACGCTCGATGGAGACGCGTTTCTGTGGTCCGACTTTATTGCCCGGCAGCGAAATTTCCTGTTCGTTGCTCCACAGAAATTCCGGATAAAAGTTGTGCGCGTTTCCCTGGTCCAGATAACCGAACCAGAAATCAAAGCCCTGCTTGCTGGGAACGCCCGTTGATTCTGGGGGGCCCAATGCCCATTTGCCGACTCCACCGGTCGCGTAGCCGGCTTCCTTTAAGAGTGACGTAACGGTGGTGGCATCTTCCGGGAAATAATATTGTTCATTCTGGCTGATCGGAGTATGTCCGGTATGCTGGCCCGTTAACAGAACCAGCCGGGAAGGACGACAGACCGTATGACCGGCATAGTGATTTGTGAATCGCATTCCCTGTTTGGCCAACTGATCGATGTTGGGAGTTTTGATGACGGTCTGTCCAAAGCAGCCGAGATCACCATAACCCAGATCGTCCGCCATGACGTAGATGATATTGGGAGGCTCTGCCGCCTGGCTCTGATTGAGCAACATGACGCTGAAGAACAGGCAGGCAATGCAGCGGACCAGAGTGCGAATTGAGCAGTCTAAGGAGTTCATCAATAACCTCTGTTTTGATCGGGATGCGAAAATCGGGGAGTGTCTGTGCCCCGTTTTTTGCACCGGGGCGCTCTCTATCTTTAACGACCCAGAGAGGGAAATTCAACAATGACTTTAATCACGCCGTCTTTGCGATCGCGAAACAGTTCAAATACCTGCTGAATTTCTGCCAGGGGAAAACGATGTGTAATAATGGGAGTCACATCGATGCGTCCTTCGGAGAGCCATTGCATGGCGAGCGGGAAATCGCGTTTGAAATCGGGATTGATGCTGGTGTTGACGGTGATGTTTTTAAAGAGCAGGTCGCGCCAACGGACCTGATCGATGGTTTCAGGGGGGACGCCGAACACGAGAATGTTGCCAGCTTCGCGGCAGAGATCGATACAAAGATTGAGCTGTTGATCGGCGTGGCCGACGGCCTCGATCACGATGTCGGGCAGTTCTCCGTTCAGGATTTCCCGCAGTGCGGTAACGGGATCTGTGTTCTGATTGCAGATCGTCGCGGTTGCCCCCATGCGGGGACTGACCTGCAGGCGGGATTCCAGCAGGTCGATGCCGACAATCTGACGCGCGCCCATATTGCTGAGCGCGGCATTCATTAATTGTCCCATCGGCCCCTGCCCGACGACGGCCACTGTTTTATCCAGCAGATTGGGCAGTTTCTTGAGAGCGAACAGCGCCGTTCCCAGAGGTTGTGCCATCAAAGCGTGTTCTTCCGGGATGTTGGTGGCGATGGGAATCGTGCGGAATTCGTCCAGCACAAAACGTTCGCTGAGTCCCTGCTGCATGACGGGAACGGCGAGAACCCGGTCCCCTGCTTTCCAGCGCTGTCCATTCGTTGCGGTGACGGTTCCGATCATTTCGTGTAAGGAGTGACCGATTTCAATTTCCCATTCATCTGTGCCATTGAAGTAGGGCAGGTCAGAGCCACACAGGCAGGTTGTTTCCGGCTGGAAGATGATTTGTCCAGAGCCTGGCTCCCGGCTTGAAGCCGGTGCGAGCTCGGGTTCGGGGACGTCAATAAGTTCAATTTTTCCTGGCGCGACAAGATGGCTTGTTAACAACGAACTGGTCCTGATATGAAGAGAGAGTGCTCCCCTGCTCCAGAAACAAAGAAGATTCTGGTGGGAATGAATTCGATTGGATATAGTATATAAAATATACAAAAGAACTTGAAATGCAATGTAACGACGCAAGTCCGATTCGGCAAAGATCGAAATGGCAAGAGGAGATTCATGATGAAGAAACAAATTTCTGTTGCTGTGCTGACAAATGAGACGGGAGCGCATTTAAGTGCCTACTTCTCTGCACTGAAGGAAATCGACGCCGTTAAGGAAGTGTTTCTCTCAGACCCCAGTCACCAGCAGCTGGAACTGGCCCGGCGGGAACTCGGCTCCAAGCTGAGTGAAGTCTATGACAAGCCTGACGTGTTACTTCAAAATGAGCATCCTGACCTGGCTTTGATTACGATGGAAGCCCGACAGGCGCCACAAGCGATCAATCTGGCTTTGGAGCACGGCTGCCATGTGTTGTCGGAAAAGCCTGCTTGTTTGAGTGTAGAGCAATTTGAGCCTTTAGTTCAAAAGGCTGAGAGCAAGCATTTGGATTTATCGCTGTCCCTTGCCAATCGAACGAATCCGGAAATCCAGTTTGCGAAGTCATTGATCCATGCCGGAACGCTGGGAAAGATCTACGGCGTGGAAATGACTCTGCTGGCCGACCAGACCCGGTTGACGAATCCTGCGTATCACAAAAGCTGGTATGCACAGAAAGATCATGCGGGAGGAGGATTTCTGTCGTGGTTAGGCATCCACTGGCTGGATCTGTCGATGTATATAACCGAATCTTCGATCACCGATGTTTCCGGGTTTACCGCATTAGTCGGCGATCAGCCGATTAGCGTGGAAGATGCTGCCGCCTTGTCTTTTCGATATGAAGCCGGTTTTTTAGGAACATTGACCGCTGGTTATTTTATGAATCGGGGATACCAGTCCCTGATCAAAATCTGGGGCAGCAAAGGCTGGTTGGAAATGGTTCCATTTGAGAAGCGTCATCTGGAATGGACGCTGAATCATAACGGAAAGAAATTTCGATTTGAAAAACCGGTTGAGCCTCGTGGGTACACGCCGGCGGTTCGCAAAGCCGTGCAGGCCGCTGCCGGAAACGGTGATCCGCTACTAACGAGCCGAGAGAGTTTGCGAATTATTCGCACGATTTATGCGTTTTACGAGGCCGCAAAATCAGGCAGAGCTCAGAAGATCTCACAAGCTTAACCGAAATTGTGGTTAAATATATTCGTCGTCGTCTTTGAGATCTTTTTCTGTAATGATGCGATGTCCCTGCTCGGTCAGGGTTTTGATTCCCAGATCAATATCGTCAACACATAAGGCAATCGCACCTCGACCATGTCTGCGATAAAGCAGCGGATAAGTGTAGTCGATATTTACTTCTGCCTGTAGCAGCGAAAGACAAATCCGCATATAAGGTTGCGTGTCGTCAGGCAGTTCCACGCCAATCAGATCTTTTTCGAAAAACGTATATTCTGATAATTCAAAAAGTTCGCGTGCTCTCTCGTAATTGTCGAGAACGATGCGGCTCATAGCCACATCTACCGAGTCAACGGTACTGAGGGCGATAATTCTGAGATCAAACTTTTCCAGCAGTTTGAGTAGTTGATGAAGATAACCGACCCGGTTTTCCATAAAAACACAGAATTGGCGCAGGCAGGGCCACTCTTTGCCTGGCTCACCTGTCGGGTAGGATGACTGACCATCAAAATCCATCTTTTTCTCTCCACGAAGTGATCACAACCAGATTGTCAGATGACACAGCAGCATCAAACAGACCTGTGTGAGATGTTTGGCAAGAATCAAGCCATCATTGGCTTTTATCAAGTTCTTGTCTACAGGCAATTTAAGAAAAACTATACTAATCGTCAATAAGAGGTGGATGTTCCAGGGGCCGAGTCAGCCATTTAATTGCGATTGAGGGGTTTTGCTCAAGAGAGGGAACGCTAAGTTACTTGTATGACTGGCCTACGTCGCATACAACTTGAGCTGGTCATGATGAGAATATTGGTGTTTTTCCGGGAGCTGTGTTTTGATTCGCACATTTCTGTTTGATATGGGCAATGTTCTGGCTTTTTTTTCACACGAGAAAATGTGTGAACAGATGGGGCAGCTTTGTGATCGTACCGAGTCTGAAATCAGATCCCTGCTGATCGAATCCGGCAAACAGTGGGAATATGAACGAGGTCAGCTGACCCCCGCCGAATTTCACCAGTGGTTTGAAGGAGCCGTCGGTCAATCCGTTGATTTCGAAGCTTTGGCGCTGGCCGGCTCTGATATTTTTGAACTGAATTCGTCCATCCTGCCTGTTTTAGATTCCTTAAAGGCGAGTGGGTTTCGTCTGGTTCTGCTATCAAATACCTGCGTGTCACACTTTGAGTTTATCTGGAACCGATATGACGTATTACAACGATTTGATGATCATGTGACGTCTTATGCAGCGGGTGCGATCAAACCGGAGCCTGCGATTTTTGAATCTGCTCTGCAAAAAATTCAGTGTGCGCCCGCAGAGGCATTTTATACAGACGATATTCCGGATTATGTCCGCGAGGCGCAAAAGCGGGGCATTCAGGGGGAAGTCTTTACAGATACGGAATCATTGATAGCGCAATTAGCTGGGCGTGGGATTCACATTTAAGGCGGCTTTACGTCCACAGCATTCCGCCTCTCTGTATCTGGACTCAAACGCGGTGCTTTACACTTTGATCAGATCCCTTATCCAGACTGTCCGTTGTTGTATTTGCCTGGGTTCGTAGTGAACACCTTTGGAACATTGTTTGCGGGAATATGACTGAATCTTTTGAGATGAATCCAAAAGAACCTGATTTTCAGGCATAAAATAAGAACTTACGTTCGTTTTATCTGTGGAAGGCGTTATGTCGGTCGATTCTCACCCTGGTACTGCAGAGCCTTTGGCTCCCCTTGCGAAAAAGCGATCTTATCGCGAAGCGCTGATGATGGGCTGGCCGCAATTAATCACGTGCTTTTGGTTTGCTTTCTTATTCTTCTATTTCGGAAATGTGCACATTTTTTATTCGGATATCTGGGGCCATGTTTCCTATGGAGACTGGATTATCTCGAATCAAAGGTTGCCTGAATACGACCCTTTTCTATCCCTGGCAGAAGGTGTTCGCTGCATTGATGCCGCCTGGCTGTCGCAGATCTTCTTTGCGAAAGTCAACACGGCCTTTGGTGTGAGGGGGTTATCGAATCTCTTTGCTTTGACCGTGTTTGCGACGCATGTTCTCTTCTGGTGCGCCTTCTATCTCAAAACAGGTCGCGTAGGGCTCAGTACGTTAGCGTCATTTTTGCTGGTCTTGATTGCTTCCAGCCGCATCGCGATCATCAGGCCGGAGATCTTCGGAACTTTCTGTGTTGCGTTGCTATTGGTGATCATGGCCTGGTCGGAACGATATGATTCCGTGAAGACCGGCTTGCTGTCTGGGGATGCGCCTGACGGATCAGAAAAAACGAGGCAAAAGACACCCAAAGCCCTGCTGTTCTCCCTTTATTTAGGCATTCCCCTGATTTTTCTGGCCTGGGCCAATTTGCATGGTTCTTTTGTGGTCGGGCTGGCGATCATTGGTCTGCAATTTCTGGGACGAGTCCTGGAAGTGGGTTGGAGAACACGCAGTCTGGTGGAAATCTGCTCGGACAAATGGGTCAGACGCTGGTTAGTTGTCACCGAGCTGTCGGTCTGTGGCGCTCTGATTAATCCCTATCACATCGATTTGTTTATTAACTCACTGACCTTTCCCCGCAATCCGAATTTAAAAGATGTACTGGAATGGGAACCACTCGAATTCCGTGATGCAGAAGGGATTTTATTCTGTTTTGCCTGGGTTTTGATGCTGGCTTTATATCGTCATAGTCGTGAAACGATACGGACGGCGGATGTCCTGCGCGTGGGATTACTCTCGCTGGCGACGATTGTCGGCGTGCGAATGATTGGCTGGTTTTCCGTTATATTTGTGTATGCCATGGTTCCACATCTGGCCAATGTCACTCAAAGCAGAAAACGGGAAAGCCAGAAGCTGTCTGAGAGAGAGCCTCAAAAAATACCATTCTGGGCTAAGAAATCTCCTGTAATTACAGCATTTTGTGCCTTATTCCTGTGGTTCGGTTTTGCTTTCTCGAACATTGCCACTCCCCTGTTTGGCGGAACACCGCGCAGCTTGGACAAGGTTTACAGTCAGGGAACCCCTCGTAAATTGACCGAATTTTTGAAAGCCCATCCTCCTCAAAAACAGGTTTGGAATCCTCAATGGTGGGGAGACTGGCTGGTCTGGGATGGGCCCGCTGACATGAATGTCTTTATGACAACCAATGCGGTTCATCTTTCTCCTCCGCGCGTCTGGAAGGACTATCTGGGGATTGCCCGGGCAAGTCGGGGTTGGCAGTCGGTGGCAGAAAAATATGACGTTTCGACGTTTATCGTACATAAAGAGAAACAGGTCAAACTGGATGAAGAAGTTCGTAAATTAAAGGGATTTCAAGTTGTTTACGAAGACGATCTCAGTCTGGTCGTCTCGCGCGAACCCGAGTTGATTTCAGCCGCAAAGCAGGCAAAAGCGAAAGGCGAAGCGACGTCTTCTGCATCAGAGAATGAGGTACAGAAGTGACACCGATCAAAACTCCGTTACGTCAAAAATTGCGCATTGCTGGGTTTCTCAGCTTTCATATCCTGCTGGTCGGTGCTGTGGTTGGCTGGGGCGCGGTACGTTATCAAGAGTGGAAAGCAGAAAAGAAGCTTCCGCAGCTACGCTTGAATCCATTAAAAGTGGTCCCCCGGTATGATCAGCCGGACGTTGTTTCAGATCAGGATCTGTCGGAGGTGCTGTATCGATTACGGCCCCAGTTCCGCGGGAAAAAACCGCGTATTAATCATGTAGATCACGCCTTGCGCTTTTGGGGAATCGAAGCGACGTTTAATGATCCCAAATGTAGTTCGGGAATCGAAATGCGTGATATTCTGCTAGACCATCGTCAATTTCTGCAAGTCTGGGGTTCGGAAACCAAGCCCCTGCTCGTTCAGGAACAGTATGGACTTCGACCGCGTGTTCAGAAAGGGGCAGCGACTTCGAGTCACGAAGATCACACCCTGGCGACGCTGGCTGAAGTTGGAACGCCGGCTGACTATCCTGTCGTCACGTCGCAGGGAGAAACAACGCTCGCAGCCTTGATTCAGGAGACTCTGAGCTCGTTCAGTCTTAATCAGCTGGAGTATGAATGGTCGGCTTTGGTATTTGCGCTGTTCATTGATCAGCCGCAGGACTGGATTACAAGCGAAGGTCAACATGTGAATTTTGATGTCATTGCAGACCGGATCATGCGTCAACAGCCTACAAAAGGAGTTTGTTATGGAAATCACCGATTGCATGCTTTGGTGATGCTGTTACGAGTCGATGAACAGACCCCGATTCTGACGAAAACGGGCCGGGAAAAAGTCATTCGCTATCTACAGAATATCACACAATTGCTGGTGAAAAATCAATCGGAAGAGGGATTCTGGGATAAAAACTGGGATGGAAAAAAACTGGAACTCCCTTCTGAAAAAATCTTCACTCCACGTGCCCGTCGTGTGCTGGCGACCGGTCATGCGATGGAATGGTGGGCGCTCGCTCCCGAAGAGGTCCTGCCCCCTGAGGAGACACTTCAGAAGGCGGGACAGTGGCTTGTGAGTACCATCAAAAAGATGCCAGACTCGGAGATTAAAAGCAGTTACACATTCCTCACTCACGCCGGTCGTGCCCTGGCTTTATGGAGAGGCAAGTTTCCCTACCAGGTTCAGCTCTCCTCAGAGAAGAATTAAAGCTGCAGCAGCTCGCTTCTCTCATTTTGAAGCAATTCGTTTTTCTCGCTTGAACTGCGGACTCCCTCCGGCTCGTTATCGAGGAGGGCGAGAAACATTTCTTTGGGGTGTGCACTTCAGGTTACACTTGGTTTCAAAGTGTTAACTTTCGGAAGCGCTGCCTCGTTTCATTCTTCCTCCAGTTGCTCTGCAGCGGAAATCTGCTTGAAAAGTGCCTGTTAGCTGCTTGTTACTGATTTTAGGGGCTGTGACACAAAAAAACGTTAGCAGAGACAATCACAAAATACATTGTGGAGTGAAATTGCGAAAAATATGCACTGTGGGTGAAAATGGCACATGGTCTGCTGTTAAAACGAAACGTCTGCGCTGGGCGTATGCAGGCGCGTTAATTTGTCCGGGTGTTAATAGCTACATTTTCTTGTGGTGCATTCAGGCAAGCATTAACCATCTGATTAATGTGAGGAGTACGAATGAAGATGTTTCAGCAGCTTTGGAATGATGAAAATGGTTTCGTCGTTTCAACAGAACTAGTGCTGATCGCTACCGTGTTGGTTCTCGGTATGATTGTCGGGTTAACCACACTTCGTGATCAGGTAATCGCGGAACTTGCTGACGTTGCCGCCGCAATGTCAAACAGCAACCAGAGCTACTCATTCTCTGGTATTACAGGACACTCATCCAGCACTTCAGGGTCTATCTTTGATGACAACCTGGATTTCTGTGACCAAAACATCGATCCAGCTAACGCGGATCCACACTGCATCACTATCGTGACTGCAGAGCCTGAATAAGTTTCAGAAAAAATTGGTTGTTTAAAGTTTTTATCAAAATGTTCAAATGAGCTGTATATCACAGCTCACATAAGTAATAAGGAGTTAGGATGAACATGCTTTCTAAATTTTGGAATGATGAGGCAGGATTTGTTGTCTCGTCTGAACTGGTTCTGATCGGCACAATTCTCGTACTGGGTGTTGTTGTTGGTTTGGCGACCGTTCGTGATCAGGTTGTTCAAGAACTGGGTGACCTCGCTTTAGCTATCTCAAACATTAACCAGAGTTACAGCTTTTCAGGTGTTACCGGACACACATCCAGTGTTGCTGGTTCCATCTTCGATGACGAACTCGACTTCTGCGATGCAAACATCGATCCTGCAAACGCAGAACCTGCTTGTATCAGTGTTCAGATCACAGCAGAAAACGAGTAGTCTGGCTTCGTTGGAAGCTTGAGATATTTGCAATCTGTTCCCGAGGACGCCCACTCGGGAACAGGCTGTTTCAAAGTTGGATTTGTTAAGTTAACTCTTCTTTGGCACACAAGATGCATATTCTCAGAATAGTCAAGTGTTTCAGAGTTTACGTAAGTACTGGTCAGGATGTGGTAGGAATGAGAATTGCTCGTCAATTTTGGAATGATGAGGGGGGAAGTATTTCACCCTTTGCGACTGTCTTGATGATGACAATTCTCCTTGTCGGCATCATCCCGGGCATCGCGACGTTAAGAGATCACATCGTTCAGAAATTTGGTGATATGGCTGTTGCTCTGGAGAGTATCGACCAGTCATACAGTTTTGAAGTGGATGGTGTGACGAGCGAGTATGTAGATACAAATAGTTTGACTGATCCTGTCGGTGACGCGCCAGCTTGTCTGGATCTTTCGATCACAGCCTCTGGTGAGTAGTAGTAGTTACTGACAGACAGTTACGATTTTTAAGTGTAAATAGATGTAAGTCACCTGTGTTTGGCAAACGAAACACAAGTGTGAAGTGTATTTTTTAGTATCCGAAAATTTCAGGGAAGTTCACGTGGCAAAAATTAGTCCAGGAACAATGACGGCAGCGATTTTCGCAATTCTACTTGGCTTGGGCGCAGCTTATACTGTGCGACAGTTTATGCACAAGCCGTCCGGTCCACCGGTTCTGGCAGAAGATCCCGCGAAGCCGCAACAGGTAATTGTACCGATTGCATCAAGGGATCTTGTTCCAGGACAGACACTGTCGATCGACGATATTTCGCTTTATCGAATGCCTCCTGAAATGGTTGACAAGAAATTTAATTCAGAAGGCAAACAGCGAATCATGAGCACCCAGTATATTGCTGGTCGTGTTCTCAAAACACCAATTAAAGCCGGACAACCATTTCACACGGTTGACCTGTTTGCAAATGGTATGGGACCTGGACTGTCAGATATTCTCGAACCAGGAAATCGGGCTGTGACGGTCGCCATTCACAAAATTGGAAATGTGGCTGGTTTCTCACGTCCTGGTGCTGTTGTCGATGTTCTGTTTCGCTCGAAAGAAACTGATGGGATTCCTGAAACAACGATTACCCTGCTTGAAAAAGTGAAGGTACTGGCTGTCGGTGAAATTGCAGTCCCCGGACACAAATACGTCAGAGACCAAAAAGGCGGCAAGATCGTCGAAGACTATTCCGTTACACTAGAGGTATCACCCGAACAGGGTAAGGTACTCAAAGTGGTTGAAGACCATGGTGTACTCAGTCTGGCTCTGCGAAATCCCAATGAGAATACAGAAGTTGTCTCCGCTGGTCGAGCCAGTGACCGTTTGACACTTTCAAATATCCTCGGTTTTATCCCGAATCAGCGTGTTTCCAGTATGGATATCTATCGTGCCGGTCAACTCAATACGGTGCACTTTAAAGGCAACCGTGCTTATAAGAGCCAGAACTGGATTGACGCGATTGAAACCCCCGTTGCTTCTGAAGTGATCCCTTCCAACAAAGCAACGACCACGATGAAGCAAAACGATCGTAGAACCTCAGAAATTTCTACGCCCCTCAGCGGATTATAAACTTTACCCTGATATAAATTTGTGTTCTCTCACATCACGGTAACAGTGAGCAGAGTCGTTAGTATTTGGTAGCTTTTGAGCTATTTAGTTTCTTTGGGTCGATCAAGGTACGCCTTCGCCCAAAGTACGTCATGACAAATCGCGAAAGATAGTTTCAATCGTGAGAGTCAGGGCAACCTTCGCATCTACCTTTTGAAGATTTTGGGTTTGCACATGGAATCACTCGGTACAAAAAAACTTTTTGTGGAACCTGAAAGTTATCTTCCCGAAGGCAGGGAAGCAGAGCTTCATTTCCAGAAGCAAAAAGTGTTAATTCACCAGGAACTGGTCGACTCACTCGACTTGTCTATGTTAGCTCAAATCTCTGAGAAAGAACTCTCGGCAGAGGTTCGTTCGGTCGCAACAGAAATCTGCGATGAACATGTCGCGGTTCTGGAAGGCATTGATCGCGAGCGTTTACTAAATGAATTATTGAGCGAGGTTTTTGGGTTGGGACCTTTGGATAACCTGATGTCTGATCCCACAATCAGCGACATCCTGGTCAACCATGCTTATGAAATTCATATCGAACGAAATGGCCAACTGCAGGAATCGGATGTCATTTTTGCTGATAACCAGCACTTGATGAGAATCATCCAGCGAATTGTTTCGCGAGTGGGCCGTCGAATTGACGAAGTTAATCCGATGGTGGATGCCCGGCTGCCTGACGGTTCACGAATCAATGCGATCATACCTCCCCTGGCCTTAAACGGACCCTCTTTATCGATTCGAAGGTTTGGGGCTGCTCCGCTGCAAATTGATGATCTGATTGATAAAAAGTCTGTGACACCTGAAATTGTCGACTTCCTGGCAGCAGTTGTTGACTCCCGGATCAGCATGCTGATTTCCGGCGGTACAGGTAGTGGTAAAACTACTTTGTTGAATGCCCTTTCCAATTTTATTCCCCGTGACGAACGTCTGATTACGATCGAAGATTCTGCAGAGTTATTATTGCAGCATAAACACGTCGTCCGGCTTGAGACCAAGGTTGATAATACCGAAGGGGTCGGTGAGATCTCACAACGGCAACTGGTAAAAAACAGCCTGCGCATGCGTCCGGACCGTATTATTATCGGCGAAGTGAGAGGTGCGGAAGCACTTGATATGCTACAAGCGATGAATACAGGACATGAAGGATCTTTAACCACCATTCACGCCAACGATACACGCGATGCCCTGGCCCGATTGGAAATGATGGTTGCAATGAGCGGTTTCGAGCTCCCCTTGCCTGTGATCAGGCAGTATATCGCGAATGGAATCGGAATCATTTTACACGTTTCCCGGCTCAAAGGGGGGCAACGATGTATTACCAAAGTCTCTGAAATTGTCTCCATGAACAGCCAGGGAGAATATAAAGTAGAGGATATCTTTGGATTTGAACAATCTGGAGTCGATGATCAGGGAAATGCACAGGGGACCTTTTATGCAACTGGCTATCGTCCCAACTGCCTGAAGCGAATGGAAGCATCAGGGATTCAGCTCAGCGATTGTATTTTTGAGAAGAAATAATCACATAACCTGGGAATAAACGATCCAGGTTATATGGCGTTTATAGAAATTAGTGGAGAAAACCTGTTGTGGACAGTTCCTCGGTTGCATTGATTTGTTTTGCTGCAGTGACGGTATCGGTCCTGGCGGTCTATCTGTTTTTTCGTGATTTATCGGGCGCTGGTCAATTGAAGTCGGGGCAGTTTTCGAAACGTCCGCGTCTCAGAAGAATTCGAAATGTCTTTGACCAGGAACCGTCCAGCAGTATCCTGGGAAGAATCGATCAAAGTTTTGATCGGCTTGTGCTGGAGAATGGTTCTGATTTCACGCCATTTTCTGCATTTCTATTATTACTGGTCTGTGGTTTGGCCATTGGTGGCAGCATTTTTGTTTACTCAAATCAGCCTATCGCAGGTATTGCAGGCATGATTGGTGGAATGTTTGCTGTTTTGATCATTTTGCATTTTCGCAGAAAACGAAGAATGCAGATGATTCAGGAAGAGCTTCCAGAGATGATTGACCTGCTCGCGCGGTCAACACACGCCGGTGCCAGTCTGGAACAGGCGATTGCCATTGTGGGTGAAGAAACCAAAGGGCCTTTGAGTTATGAATTCAGACGCTGTGCCCGACAGTTGGACATGAATATGTCTGTGCCTGCTGTGATGAAGTCGCTTTCGAATCGGATTCAGCTGGTCGATCTCAAAATTCTGACATCGACATTGATGTTATATCGTAAAACTGGTGGTAACCTTCCTGCAAATCTGGAACGGATGGCAGATGTGATTCGCGATCGAATAAACTATCGCCGTCAAATGAAAGCTTCTACGGGAGCCGGTCGCGCATCAGCGCTCCTGATGACGGTGGTGGCTCCGGTTGCTTTTGTTGTGTTATTGGTCGTTTTCCCTGATCATGTTTCCAATTTATATACCGACCCTGTAGGAAATATTCTGTTGCTGACAGCCATTGTTCTGGAAGTCATCGGCATCCTGTGGGTTTCCACTTTATTGAGAACAGAATATTAAGCCTTCGATCAATGACGACTTGCTTTTGAGCTGATTGTTCAGATTTCACATAAAAGAGAATTCTATGTTTGTTGATATTGTTTCCATTGCGACGTTTCTTTTAGTCTGCCTGGTATTCTTCCTGATTGGAGATGCCATTGCTGCAGGACACCGGGCTGGACGAAAGAAACGGCTCGATCTGAGCGATCCGGGGGCGAAGAACTATTCCACCTCAAAAGTAGGTGTGTTCAGTCGCGCGATCGCAGGCGTGGTTCCGCAAACGGATGAAGAAATTAAGAAAATTGAACTCGATCTCAAGCGGGCCGGTTATTACCGTTCCACAGCCCTGGTTGAATACCTGGCGACCCGAAATTTACTAATCGTTCTGGTACTCATCGGAACGGGCATTGGTTGTGTATTGGCAGATCCAGGAACCAATATTCCCGAGATCGTTCTCGTTGTCGGCTTAGTGGTTGCAGGTGCCGGATATGGTCTTCCCCGTATGGTGCTGCATAATCAAGCGAACCGCCGCGTTCATCGGATCCAAAAAGGATTACCCGATGCACTCGATCTGGTGATGATGTGTTTGACAGGCGGAGTCCCCTTGCGGACTGCATTGCAGCGTGTGACTGAGGAAGTCCGTTTCTCTCATCCGGATATTGCGGTTGAATTTGAAATCATACGTCGTCATGCGGACGCTAATTCGATGGCGGATGCATTGAAACAATTTGCCAAACGAATTGATGCTCCTGATGTGAATACGCTTTCGCTGATGATCTCTCAGACAGAGAGACTGGGGACGAATGTTTCAACAGCCTTGATCGATTTTGCAGATGGTGTTCGTCGAAAATATCGTCAACGTGCCGAGGAGCATTCAAGTAAGACAAGTATCAAATTGCTCTTCCCCGTGATTTTTTGCATGGCACCACCGATTTATATCCTCTTCTTCGGGCCTGCGGTTCTGGAGCTCCGTAACTTCCTGATTCGCGAACATCGTCCTGGTGGAATTCTTGAACCTGCTACATTTGGGGATACAATCAGCACCACATCTGAAACCATTCGAAATTCAACGAACGAGAGTGCGATTCAATAAGTCAGCGACAGCGGTCTAGTTTAAGATGCGATTAGAAATCGCATGCTGATTACCGATCCGTTCCAAAGAGGTTGCAGATGCGAGATATCCCGAGAGCTAACTCTCTGCATGCAGTTTGTTTTGGGATGCCGGTTTCTTTTGCTCAAGCATTCCGTACTTGCGCATCTTTTTGTAAAGCCCTACACGGCTGATTCCCAGTGCCTTTGCCGTTGCTGTCTTGCGATATCCGTTTTCAGACAATGATTTTTGCAACAGGTGCATTTCATTCATTGCAACCTGATCGGCCAGGGTTTTATTTTCCTGTGCGGAATGGAGGCTCTTGTCAGGCAGTGACATCGTTTGTTGAAGAATCTCAGGGGAAAATTCATCCGTCGTCAGCTCACCGTGATTTGAAAATAAGACAGCTCGTTGAATCTGGTTTTTTAATTCCCTCAAGTTGCCTGGCCATTGATACTGTTTGAGCATTCGCAGTACTTTGAGATGGACTTTGTTGATGCCAACCGCGTGTTGCTCGCAGCATTCTTTGATAAACTGCAGGGAAAGTGGAATGATGTCATTCGGGCGTTCTCTGAGGGCCGGTAATCGAAATTGCAGGACATTCAAACGATAATATAAGTCAGAGCGAAATTTGTTTTTTCGTGTTAATTCATCGAGTTCTACGTTGGCAGCGACAATCAGCCGTGCTTCTGACTTACGCGACTCGGTTGAACCGACAGGCTCGAACTGCCCTGTTTCGATTACTTTGAGAAGTTTGGCCTGATCTTTAGCAGATAAGATATCAATTTCATCTAAGAGCAAAGTTCCTTTTCCTGCCGCCTCGAAACGGCCAATTTTACTTCGTTCTGCTCCTGTGAAAGAACCACGTAAGTGCCCAAAAAGCTCGCTTTCAATTAAATCAGAGGGAAGCGCACCGCAGGCAATGTTTTGAAATGGTTCCGTATTTCGCGGCGAGAGTTCGTGAATCATTGACGCCAATGTCGTTTTCCCGGTTCCTGTCTCGCCGACAAGCAGCAACGTGACATTATGTTTTGCGATCTTGGAAATCTGATCGATGATGGGAAGCATTGCCGGTGTATAAGTCGTCACATGCCGATCATTGGCATAAATTTGACGAGAATCAGGGAGAGACGCGGGTTTCTTGACGGCTTCAATCGCCTCTAACTCTCTGGCAAGGGTGCTCACTTCCTCTGGCTCAGGTGGGTATTCCAGGAATGCATCAGTTAAAAATGAAGCAGACTCTGCCAGGTCCAGTGGTAGGAATTGATCAATCACTGAGACGAGCTTGAGCGGGTAGGGGCAGGATTCTGTTAAATAGTTCAGAACGTCTTTTCGATAGTCATAATCTGAAGGTGATTCGGACGTTCTCAGGTCCAGATATAATACAGCCGGTGATGTATTCTGCTGTAAACATCTTTCCAGTTCAAAAAGGTTTGAGGCCGTTTGGAAGCATTGGTTGATATTGTTTTCCAGATCGGTTTTGAGAGCAGACTGCAATTGAGAATCTGCCGTATAAATAATTCCGATAGGGGGCATCACGAATCCTTTAGTTCTCGTTAAATCAATTGATGGCCTTGATCAGCCTGCCCGTGTCCAATAACTCAGCGAATGATGACGGTGAGTGATCAAATCCCACAAATTAAAATGTTAGAAAATGGGAAGAATATAGTGAATATGCGGCTGTGGACACGATAACAAATGTTATCACTAGAATCAATTATGTAACTTTAGGTAAATAGGGTGGTCGTATCAATTAGTCTCGATAGTAGTGTTCCTGCTTGATCTAACGCCAGTACGAAAATCAAAAAAAGAGGCTCTGATAACAAATATATAAAACGAAATCGGGATCGAGGAATCACGCATTCGAGGAATATTCGATAGCAATAATTGTCGTAAATACTTGTTTTTAATAGAGATAAGGGGTCGTCTAGTGGGCAGGTTTTGGGTGAGCTATCTGGCTTGGGGAGGTCGCTGCTGGTCTAGTTAGTCATATCGTAACAGTTTGTATGTCACTGACAGAAATACATATCAATAGTATTACAATGCCATCTTCTAAATTTGAAATTATGCATAATAGATTGTGCCGATAGACTCCAAAAGGAGAAATTAGTAGCACACAGCACGGATCGCTCTGACCCTGCTCCGACAGATCTGATTGATCGGGGCCTATTCTTTCTGGCGATTCTGTATCTCAATGAACGATCGAACTCATTTCTTTATCAGCTGTTCCATCACTTTTTTAATGATCTGCTTCGTTCTCTGGCTGAAATCCCCTGCTCCCTCTCCAAGAGTGACATCTCAGGAAGCGCCGGTTATCGAAGCCCCTCCACTGGATCTACAGAGCTTTCTGGATGTGGAGGAAGGTTCCACGACTGCGATGGTCAGCCTTCCTGTGTCAACGCATCTCGAGAAGGAAAAGAACAAACAGTTTATTCCTCTGAATGTTGTCCCGCAGCAAAAAAGCCAGCACAATCAAAAAGTGCAAATCGTTGCTGCAAAACGATCCGTCGACCAATCGCACGAAATTTCTTCAAAACTACGAAAGCAGTTACAGCAATCTGATAGAAATGCAGATCAACTGGTTGGTCAGAGTACGGATGCATTTTCTCGAGGATTACTTTCTCTATCTGAATATCATCTTGCACTCAGTCTAGGGTATAAAAACAAGCTGAAAGCTGCTGAATTACGTCAGTCAAAACAAGCTGAAGTCACTTTTTTGAATCAGAAACGACGATTGTTTCAACAGGCTGTTGAACAGTTGCAGCTGATGGACCAACCTGCCGCTCAAGGATGGTACGGGGATCTTGTACATGCCAGACTGCTTCTGGCACAAAATCAATATGAACTTGCCAATGCGACTAAGGACATTGATCTTCAACAAGCCGCGTTAGCACAGATATCAAGCCTGTCTAGCGAGTACTTCTCTATTCGAAAGGTGGAATTACAGGTCGGTGAAGCTGATCTGTCGGAATTTCGCAGAGCATCAAGAGCCGTCTATGTGGCCAACCAAGAAAGCCAGTATTTTTACGGCAGCGACAAAAATGATACCAGTGGACTCGCGGTTTATGTCCGTGAACTGGAAGAAATTCAAACCGAAGTACAGTGGATGGCAAATCGGGATGCCGGAATGGGAAGAAATGATTTGTTGAACCTATCTAAATCACATCTGGCATACACACGCGCAAAATATTATCAGAAACAAGATCGCGAGAATGAAAGCCGGGAATTATTCCAAAAAAGCATGGAGTACTCCCAGTCTGCCTGGAAAGAGAGAATCAACACTTACTTTCCTGCAGGAACCGCAAGTTTGCATGATCTTTCCTCTGCCTGGATCATGTGGAATGCAGCCGGTTCTGAGTATTCAGAATTACAATCCCGTGAAACCGGAACGATCAATCGAGAGATTCGCGTTGGTTTGGATCGCATGTTGAATATTGCAGACAGCATCAGAGACCGGAGAGGCCGCATGTCCAGCGATGTTTCTCTGGTTCACTGTCTGAAGCATTCAGAAATCTTAAGCGATCTGAAAGCAGCCCAGACCAGATAAAACAGAAAATCTTTGAGATCTAATGCCTGGCAGCAATTCGATTGCCAGGTTTTTTTACGGGTATTGCTGGCTGGATCGTAGAGAGAAGACAGCAGCGAAAGTTGATCTCAGTCTGAAAATGCAGACGATTGATAAAAAAGCCTCTTGAGAGAGGCTTTTGATGAAAGAGGCGCCGCCCGGATTCGAACCGGGGAATAACGGATTTGCAATCCGCCGCCTTAGACCACTTGGCTACGGCGCCCTGAAATTCTATTGAACGAATAAACTCTTGTAAGAGAGGAGTTTATAGTGTTGAAACTATTTAATCAACAGAAGCGATAGAGTCATTATTCGACGCTTCTTCGTATGAATTTGACCGAATCCTAATAACCGATCGAAGTTAGGTCAAGCAAACCAAGGGTGATCCGAAATATTTTTGTAACCTTCCCATTTTAACTCTCATGGGATGAAGTAAAAATCATCGGGTCAGTGATAAAGTTTAGGGAAGACGTAGCGGCTGAAAGTGTCTTCTCCTTGACTTACCACTCTGCTTTGGTGGTATTCTTGACTCAATCCGTGTAGCATCGAAGGCAAGCCTTCTCTGCTTTCTAATGAGAGGCATTTCAGGCTCTCAAGGTTCAAAATCTCTCTCCCTTCTTTTGAGAACGACATCGAAAAATTGAGGGGAGTGTTTTCTGTTTCCAGATAAAAGACACATCAAAATGACTGATCAAACTGATTCCACATCAAAAATGACTGAAGAACAACTGATTGACCGTGCTCGCGAAGCAATGAGTGAGAGTAGTTGGGTCATCGGTGAGTGTGCCTCTCAATGGACCAAAAAATATTCTAAAGGGAGAACCGACGCTGATTTCGGTGCGATGGTTGGTTTAAGCGGCGATCAAATTTATCAGCGTCGACGGGTTTGGGAGACGTTTGGTGACGTCCGAGAGCAATATGCCAAGCTGAAGTGGTCACATTATTACATTGCACTCACATGGGATGATGCTCCTGAATGTTTACAGTGGGCAGAAGAAAACGAGGCGACGGTTGCTGAATTGAAAGCCTGGCGACGTGCGATCAATGGTGAAGATCTTTCGATCTCAGAACCCTTTGAAGAGTATCCTGTCGATTCAGAGGTGGCATTTGTTTCCGATGAACCGATTTCAGTCAAAGATCCCTCCGAATATGGGCAAGGTGAAGGGGACGGTTTCGAATCAGGAGGCCGCGAATCCTCTGATGCATCAGCTACCGTTGGCGCGCACGCGCGAGATATGGGAACATCGGGAGGTGACTATAGTCCGTTTCGGTCAGGAGCGGCATCCCCTGCTCCGCAGAGTTCTGGTGCGGAAGCGGCGGTCGTTGCGAAACCGGAAATTACTCCCGAGCAGGCGATCAAGCGAATCTGTGCTGCTGTTGAACGCAGCTATAAGATGTTATCGCCTGAAGTTCAATCTGCGTTCCCAGAGTTATCACCCAAACTGAAAAAGCGATTTATCAAAGCGGTCAGTGATCTCAATTCTGTGGCAGCAAAGTTGCAGTAAGCTGCTCGGCTTTCTGTCCAACGGTGTTGCGATCTATGAATGGACGTGCCTAGAATAAGTGTTGGATGACGTCAGTTTCCGTCTTTTCATTTTGTGTGAAATCATCAGGTTATGGCTCCAGAACAACAGTCACTACGCTATGACACTCCTGCGAGAAAGTCTTCGATTACTCAGAAATGGCTCATTCTGATACTCATTGTCCTGATTGGTCTCATGACATTTGAGTTATTCAGCCGTAAATTGAGACAATCGACGTCTCGCATTCCCATAAGGGCAGATCTGACCCAGTCCGAACGCAGGACGATTGAATTATTTCACGAATCGTCGCCCTCGGTGGTCCATATTCGGACAGCCGAGTTTGCGTTGGAAGCCGATCAATTTAGTATGAATCTGCAAAAAACGCCTCAAGGCTCAGGAACCGGTTTTATCTGGGATCGCCTGGGGCATATTGTGACGAACTTCCATGTGATTCAAAAAGCCGATGAAGCGACGGTCACATTAGCAGACAATACCATCTGGAAAGCCAAGTTGGTGGGTTTTTTGCCTTCCAAGGATCTGGCAGTGCTAAAAATTAATGCGCCCAGCGAACGTCTCAAGCCGATTAAGGTGGGGTATTCTGCTGATCTTCAGGTGGGGCAGACCGTCCTGGCAATTGGGAATCCATTTGGTCTGGATCAATCTCTGACCACAGGAATCATCAGTGGACTGGGGCGAGAAATCATTTCTGCAACGGGCCAGTCGATACGGGATGTGATTCAGACGGATGCTTCGATTAATCCTGGCAATTCGGGAGGCCCTTTACTCGACAGCTCGGGGCATTTAATTGGGGTGAATACTGCCATATACAGCTCGTCCCATGTCTATGCTGGAATTGGCTATGCCGTTCCCGTGGACCTGATCAGCCGCTTTGTTCCTCAACTTATTCGCTATGGGCTGATTCAGATTCCGAGTTTGAATTTTACAGGCCTTGATGACTTTGTCACCCGCAAGCTGAAAAGCGATAAGCTCTTGCCCCAGGATGCTCAGGGAGTCATGGTGCGGGATGTGATGCCCGGAGGAGCCGCTGACCTGGCAGGCTTACAGGCAATTCGACTAGACCAGTCTGGGAATGTGATTCTGGGAGACCTGATCATGCAACTGGATAATATGCCCATCACAAATGCGAATGACTTACTTGATGCTCTCGAAGCCCATAAAGTGGGAGACGAAGTGCCCCTGATTGTTTTGCGCAATAATAAAAAAATGAAATTAACGGCAAAACTGCAAGAGTGGAAAAACGACCGATAAGGTTTCTTCTCCAGGCTCGATTCTGAATTGAACTGGATGATAGGTGAGATGCGAAGAGCGAAGCGTATTGGTAAATATTCGGTTTGAATGGACTTGCGCCAATAGATCTTGAATACTCAAACGGATTTCTTGGTTGACAGTTTACTGATTTGGATTACTATGTGTAGGTTCCTTTGGTATCCCTCTTGTTAAGACTTGCAGGGTTTTTACAAACGACGATCTTGTTGACAGTTCAATTATGCCTGCCGATTATCCACCTGAAATAGTCAAAGAGGGTCAGGTCACTATCGTGTCCCTGGGGCCAGAGTACGAAAATCTGGATGAACCCAGGCTCGATGCGTTGACGGATGTTCTATTACAGGTTGCCGAAACAGCATCCCCTCCCATCGTCGTACTGGACCTTTCCCATACTTCATTCTTTGGATCGGCTTTTATTGAAGTGATCTTCCGGATGTGGAATCGCCTGAATCATCGGGAAGGCGGTAAATTCTGTATTTGCGGTCTCAGTGAATATTGTACGGAAGTGCTTGAAGTGACCCATCTTGATCAACTGTGGGAAACTTATCCAAATCGAGAAGAAGCCATTCGGTCTCTGAACGCTTAAGCGACTTCACATGACGTCGTTCGCCGTTTCACGCCCCGGTTCCCCTTGCTTTTGATTGTATCCTTCTGGAGTCTGCCTGATTCAAAATGTATCTGATTGTTAACATTTTGGATGGTCACTGATCGTTTTTGTTACGGTTTATTTGCATCTACGAGGTATGTATCTGGGCAAGTACCCGCTGTTGATTGTGGTATTTTCGCTTCACCTATTGCGATTCGACAAATAAAAATCTCCAGGCGTACAGAATCCTGAAAATTCAAAGGATTGGTACAGGTTATGCATGTTAGTTCGTAGAGGATTTTCTATCTGGACTACATGAAAGGGCGACCCTGTGCTAAATAAAATCCGGACCAAAACTCAGCAATGGAAGAAAAAAGTCCGTGGTGCTGTATTTGTTGAATACCTGTTGTTACTTACGATCATCGGAATTGGTGCCATTGCTGGTTTGACAACACTTCGAAGTGCATTGATCAACGAGCTGATGGATCTGGCAAACGCAATTAACGCCATCAATTCGTAAGTCCAAGATCGCTTGATACAACTTTGGAATACCTAAAAAGGTTTGTGCCTGAGGCACAGGCCTTTTTTTTGGTTTGTCTGGGCTGTATTTTCCTTTTTGTGTTAAAAAGATTGAAATAAACGGAATGGATTGAATATAATGAGTTCGATGAATAAATAGCCTGTGGTTATTTCGCATTTTTAAAATAGATGAGGCGGATTGATGAAACGATTATTAGTACTGGCTGTTGTAATGGGGCTGTTTTATGTCACCATGTCCAGCTTTAGTTCAGCAGATCAAAAAGAGGGAGAGCGTAAGCCTGCTGCCGCTGCTCAGAAGAAGTCCGCTGAAAAGGATGAGTATTCCGACTATGATCGTGATGATCTGAAAACCGGTCTGGCCCGTGCCTATTACGATGCACTCATGGATGCCAGGAACGACATCGAAAATAACGAAGGCGAAAATGATCTGGGTGAATATGAAGACCGAGATGGAAACAAACATACCGCCTTTGATGAAGCACGCAGGACCATTCTGCAGGCAGATCGAATTCTGGCGCGAGTTAAGGCTGAAAATAAAAGAGCCTTGGTTAAGCTTCGAAATCCGCCCCGCCGAATTCTGCCTCCCAAGGCAGTTGTGAAAAGCAAACAGACTTTAGAGCAACAAATTGAAGCACAGGAAAAACTGCTCAAGCAGGAGGAGCAAAAACTGGTGCGTCTCAAAAAAGACTTGGAAACCGCTCCTGCGAAATAAAATCACTGTTTCCATTTGACGATTATGGCCGTGACGGAAAAAGCATTCCTTCGCGGCTATTTTTTTTTCAGATCAAGGCAGATCATTCTTTTTTCGTCACGCAGGTACAGTCGCCCGTTTGCCAGGGCTGGGTGAGCCCAGGCTTTAAATCCGAGTAATCCCGTCAGCTTGCCTTTCTCGCGATACTCAGTAGGGTTGGCTTCGATTAGGATCAGAGTCCCCTGCTCTGTCAGGCAGATGATATGGTCTTCCACAGCGATTTGCGTGCATTTACCAACACGTCTGGACATCCACTGAACCTTTCCGCGCTGCAAATCCAGGCAACGGTATGTGACTGCAGCCAGGTCGCCGTGCGGGCCATAGATATAACCATCCTTGATGATGCTGGTAGCAAACTGGTTCTGCATCGCCAGAGTTTTCCACTGTGAGATCGGACGCAGGCTTTCATTCTGACGGATCAAGGCAAACCGCATTGCGCCTGTTCCATAAGCAGAAGAGATAAACAGGGATTCCTCATTCCAGACAGGAGTGGCACAATTGCAGTTGTATTTGTTACCCCAGACCACGCGCCAGAGCAGACTTCCCTGTTCCGGGTTGAGTGAGAGAATTGATTGTCCGGTCGGCACAATGATTTGGCGTTGATCTTCTGCTTCGATGACAATTGGCGAGCCATAACCGGGGGGATCATTTCCAGCAGACCAGACCAGTTTTCCGGTATCTTTATTCAGAGCAATCACTGAGTTGTTATTGGAACCGCCGGGTTGAAGGATGACCAGGTCTCCTTCGATCAGAGGCGAGGCGGACATGCCCCAGTAGTAAATGGTTTTCTGTTCCTGTTGTCCAGCACCACTCACATCGAAAATATTCTTTTTCCAGACGATTTTACCGGAATTGGCTTCCAGGCAGAGTAAGTCCCCGGCTGGCAAGAGGCAATATAGTTTTCCATCATCATAGGTGGGAGTAGAACGGGGGCCACGTGCTTGTCTCTGGCTATCCAGATAGGTCGGTGCAGCGATTGTGGACCAAAGTTTCTTACCTGTATCCGCATCAAAGCAGACGACATAATCGTTCGTCAAGTGGGTTGCCATCGTCCAGATTCGGCCGTTAGCCACCACGATAGAAGAATAACCGCTGCCTAGTGGAACGCGCCAGAGCACAGCAGGCCGATGTACGTTCCAGTTCAAGTTCAGACCGGTTTCTTCTGAAATTCCGTTACGGCGATTTCCCAGGAACGAAGTCCAGGTAGTACCTTTCTTAGCGGTCTCTTGATTTCCAGGCACAACTTTTACTGGAGAAGTGGAATTCGATTTTGAACCGCGTGGGGAAATCTGAGGTAACTGACCAGTGGCGAGACTGGTGTTGATCATCAAGGCAAACAGAAGAATTGCTGCTCTGACTTGTGTTGTACGGGAGCCAGTAAAAGTACGCGGGGCAACTTGAATTTCACGCCAGTTCATTGAGACTCTTCCCATTTTGTAGTATCCGGGCCGATTCCCCTGTTAAAGAAGTTGTTCGCGCCTTAGGGCGAGACTTCAACCCAGAGTGCGATTTGAACGGCAGCGTTCAGAGGCATTTCTGAAATTCCCAGCGCAACACGTGTATGTTTTCCTTTATCTCCCAAAACGTCAGTTAAGAGCTTTGATGCTGCGTTTAAGATATAAGGCTGTCGATCGAATCCGGGCGCTGAGTGGACATATCCTTCTAAACGAATGACTTTGTTGATCTTGGAGAGCTCACCAGTGATTGACTTTATCTGAGCCAGGGCATTCAACAGACACAGGCAGGCTGCATTGGAACCGTCGTCTTCATGAAGATGTTCACCAATTTTTCCTTTAAACATCAACTCGGTACCAATAAACGGGAGCTGGCCGCTGGTGACAATTGTATTCCCAAACTGTGTCACGGGAATGTATGATCCCACCGCAGCGGGAGGAGATGGTAAAGTATGTCCCAGTTCCTGTATGAGTTCTTCTGGTGTCTGGCTCATCGTGAGATCGTTTCCCTTGTTGTAAGTATAAAAATAGGAGCGATTCCATTTTTGTGAGAATCTTACTTAAAACAGCTGGACTATAATATAACTCAGAATCACGCTTGTATAAATAGATCAATGAGATCTGATCAAATAAAGTCAGGGTAGCGCGTGCCGTCTCAGGGAAATCAATCAGAATGAAGTCAGATCAGTCAACGAATTCGGCAAGGACACCATCGGGGGCTTCTGCTCAGACTTCGCGCGCTCATTCCGTCCGGCTGCGATTTTGGTTGCTAAAACCATTCATTTTGATTCTCTCGGCTGGTTGGGTTCTGGCGCTGATGATTCGTTTGACGGTGCGCGATGCAGAGGGATTAGTGCCATCATTGGTGTTTTATTTGTCTCCCCTCATTCTGTTGAGCCTGGGGGCTGCGTCTGTTTTTATTTTATCCTGGTATGTTCGCTGGCACCAAATTGCTCTGGTCTGGTTGTTGCTGACGCTGGTCAGCGGGAGTTGGTGCTGGAACTCTCAATTTCAAAGACACCACACGTCATCCGGCATTCTAGAAGGCAACCCAACTGAGCTCCGCGTTCATTTCTGGAATATTGGGGATCGAATCTGGGGAATGGATCGCGTTTTGGATGAGTTGAAAGCCGTTGATGCTGATCTGATTGGTCTGGTGGAAGCTGGAGCGGACTCAGAGAAAATGAAATTGTTCTGGAAAGAATCCTTTCCAGAACACCCTTATCAGTTCGTGAAGGAGGGACTCGTGTTTCTGTCGCGTGTTCCAATTTCGAGTCAGAGTTCAGGGGTACTTGCCAAAATGGGAAAGTATGAACGGTTCGATTTAATCTTGCCCCAATCGTCGCAAGTCAAGATGTCTGTTTATCTGGTCGACATCAAAAGTACCATTTTGCGATCCAGAAAATCAGCTCTGCAAGAACTGGCAAATCGAGTTTCAGAAACTGATGATCGTCCGCTTTTAGTTCTGGGTGACTTTAATACCCCCAGCGATTCCGTTCATTTTAAACCTGTACGAAGGACATTAAAAAATTCGTTTGAAGTTGCCGGCAATGGTTACATGCCTACCTGGCCTTTACCTCTGCCTGTCCTGGATCTGGATGGTATTTGGGCCAATCAATTTATAAAGGTTCTTTCTGCAGAGAACCGGTGGACCTGGGTCTCGGATCATCGTCCCGTCGTAACCCAGGTCGAAATGGAGTCGCGTCCCATCGACAGAGGGGCTTCCGTGAACTGATTGGATTGGGATTTTGAATCGGTCAGAAAAGATCCCCAAAATCCGGCAATTCGTAATTCCTGCTTCATCCGGTGTGCTGGTCCGGTTATAATCGAGCCTGAAATTATGCCTGCCAGGTAGCAGCAATACAGGACAAGACCGGTTTCTGAAATATAAGAGGGCTTCTCATGCGATCAAAGCGTCTTTTAAATCTGACTGTCTGTCTGTTATTCACATTTTGGGTGGCACAGGTTGATGCAGCCATTTTCAGTGGCATCATCACTTCACTTTCCGAGTCACAAAAACAGGTCACAATCAAATCGACTCAGGGGAAAGAAAAAAGTTTTTCGATTCCGGATTCTGCGTCTTCTACGTTCAACGGAAAGAAGTCTCAGTTTGATCAGTTCAAGGTTGGTCAGCGGGCAACCGTTTTTACAACCGCATCCGGAACGATTACGCGGCTTTCCGTCCGAGAAGTTCTGGCTTCCAAATCCAGCAGCACGGTGAGTCGGCCCAAAAAAGAGATGAAAGCCAAACAAAAAACGGATGTGGGAACTCCGTCTCCTCTTGCTCAGGGATGGACTCAGTTTCGTGGTCCGCAACGTGCCAATATTTCGACTGAGCCTGGCTTGATCAAAGACTGGAATCAAAGCCCGCCAAAACTGCTTTGGACCGCCCGCGGTTTAGGTGAGGGGTATTCTTCGGTCTCTCTCAGCGGGAATCTGGTGTTTACGATGGGGACCAAAGCGAATGAAGAAGTCGTGATCGCCATTGATGTAAATACGGGTGAAATTGTCTGGACTCAGCCTAATGGGGCGATATTCAAAGATGGACAGGGAAATGGCCCGCGTTCGACTCCCACAGTTGATGGCGATGTGTTGTATGTGCTGGGGGCAAGTGGAGACCTTTCCCGAATGTCGACCAGAGAGGGAAATGTAGAATGGACCAAAAATATCCTACAGGATTTTGGCGCCAGTAATATTGTCTGGGGGATCAGTGAATCTCCCCTGATCGATGGTGAGAAATTGATTTGCTCTCCCGGCGGGCAAGGTGCCACCATGGTGGCCCTCAATAAGCAGAATGGAAGTCCCATCTGGAAGGCGGCTGTTCCCGGAAACCCGAAAGCAGCTTACTCCTCTCCGATTAAGGTGACAGTGGGGGGCGTGCAGCAGTATGTGAATTTTACCCATGATGGCATTATGGGCGTTGAGGCGCAAACCGGGACACCACTCTGGGGGAATAATCGGGCAGCGAATAAAACGGCCAACTGTTCTGCACCGATCTTTTTTCCAGGCAGTAACTCGATTTTTTATGCATCCGGTTATGGTACGGGGGGAGCCCTGCTCCGTTTGACGGCGGCCCAAAATCGGGTGTCTGCTCAGTTAGGTTTCTTTACACCGGATATGAAAAACCATCATGGAGGCATGGTTCAGGTCGATGGATTCCTGTATGGGTCCAGTGATCCTGGCGTGCTGACCTGCATTAATCTGAGAGATGGTCAGACCGTCTGGCAGAATCGATCAGTCGGAAAAGGCGCCCTGACTTGTGCCGACGGCCATATTTATATGCGGAGTGAGAAAGGGCCCATCGCACTGGTGGAAGTGAATCCCAAGTCATATGTGGAAAAGGGACAGTTCGACCAACCCGAGCGGAGCGGCAAGCCCGCCTGGCCTCACCCGGTTGTCGCAGATGGAAAGCTTTTCTTACGAGATCAGGATTTACTGTTGTGTTATGATGTCAAAGCAAACTAATCAGGCTTTGGTCTGCATTCTTGCTGGTAAGACACGTTTTTAAAAAAGACAAGCCAATTTTCTGGGAATGGGCTTTCACCTTCAGATTAGATTTGAAAGAAAACAAATGCGGTTTAGAAGTGCGCTACAAAACAAACTCGGATGGATTCTGCTTTCTTTAACCATTGCCCTCATCTGTGTCTCTGATCTTCCACTTTTCGCAGCGGAGTCGGAAACCAGCCGTCCGAATATTTTGTGGATTACCAGTGAAGACAACGGTCCTCATCTTGGTTGTTATGGAGATCAATACGCCGACACGCCGCACATTGATAAACTGGCATCGCAGGGGATGATCTATCTCAACTGCTGGTCGACGGCGCCCGTTTGTGCTCCCGCGCGAACGACATTGATTACAGGCATGTACCCGACCTGCCTGGGGGCCGAACATATGCGGAGCATGGTCAAGTTACCCAAAAACTTTCTGATGTATCCACAGTACCTTAGAGAAGCCGGTTACTACTGCACGAATAACAGCAAAGAAGATTACAACGTCGCCAAGCCAGGCAAGGTCTGGGATCAATCCAACCGAAAAGCGCATTGGAAGAATCGAAAAGCCGGTCAACCCTTCTTTGCCGTCTTCAACCATACGATCAGCCACGAAAGTAAAATTCGTAATCGTCCACACACGCTGGTGCATGATCCTGCCAAAGCGCGTGTGCCTGCTTACCACCCGGATACTTCTGAAGTCCGCCATGACTGGGCGCAGTACTATGATCGCATCACGGAAATGGATGCGTTGGTGGGGAAGAATCTCAGGGAACTTGCCGACGCAGGACTGACCGACGATACCATCATTTTTTATTATGGTGATCATGGTTCGGGAATGCCGCGCAGCAAACGTTGGCCTTATAATTCCGGGCTACAGGTTCCACTGGTGGTTTATGTTCCCCCGAAGTTCCGTAAGCTGGCTCCCCCTGATTATCAGACAGATGGCAAGTCGGATCGACTGGTTGGTTTTGTCGATTTCGCACCCACGGCGCTGAGTCTGGCTGGCATCAAACCACCAGCGCATATGCAGGGAAATGCATTTATGGGGCAGTATGAGACAGCGCCCCAAGAGTATCAATACGGTTTTCGCGGTCGGATGGATGAACGCTATGATCTGGTTCGATCAGTCAGGAATAAGCGTTATCTGTATATCAAAAATTTCATGCCTCACAAAAAGTATGGTCAGTATTTGAATTACATGTTTCAGACCCCGACAACTCAGGTCTGGAAGAGAATGTATGATGCCGGTGAGTTGGTTCCCCCGCAGACCTATTTTTGGGAAACCAAACCAGCAGAAGAATTGTATGACCTCGAGGCAGACCCGGACGAAGTCAATAATCTGGCGGTTTCCGACGAACATCAGGATATTTTAAAGGAACTGCGGCAGGCCCAACAGCAGAAAATCCTTGAGATACGGGATCTTGGATTTATGCCGGAAGCGGAAATTCACAGTCTATCTGACGGCGGTGCCCCCTATTTGATCGGGCAGAATAATGAGCTCTATCCCTTGAAGAAAATTCTGGCGATGGCAGAAGTGGCGTCTTCCGGACAGCAGAACGAGCAGGCTGAACTCGTGGCCGGACTCGATGATCAAAATTCCGCTGTCCGCTATTGGGCGGCGATGGGACTTTTGATGCGAGGAGAAGATGCAGTCAAACAGGCTCACAGTGCATTACAGAAATCGTTAAAAGATTCTTCAAAATCGGTACGCTGTATCGCCGCAGAGGCACTCGGCAAATATGGTGATGCGCAGGAGTCCAAAGAGGCAGTCAAGACGCTGGTTTCACTCTCGAACCAGAATCAGGATGGTGTGTATGTTGCTATGCTGGCATTGAATGGACTTGATAAGTTGAGCAATGAAAAAGTGGCTCCGGTCAAAGATGAAATTGCGCAGTTGCCTCTTAAGAACCCAAAGCTGGATCGACGTCTGCAGTCCTACGTAACGCGACTGGTAGAGCGTATCGAAGAAAAACAGTCCCAGAAATAATCGAGTGATCAATGGTCGTAGTCGCGAAATCGAATCCGCGACTACGACTTGAAGATCAGATCCGGCTTATGATTTCTCGATGCGAATTCCGACTTTGGAATTTCCAATTGTGACTTCTTTCAGTTCGACCGTACTGTCAGCTGGTACTTGTTCGAGTTGATCTCCCAGGGTTTCTCCCAGGATATACTCGGTCCAGCTTGCAACTGCCTGCTCGACTTCGGTCGCGTCATTGGAATTGAAGTAGACTTTGATCCGGTCTTCAATTTCCAGGTCGGCTTCTTTGCGAAGCTGTTGAACCTGCCGCACAAAATCGCGGGCCATCCCTTCTGCTTCCAGTTCGGGTGTCAACTTGGTTGAAATGGCAATCTGGATTCCCTGATCATCAGAGCAAACCCAGTCAGCCGCTTGTTCGGTTCCAACCAGAACGTCGTCGGGCTCCAGATCGATCTGATTCCCGGAAAGTTCCAGTGAGACTGATTCGCCACGTCTGAGGGGGCCGAGTACCGCGTCTCCGACTTCTGGCAGCTCTTTTCGCAGCATGCCGAGTAGCTTGCCGTATTTAGGCCCCAGCGTTTTTAAATTCGGTTTATAAGTATAGCTGACCAGATCATCCAGGTTTTCACAGCGCGTGACCTGTTTGATATTCAGTTCTTCTTCAATTGTATTGGCCAGGCTTTCGATGGCTTCAGACTGTTGTGCTGTCTGGCAGGCAAATCGCAGTTCCGCCAGGGGTTGACGGACGCGCTGGTTGGCTTCATCGCGTAACTTATGTCCCAGTTTGACCACAATCTGAGCCTGCAGGGCGCGGAAGTTGAGTTCTTCATCCAGCAGCGAGTCATCACACTGGGGATAGTCACAAAGATGTACGCTGTGAGGCGCCGATTCATCCCAGCTGGTCATCAGATTCTGGTAAATTCGCTCACTGAGGAACGGGATGCTGGGAGCAAGTGCTTTGGACAGTGTGACCAGCACTTCAAACAAAGTCTGATAAGCGGCCAGTTTGTCTGTATCGTTCGCATCCTGAGAACGCCAGAAGCGACGTCGATTTCGTCTGATGTACCAATTCGACAAATCATCAATAAACGCGGTTGCGTTTTTGAGGAAGCCGGCATAGTTATAGGCTTCAATTTCCGTTTTGGCAGAAGCGAGCAAGGCTTGCAGGTTGGATATGACCCAGCGGTCGATTTCAGGACGTTCGACAACCGGAACACGTTCTTGAGCGGGATCAAATTCATCCAGGCGTGCATAGTTCACAAAGAATGCGTAGGAGTTCCAAAGCGGGATCAAAACCTGACGGCGAATTTCATCGGCTGGCTTACTTTCCACCAGACAGGTCGGAGCGCCCTCTTTCGTTTTGCTGATCGGGCCTTCCGGCGTATTCAGCGTCACCTGTTTTTCGGGGTTCCGCATGCCAAATCGTAGATCAGAGGCCGGGTTATGTGCCAGATACATCCAGCGCATCGTATCGACTCCCAGTTGCTCGGCGGCTTCTTCAAACCAGATGGCGGTTCCATCCGATTTGTGCATCGGCTTGCCTTCTTCATTCAACACCAGTCGATAGCCGAGCAGAGTTTTGAACGGCGGCGTGCCATCCATCATCGTGGCCATCGAGAGTAATGCGTAGAACCAGTTGCGGAACTGGCCAGGGAAACACTCGGTGACGAGATCCGCTGGATACCACTTCTTCCATTCTTCCTGATTTGTGTTGTACTGCATCGTCGAAAACGGCACGATGCCTGCATCCAGCCAGGGGTTTCCCACATCGGGGATACGCGTCATCAGATTGCCTGTTTTCGGGTTTTGCAGCTTGACCTGATCAATCCAGGGACGGTGAGGCGTATGTCCTTCCAGCGCTTCCCAGCCTTCTACGGCACGTTCTTTGAGTTCAGCGAGGGAGCCGATGACTTCGAAGTCGCCGGTTTCTTCATCGACCCAGATAGGCAGTGCCAGACCCCAGAAGCGTTTCTTGGAAACCATCCAGTCCCGCATATTGGTGAGCCATTCCAGTTCATGCTGCTCACCATCAATGCTGGAGGGAACCCAGTCGATTTGACGGGTGACCTCTTTGATCTCTTCGCGCCAGTCCATGTTGATGAACCATTCATCGACCAGACGGAAAATCAGTTCATCGCCGGTTCGCCAGCAGTGCGGGTAGATGTGCGGGTACTGTTCGACATAGACCAGCAGACCTTTTTCTTTCAGTCGTTCAAAGACGAGTTCGGGAGTTGTGGGATCAATGGCTTCTTTGCCGGTGAATTCACCGAATCCCTCTTCGAATCGACCATCCTCACCGAGCGGGGCGATTGCTACCAGTCCCAATTGTTTTCCCAGTTGATGGTCGACATCACCACAGCCGGGAGCGGTATGGACGATACCCGTACCTTCGCCGGCGACGACATGGGGATTGCCTTTGAAATCGCGGCCGCCGTCAACCACTTTATGGCAGGAGATACCACTTTGGTCGAGTAATTTCTCATCGCTGGGATAGCCGCCCGGCGTTTGTTGTGCAGGAAGATCATCGAAGGGACCCTCGTATTCCCAGTCCACCATGGCAGCTCCTTTGATGGTGTCGAGAATTTCATAACCCCCCTGCTCTTTAAAGATCTGTGCCAGCGTTTTCAGTTTGGGAACCTCTTTCGGCCAGGACCATTCGGGCTTCCCAAAACCTTCTTTGAATTCCCGACTCAGTCGCTGGTATTCCAGGTTGTCTTTAGCGAAGTAGTAGACCGCGTCATCTTTTTTTGCCTGCAGTTTGACGTAATCGAGATCGGGATTGATGGCAGCCGCGACGTTACTGGTGAGCGTCCAGGGAGTTGTTGTCCAGATCAGCAGGTATTCGTTTTCACGGTCTTTAAGTGGAAAGCGGACGAAGACCGAACGATGCACGGAGAGCTTCCGCCCGTCTGCGACTTCCATCTGACTGTAGGCGCTGCCTCCCCTGCCTGACCAGGGCATGACATCGTGGCCGCGATAGACTTTGCCGCGTTCAAAACACTTTTTGAGGAAGGTCCAGATCGTTTCGTTGTTTTCGGTGGAGAATGTGAAATAGCTGCCCCCCCATTCGGCATTTCCCAATTTTGAAACCAGCATGTCCGCTTTGTCGGTGATCTGCTTTCCACTTGGGGCTGTGAGCGTGACTTCGGTATCTTTGCCGACGTACTCTGCCAGATTGCGCAGTTCGTCGGGATCATCCCAGTCCATCCAGTAACCCAGGCGTACCGACTGTTCTGTTTGACGGGCGGCGAAACGCAGGACGCGTTTTTTGCACTCGTTGACGAATTTATCGATGCCGTGTTCGACGACTTCCTGTTTGGTTCCATAGCCCAGCTCTTTTTCCACTTCGACTTCGACCCAGAGCCCCTGGCAGTCGAAACCATTCTGGAATCGCAGCTCATGCCCTGTCATGGCGTAATAACGCTGGTAGGCATCTTTGTAGGCGCGACCCCATGCATGGTGAACGCCCATCGGGTTATTAGCCGTCATGGGGCCGTCAATGAAGCTCCACTTGGGTTTGCCTTTATTTTTTTTGCGAAGCTGGTCAAAAGTCTGGTTCTCTTCCCAGAATTTGAGGATTTCGTGTTCACCTTGAATGAAGCTGGCATCGCTGACTTTTTGAAACATGGGAAAATCTTATTGAGTTGTACTAGTTTGAATTTGAGTTTGTAGACTGTGTCCAGTTTTACTGTAGCGTCTCCAAGGCCATTTGGACCGAGTATATTAGATTGAGTGACGCTATAGTTAAATGTGATGCGCTCTAGAATTAGAAAAATGTTCGACAGCGGGAACGGCTGTCCGTACCATTCTCTTGCCTGTTCGAGTACCCTGCCCAAGAGCTGATTTTGAGCAGAAGTATCATAACGGAAACGCGTTAAGTATTACATAGATCGTGCTTTGTTACGAGTGCTATAAATTCGTATTTATCCCTGTTTTACGAGAATTTTACCAATTTGAGAGTCGAAATGTCATCATCGTCTGAGCCTTCCATGCACGTTGTCCTTTACCAGCCGGATATCCCGCAGAATACCGGCAATATCGGCCGCACCTGCGTGGCCGTCGGTGCCAAATTGTGGCTGGTCAGACCTCTGGGCTTTAAGCTCGATGAAAAGCATTTGCGACGTGCCGGCATGGACTACTGGCAGCATTTGAACTGGGAAGCAGTCGACAGCCTGGCGGAAGTGCAGGAACAGCTGTCTGACAGGACATGGTGGAAGCTGACCAAGTTCGCAACCCGCTTCGTCTGGGAGGCGGAGCTGGAACCGGGACATGTTTTCCTGTTTGGCAGTGAAAGTAACGGCCTGCCACCCCGCATTCTGGAAGAGTCCCCCGACTCCAATCTGAAACTGCCGATGTATGAGCAGGTTCGCAGCCTGAATTTAGCCAGCACCGCGACCGCCGTGATGTACGAAGCCGTTCGACAGTTTGGGGGACTCCCCTGACAGGAATTATTTCCCTCGTCCTGTGACCGGATATTGAGGATCCTGGAATCCTTTGCCGCTGTGTTCTCCCGGGGGAACGAGCGAATCGATAAAGGCTTCATCTTCGGCGGTGATTTCCACATCCAGGCAACCCATGTTGTCGTCGAATTGTTCCATGGTACGGGGGCCGATAATAATTGAGGTGAGAATCGGATTTGCCAGACACCAGGCCAAGGCAAAATTCGTTATGGAAACGCCTTTTTTGTCACAGTAGTCGGCAATTTCCTGCGACAGTTCAATGCTGACATCACGGAGTTCCGCTTCGTTCATGCGTTTGTCATTGCGGGAAGCGCGACTCCCTTCGGGGAAGGGTTGGTCTTTGCGGTACTTTCCGGTCAGGATTCCTCGGGCAAGCGGGCTGTAGCTGACGACGCCGATTCCCTTTTCCTGACAGAGGGGCATCAGTTCGACCTCAATGTCCCGGTTCATGATGTTATACAGCGGTTGCACACAGCTGAACGAATAGAGGTTGCGTACATCGCTGGTCCAGAGTGCTTCCGCCAGTCGCCATGCACGAAAGTTGGAACAGGCGATATAGCGGACTTTTCCCGACCGGACCATGTCGTCCAGGGTGCGAAGCGTCTCTTCAATGGGAGTCTGATAATCGGGAGTATGGACATAGTAAAGATCGACGTAATCGGTTCCCATCCGCTTGAGGCTGTTGTCTAATTCTCGCATGAGATGGGCACGGCTGGCACCGGCGTCATTGGGGCCGTCTCCCATCGGAGCACGGCCTTTGGTTGCAAGAATCACTTTTTCACGTCGATCCGCTAGGGCTTTTCCCACGACGATTTCTGAACCACCTGTACTGTACATGTTTGCGGTGTCGAAGAAGTTGATGCCAAGATCGATGGCTTTATGCATAATGGTGATCGAGTCTGATTCGTTGGTTGGTCCGCCGAACATCATTGTTCCCAGACAAACGGGAGAGACACGTACGCCAGCTTTTCCTAAGTTGCGATAATCCATTTTAGCTGTTCCTGGTGAAGAGTTGAGTCTGTTTGAGCTTCTAAGGCTGTGATTCTATCATCCGGTTTTCAGACAGATTTCTCAAGGGACCTGAAATTCCTTGAACAGACGTGGTTGAAGATTCTGCCAAAGCCTGTTAAAGTAACGGTTTGCACCATGGTTTCTGAACTGAAACCGCTATTATCCGGTTGAAATTGGATGTTAACCCGCAAGATGTCGATGGGTTAACAGAGCCGAATATATTGAAAATCACTTAAATTAGATGTAGAAACGAAAGGCATTTCTTCGAATGGGTACCAAGAAGACAGGTAAAGGTCGTCGAAAAATTGGTCGTAAAAAACGACGTGCAAGAGCTAAAATCAGACACCGTAAAGGCTAAGCCCGTTTGAGGGTTGTTCAAAGCGACTTTAATCAGGTCGCTTTGACTTTGAGCCCCTACTGCTTACTGAGAACGTGATCTGCTACAGATCGTCCGTCATTGACGCATCGCTTCAACTCTCTTTGAAATGATTTTCAACGATGAGTTTCTCGCGCAGTATTTTAGATATTGTATCGCGTTCTCATCCACTACTGAGTATTTCAGATACTCTTTGCGCAGTCCAAGCCAGCAATTCAATAGGGGTTTTTGATCAGCCTCGCTCGCTTTCGATCTATGCGAAATGCATTCTTTTAAAATGCTGGTCTTACCAGTATTTCTCGAAGTGGATATTTCCCGGGCTTTTGGCGGTTGAGAGTTGATATCCCTGCTCTGTCAGCAGTTCGACCATGCCTTTGGGTTCGGGGAAGACCAGCGTTCCCTGTTCGTCTTTTTCCGGAAGTCCAATCATGGATGGATTGCCGCACAGGAAGACATGTGTCTGTTCCGGGTTCGGAGTCCAGCCAAACTGCTCCTGAAACTTTTCAGGATGAATGATGTCCTGTAAATATTGTTTGCCGACATAGTGAGGGTGGCTCTGGTCGACATTTTCAGGCTCTCGGGTTGTAAATGCTGCGTATCGGTAGTTAGGAAATTGTTTCTGCAACTGGTCCTGCTGATCCAGATAGCCGAGGTCTCCTTTGTATCGGACACAGGTCATGGAGACAATTTTTCCGGTATGTCCCCGTTTGAGTAATTCCACGCTCATCGAGTTATGAGGGGCCTCACCCGTGCCTGTTCCTGCAAAAATGACATTGTCTTCGGGTTGAATTGGCTTGAGTGTGTACGTTCCCACCGGTTTCTTACCAAGGTGCAACCGGTCTCCTACCTTCAGAGAAAACAGGCGGGGGGTCAGTGGTGGATCGTCTGAATCGGGGCGTAACACGAGTGTGATATAAAATTCCAGATAGTCGATCTGGTCATTCGCGAGCAGAATACCCTGCGTGTCGACCATGGGGCAAGAGATGGAATAAGCGCGGCGAATTAGTTTCGGCTTGGGTAACTCCGCCAGCGGACCTCCATCAACCCGTGGTTCCCAAGATCCCAATCCAAGGGTTGTGTATTGACCACCTGAGAAACTGGGAACCTCTGCGTCAGGCTTGACTCGCACAATCATCAAATGATCGTGTGGTTTGCGCAATTCTTGAATCGTTGCGTTGTAATGCTTCGTGACCAGTTCTTCTATTTGAGGAGTCGATTGCCCGGGCGGAGGGTTCGATGGATTCATGACACTCCCTGTCGCGCTTGACTGCCACAAAATGGAGTGGCAGTTTTATGTTGGAATGTGGAATGGATTGTTCTTCAGGTTAGAAACAAACGTTTTTTTATTCATGTCCCCAAAGATTGAACAATCTTCATGGGTGACAAATGGATAAATTTATATGTATCTCTAAATCAAGTTCTTTCCTCTATCACTTTTTTAGGCCAGATTGTCAAGTCTGATAGCCGGTTTAATAATAGTCTGTCTCATTTCGAACCGTATTCGGTGTGGATATCAGATTTGAAAGGGGGTTGCGCCTGATCGATTTCACCATCGAACGTGTCGGGTAAATCAGGCAGGACTTAACAATTGGGCCGATGTTTTTGATCAGGGATCTGAATGTGTTAAGCGGTTTTCGTGCCTTGGATGTTCACGCCACTGCCAATTAGGAGATTATGGTGATAGCACCAAAGGTAGAAGGGACCTGATTTTTCCGGTGGGAGAATCTTCAAATTTTCAAACCCGGCCTGTTCAAACCAGGTTTTGAGTTCGTCAGTAGTATGATGGTATTGATAGGCGGGCGCGAACCAGTCAAAGGTATCGCAAACCCGATTTTCCCAATTGGGGTGATTGCTGAAATTGACGACTTTATTCAGGACTTTGTTGATTACGGGAATACCGCCGAGCCACGCCCCCAGGCGGCACCAGGGTTCCAGTTTTTCAGGAGTCATGCGCGTGGTGATTTTTCGAAGACCGGAATTAATCCATTCCTGCCACCACTGGTTTTTGCGATAGAGCCAGACCGAATAACGGCCCCCGGGTTTGACCATGCGGGCTACAGCATCGAAGACGGCGCGCGTATCTTTGTCGTGATGCATCACGCCGATCGAGAAGACGAAATCAAAGGATTCGGGGGCAAACGGGAGATGTTTCAGGTCAGCCTGAACCAGTTGCACATTTTCAAGGTGACTGCAGAGCGTTTGTGCTTTCTCGACTGCTGTCGTGTGATCGGCACCGAATACATTCCCCCCTGCTTCTGCGGCGACTTTGCAGTAACGGCCGCCTCCACAGCCGGCGTCCAGGATCTTGAGTCCTTGTAATTCGCTGAGCTCTAAGCCGGTTTTGGCAGCAAAGGTTGCACGGTCTTCATCGTCATGTGCTACCTCGTATTTATTCCACTGTAGTCCGAAACTGGTGAGATGTTCCGATTCGACAAACCGGGGGATATTCATTTTGACGGGAAAAGAACGATTGGTTTCCTGGTTAATGAGTACGTTTTGTTCCGCATCCCATTCCAGAGGATTTCCATTTTCCGGGTTTCTCAACAGTTCAAGCAGTTCTTGAGAAAGAAATGTGTTGCCTGCTGTTTCTTTCGTCATGAGGAATGCTTGCCTGGTCTTAAGAAAGTGGACGACTTGGATTTCATGTTCCGGGTTTAAAATTCGAGTTCCATCAGATCTTCGCCCAGAATTGTATTTGGAAATATCTGCTGAGCAACTTGGATTCCGATGGGGTCATCGCCTGAACGTTGCGGGTCGATGTGTGTCAGAACCAGTTTTCCGACTTGCGCGTCTCTGGCCAGCTTCGCGACGGGCGTCGTATGGCTGTGACCGGTTTTTTCAGCCCACTCTGCCATGTCATCCGGGAAGTAGCATTCGTGGATCAGCAGGTCGACGTTTCGAACAAAGTCGAGATGTTGTTCGGGATTGGCGGTATCGGTGATATACGCCAGCGAATGTTCGGGCCAATCAATGCGATACCCCACAGATCCGCCCGGATGTTCCAGCTTCAAGTGTTTCAGAATTCCGTTTCCGGGGACAGCAACTGTTTCGGGCAACGTTGTGAAATCGTAATCAGGCAGGACGGGAAAGATTTCTTCACAGAACAGGTGTGTCTGAATCGCGGTCAGCTTGGCTGCTTCCCCATACACTTTGACGGAATCGACTTGATCTGTCAGCATGGGGACCAGGAAGAAAGAGAGCCCTGCAATATGGTCCAGGTGGGCATGTGTTAAAAAAATCTGTAAATCGCGCGTTTGCAGGAAATCGGGAACACGAAAAAAGCTGGTTCCCGCATCAAAAATGATTCCCATCTCGGGGAGCATTAAGCAGGCAGTATGCCGACGCTCATTAGGGTGATAACCACCTGTCCCCAACAGCACGATTCGCATTGCTCCACTCCCCGCTAATCACCATGTTGCCCGTCTATAAAGTTATCCCCTATATTAACGGGCGAATCATCAGGCTGGCTACAGCAAAAAAAACGGCAGGTTCATTCGAATGAACCTGCCGGGATCAGCTTATGAGTCCAGACGGCGCTCACGAATCCAGTCAGTATGGAACGTTCCCTCTTTGTCAGTTCGTTGATAGGTATGAGCGCCAAAGTAGTCACGTTGTGCCTGCAGCAGGTTCGCTGGTAAGCGCGCCTGACGATAGCCATCGTAGTAGCTCAAAGCGGCAGTGAAACTCGGAACCGGCAGTCCCAGTTCGACGGCGGTTGAGACAACACGACGCCAGCTTGGTTGCGCGTTTTCAACCGCATTGCGGAAGAAATCGTCCAGCAGCAGGTTTTCCAGTTCCGGGTTCTTGTCGAAGGCTGCTTTAATGTCCTGCAGGAAGGTGGAACGAATAATACATCCGCCGCGCCACAGCAGTGCGATATCTCCATTATTCAGCTTCCAGCCAAAGTGTTCGGCGGCAGAGTTCAGCTGAACGTATCCTTGAGCGTAGCTGCATAATTTGGATGCGTACAAGGCTTGCCGGACATCTTCGATAAACTGATCGCGATCACCTTCAAACTTTTTGTCGGGACCGCCGAGAATCTTGGATGCACGTACGCGTGCGTCTTTCTGAGCAGACAGGCAACGGGCATAAACGGCTTCAGTGATCAGTGTGGTAGGAACACCCAGGTCCAGAGCGTGCTGGCTCATCCATTTTCCGGTACCTTTTTGTTTGGCGGTATCCAGGATTTTGTCAACCAGATACTCGCCCGTTTCTTCATCGATGACGGTGAAGATGTCGCGAGTGATCTCAATCAAGTAACTTTCCAGTTCCCCTTTGTTCCATTCGTCGAAGACTTTGTAAAGTTCTTCGTTGGTGAGTCCCAAGGCATGTTTGAGGATGTAGTACGATTCACAGATCAGCTGCATATCCCCATACTCAATACCGTTGTGCACCATTTTGACATAATGCCCTGCTCCGGCTTCGCCGACCCATTCGCAACAGGGAATGTCGTTATTATCACCGACTTTTGCAGAGATGTCCTGCAGGATGGATTTGACATGCGGCCAGCCAGCGGGAGATCCGCCGGGCATAATGCTGGGGCCTTTGAGAGCGCCTTCTTCACCGCCGGAAACACCGGTTCCAATGAAGAGCAGGCCAGCATCTTCGACTTCTTTAGTACGACGATTGGTGTCGTCAAAGTGGGTATTGCCACCGTCAATAATGATATCGCCGGGGCTGAGCAGTCCTTTGAGATCGTCAATGATGGCATCGACGGCGGGGCCTGCTTTGACCATCAGCATCACTTTACGGGGAGTCGCCAGACTGTCCACAAGATCTTTGAGGCTGTGATAGCCTGTGATCTTCTGCTCGTCAGTTTTGCTGCTGACAAATTCGTCTGTGGTGCTGGTGGTGCGGTTGAAAACACCTACTGAGTAGCCGTGATTGGCCATATTCAGTACCAGGTTTTGTCCCATGACAGCCAGGCCTACCAGGCCGATATCGTTTTTTGACATTGATCAATTCTCGTTTGTTTCTGATGTGATTTAAATAGTGGTGAAGCCGAATCATATTCGTGTGAAAAGAGAAACTCCCTTCACAGGATTATCGTTTCCAGGGAGGGAGCTCCGGAAGATAACTGTCAAATTCAGCAATGACTTTTGCCTGGTATTCACCGGCGTACTCGCCTTTGAGGAACTTGTCACAGGCTTCGCCGATGAACCGTTCCCAACTGGCTTCTTCCGCACCGGGGTTAATGGGATAGAAGAGTGCGCCGACCGCTTCAGCTGCTTTCATATCTCCAGGAGCATCACCGATCATGAGCACTTTTTCTGCTTCGTATCCGCAGGCTTTGGCCTGCCCCAGGGTTTCCTTTTTGCTGCCCGCTTCCTGGCCGCAAATGGCATCGACATATTGTGCGATGTCGTGTTCTTCCCATTCTTTATTCAACGCTTCATTGGGTGTCGCGGAACAGACAATCATGTCGGCAACCGGATCCAGCTTCTGCAGGCTCTCTCTGACATTCGGATAAGGGGGAACATCATGAACCATATCGGCAATCATTTCATTCACTGCCAGGGACCATTTCAATGCCAGTTCGAGGTCGGCATCTTTTGTTTTTTCGACTTCTGCAGTCAGAGTCGGGTTGCCCAGTTTGGTTTCCCGTTCGAGCCAGTCTCTCACGCCTTGTAGCTTGGGGACGGTGACATTACGCGATTGGACTTCCGGGCGTTCTTCAAGCAGGTCGAGCGCCAGTGTATAAGAGATGAAGCGATTGGCACCGCGCCATTTCGAATACAGGTTGGTAAATTCGGCTGCTTCCCGTGCGTATTTTGAGATGGGCTGCAGGCCAAAGTAGTTGATAAAGTTAGGAATGAAACACTCTTTGTGTTTAATTTCCATTGAGTCAAAGGCACAACCATCTGAATCAATGCCGATTAAAAACTCGTTTTTCTTCTGAAAGTTGGTATCCAATGGATTGTCCGACACAATCTTCTCCCGTTTTTCTATTAAAATTTTCTTTTTGTGTTCTGGTCGTCTGATTTATCTGTCTGCCTGGGGAACATACTTCGGCAGTTTTTGATCAGAAAACAGCGGTTGTAACTGAGCGAATCGAATACGGCCGTTGATCATGGGGATGCTGGGCCAGTCATTACCAACCAGAGGCTTACAGTACTTGATAAAATCGTCAGTGACGTCCATTCCATCGGCGCTGATCCAGTTTTTCGGGAAGGTACGTTCACTATTCGCCACTTCAGGCAAAGGAACTTTGTCGTAACGAACATTATATCCAGGACCTTCTGCCCGGAGAATCGTGGACATGAATCCTGACTCACCGGCGGCTGCCAGTAAAGCGGCTTTCTGTCCTGCGCCATAAGCTTCGTCGAGGTCAACGGTCGAAGCATAAGCGATATTGTGGCGTTGGTCAGTTCCAGGAACGTTCGCACGGGCGGCCCCCTTCACTGCCAGGCCGCGTTTATTTAACTCATTGACGAGCAACTGCGCTACGGTCAGCTGGCTGGAGCTGAATTGGGTATGTCCGAAGGAGTCTTTGGTTTCGCCGATATCTCCCAGGGACAACCCTTCACTCACGACGACAATCAGACGACCATCTTTTTTGAGCTGGTCATTGATTTGAGTGTGAATCTGATCCATGCTGATCGGATTCTCTGCCAGATAAATCTGCATCGGAATTTTGCGCTGTGGATCTGCCAGACGGGCGGCTGCTGGGATAAAGCCGATTTTGCGACCCATCGCCTGTAGAACCAGAACCGGATCTGCCGGACAGCTTCCGCGGTTTTCTTCATTAGCCATCTGGACCATGCTCATCCAGTAACGGGCGGTACTTCCGTAGCCGGGGGTATGGTCAATCAGCTTAAATTCACTGTCACCCACATCGTTATCAATGGTTTTGGGAACGCCGATGCCGACGACATCAACGCCTCGTTCTGTCGCCATCTGAGCCACTTTATTGGCGGTATCCATGGAGTCATTGCCGCCGATGTAACAAAAGTAGCCAATGTTATGGGCTTTGAAGACTTCGACGATCCGGTCAAAGTCTTCGTTTTGATGCTCTTTCAGTTTATAACGACAGGTTCCAACAGAACCGGCAGCCGGTGTGACGCGGAGCAGTGCAATTTCTTCAGGGGATTGTCCACTGAGATTCAGTAATTCTTCTTTGAGGACCCCTTCAATTCCATGCCAGCCAGCATAGATGGTTCCAATTTCCGGAAGATCTCTGGCGGTTTCCACGAGTCCCCGCAGGCTGTTGTTGATTACTGGTGAAGGGCCACCTGATTGGGCCACAATCATATTTTTTGGACTTGCCACGTTTTCTCCTCACTCGACTGTTGTATATTTGAGATGCGATTGCCGTAAAGATGGCAACTACATTTCCGACTGTTACTTTGCGCCCCCGAAACTGACTTGATCTCAATCGTCATTTAGTCTCTTGATCATCGATTCCTGAATTTATTGCTAAATTCTGTCGGCGGAAAGATGACCGGTTCCTCACGAATCAATTAGGGCGTATACGAACGCTTCCCACAAGATCTAGAACGATTCTCAGAAGGCTTCTTTGATAAAGTGTTATTCATAAATAGCTTATGAAAAACATATTCTATGCCTGAGCGGGCAGAAAATAGCCTCTGTTCAGTGTGGGTGATTAAGTTAATAGACTCACAAAGACTTGTTTTAACTCACACAGTCGGGATATTACCCGATTTAGTGCGTTAATTCAAAGTATCGCCGTATTCCCAAAACAGAAAGTTCCGGGAAAGTTTGGGAAACAATCTTTACGAACCCAGCGATGAGAATGGAATTCATTTGGGAGTTAGAATCACTTTGGTCCCTTGAATTTGAAAGTCCAGGTCCAGGGTATTGAACAGCGCGTCAAAAAACTCCAGGGATTTCGCTTCTTGAACTGAGATATCGATCCGTTTGTTGAGATCAATGCCTGCATCCGTTAACTGACTTGCATTATAGTCGAATTCAATCCCCGACTGTTCCAGTTTCTTCATAATAGCGAGTACGGGAACCTGTTTGACCCGGAGTGTGAATTTCCGTCGTTGAATCGGGACCGTATCCACTTTGGTTGGACCTGCGCTGCGCGGCATCTTCGGCGGATTCAACAGTTGTTCAATTTTTTCGTGGACTTTGAAGGAGGCTTGAACGTTGATGCTGTTTCCCTCTGGTTTAACTGTGATGCCGGGAAATGTCTTTTTTAACTGTTCCACAAAAAGTGCAACTGAGTTCCGGCGCGGCTGATATTTTTTTTCGATTGTGACGGTAGCGGGGACTGGTTCCAGTTGGATTTGTGTTCCCTGCTTCTCCCATTGATAGGTGAACCCCAGTTGAATCAGGACCAGCGAGAGCGCCTGATTGGCATCGACTGCGGTCAGGCTGCCATTCGCCCAAAGATCATGGGGGATCTGTTTCTGTTTGGAGAGTGTGAGCCGGTAAGCTTTGGTGATTTGCTGCAATATTTGCGCTGGCGTGTCGAGATCCTGGTAATGGAACGTTTTTTTTCGGGAGAGAATCAATACCCGTGATTTCAGATTGGGTTGGGAGTCGGCCAGGTCCCGCAGAGCTTCCTGTTTTAATTCCAGCAGGGTCAGCAGGTTGGAGACCACCTGGGGGGGGCCAATGAAAATATTACTCCCCACGATCCCCATTTCCGCATGTGCCTGTGAAGCGATCTTTTCCAGGCCTTTTTCCAGAGGCAGATTTTGTACATCTATGGTGAGTTTCAGAGAGGGATCGATCCGTCGATCCAGAATAACCGATATATTTTGCGTACTTTGAATGCGTTCTAGAATCGCACGGATGCCAACATTGGACCAGGAAGCCGAAAACGGCTGCGATAAAGCGCGGCGAAAGTTTCGGTCAGTGAGATACTTAGGGGAATCTCGATCCAGAACAGCCAACGGGCGGTCGGTAAGTGGATTGGCGAAGCTGGGGTTCATCCATCCGTTTGGGCTCACATGTAGGAGTAGGAAGAGTATCGTCCACCAGTTGAGGCTGTTACGGAAACTTTTCACAAAACGGGTCTTTCAAACTGAAGGTGATTTAAACCGGAGCCTTTGCCGCGAAAAACAGGAATCAAGTGCTGGAGTGTTGCTGGTCTCCATGATAACATAGTAACAGTACCCTTTCCTGTCACACTTCATCATCAAGTATGTGATAATCCTTATCTTTTGAGAGTCAATGCTTTATGCAGAAAATACAGGCCGTTGGAATCGATTTGGGAACGACTTATTCCTGCATCGCTCATCTGAACGAGCATGGGGAGCCGGTTACGATCCCCAATCAGGAAGGAGAGCTGTCTACGCCTTCTGTCGCCATGTTTGATGGTGCCGAGGTGATCGTGGGAACAGAAGCCTTACGGCATGCAATTGTGAACCCACGCAATGTGATTCAGCATGCAAAGCGATTCCTGGGCAAACAGGACTTTCGCTGGGAAATTGACGGACGCTATTTTTCACCGAAAGATATCTCGGCGTTTATTTTAAAAAAGCTGCTTTCTGCCGCTGAAGAGCGCATCGGTCCCATTGATTCAGCGGTAATTACAGTTCCGGCGCAATTCAGCGATCTTCAGCGTCAGGAAACGATCGCTGCCGGCAAACAGGCTGGATTAAAGCAGGTCGATCTGATCAATGAACCTGTGGCTGCTTCCCTGTGTTATGTCTTGGGGAGTGAGGGAATGTGGTTTGCCGAGCTGGCTGAGGAGCAGCGAATTCTGGTCTATGATCTGGGGGGCGGTACTTTCGATCTGTCTCTGGTCAAATATCAGAAAGATGAAGTCAATGTGCTCGCCAGCGGTGGTGATTTGAAACTGGGGGGGATTGACTGGAACAGTAAGTTGCAGGCAGCTATTGCCGAACAGTTTTTTAACGAGTTTGGTGTCAACCCGTGTAATGATCCTGAAAGTCTTCAGTATCTGGCGAATGAAGTAGAGCAGGCGAAACGCAGCCTGACTGTCAGACCCAAGACAACCCTTGCCTGTCAGGTTGGTTCCACGCGAAAGACGTACCAGGTTTCTCAGTCTCAGTTTGAGCAACTGACGAAGGAACTGGTTGAGCAGACGACCAATATCACGAAAGCTTTGTTGAAAGACAACAAGATGGGCTGGGCCCATGTGGATGTGGTATTAACGACCGGTGGTTCATCACGGATGCCGATGGTGCGTGATGCTCTGAAAAAATCGAGTGGTACAACACGCAATCTGTCACTCCCTCCGGATCAGTCGATCGCCCATGGCGCTGCTTATTATTCAGGGATGTTGTTAAGCAATCGGGAATACGCCGAGTCAATTCTGACAACCGAAGCAGCCAGTCGTCTTTCGAAAATCAAACAACATAGTGTGAATGCCCGTTCTCTCGGATTTCTTGTGAGAGACCAGACGGGGCAGCAACGCATGCCGCATTATCTCCTGCCGGCAAATACCAAGTTACCAGCATCGGTCAAACATACCTATGGTACGGTCTCACCCAACCAGCGTCGCGTGCATCTCAAATTGATAGAGAGTGGTGCTTCTAAAGATGAGCCGTTTGTGATCCTCGGAAATTGTGTTATCGAGGGTTTGCCTGCTGATTTGCCCGTCGATTCTAAAATCGAAGTGTTAATGGAATACGATTCGGAAGCCCGTGTGCATGTTTCTGCCCGGGATTGTACCAGTGGCAAAGAAGCAAGGATCGAGATCACGCGCGAACAGAATCTGGTTCAGGGGACTCTGGAAGAGGCAGAAGTGAAAACGGAGCTTCAGGAGCCAGCCGCGCTTTCTGATCCGATGATGTTGAAAGAAATTCTGGATCAGGCAGAATCTGTTAAACCGCCTGAGAAAAAAAGTACAATCCCTGAAAAACAGTCTTTTTCTGTGCAACCGAATCCGGTGGCGCGTGGTCTGGATAGCTCTGAACGCCCGATTGCCTTGTGCAATCAATGTGGTGAGCCTCAACTCGGGGCACCTGGTGCTGACTGTTCCACACCGGAACAACATACCAAAGGGGCATTATCGAACCGAAAGTCGGCCCCCAAAAAGCAGAGTGGCAAAGGTAAGCCAGCCCAGAAAAAAAGTTCCCAAGGTTCCGCGCAGGCAGCCCGCAAACGGCAGTCGACATCGCGGCGGTCGGTTTCCAAACAAGGGAAGACGCAGGGGCAAAAAAAAGCCAGGCCTCAGGCAAAGCCGACGAGTCAATTGGACGCTGCAGAGAGTGAATTCTGGGATTTACTGGAAGACGCATAGGCTCGCCCTCTTCCTGGATGAGTTATCAATCCCTTCTTGGCATTTTACGAGGAAAAAAGACAACGGATGAAAATTGAACGGATTGAATTATTTCATGTGGCTATGCCTTTGATCTATCCCTGGCGAACCGCATATGGAGAAGATGCTGCCATTCATTCTGTGTTATGCCGCATGACGAGTGGATCGGTTGAAGGCTGGGGAGAAAGCACTCCGTTGGCTGCTCCCTGCTATAGTCCTGAATGGGCCGGCGGTGTATTTCAGACGGTTTCTGAATGGCTGGCACCTGCATTACTGGGACAGGATATCGAGAGTGGCGATGCACTACAGGAGTGCCTGTCAGTCTATAAAGGAAATCCGTTTGCGAAAGCCGCATTGGATAACGCCTGGTGGAGCTTACACAGCAGAATCAGCAACACGCCTTTGCATATTGCACTAGGGGCAAAACGAAACGAAGTGCCCGTCGGAGCCGATTTCGGGGTCATGGATCATGTGGATGAGCTTGTTGAAGCCGTGGGATCGGCCGTCGCGCAAAATTTTCCCCGCATCAAACTCAAGTTTCGTCCGGGGTGGGACATTCCGATGCTCAAGGCAATTCGATCGTCGTTCCCCAATGAGACATTTCATATTGATTGTAATAGCGGCTACCGTATTCAAGATGTCCCTCTGTTTCAGACGATTGATGAATTTAATCTGGCCATGATTGAGCAACCGCTTCAACACGATGATCTCACCGACCATGCGAAGTTGCAGGAATTGATTCGAACGCCGGTCTGTCTGGATGAAAGTATTACGCACCCGTATCGCGTTCAGCAGGCGCTGGAATTGAAAAGTGCCCGTTATGTGAACGTGAAGCCGGGCCGGGTTGGAGGCCTTACGAATGCGGTGAAAATTCATGATCTGTGCCAGGATGCCGGAATTCCCTGCTGGGTGGGTGGCATGCTGGAAAGCGCCACCGGTGCCTCTCATTGTACTGCGCTGGCGATGCTCGATAATTTTACTTATCCGGCTGATATATTCCCGAGTGAAAAATACTACCACGAAGATATGGCGCAGGTTCCTCTGGATCTGGTGGATGTCGGTGGGGGAATCCCTGGAGTGAGGGCGTTTGAAGAACTGCCCGATCCGGACATGACTCGTCTGGAGGCCCTAACCATTCAAAAGAAAATCATTGGCTCCTGAGAACTGCTTTTGATACAAAGGATCGTAGCGGATGTATAGAGCGTGAGGTGTCGATGAAGCAGAATGCGAAGAAAATTTCAATAAATTAGCTTTATTGGGGAATAACCAGATGTGTTTCAGCATCCTCCTACATAGAGAATCAGGTTATGTCATCACAGAACCATTACAATTCTGAAGAAATTACCTTGTTAGTTGAGCAGCACTATCAGCTGTTGTTTCGCTACGCCTACCGTTTGTCAGGCGATCGGACTGATGCTGAAGATCTGACGCAACAAACATATTTAATCGCTCAGAAAAAACTGTCGCAACTGCGTGATCTGCGTCTTGCGCGTTCATGGCTTTGTACGATATTACGTAATCTATTTTTGAAAAAGGTATCTCAGAAGAACAGACCTGTCTCACTGGGGCTGACGTTCGACCTGGCTGCTGAAGAAACAGCCCTGCCTGAACTGACATCCCAGGAGTTGCAGCATGCTCTGAATGAATTACCGGAAGACTTTCGTACTCCACTGTTAATGTTTTATTTTGAAGAGCGGTCTTACAAGGAAATTTCCACCGAATTATCTATTCCCCTGGGAACTGTGATGAGTCGCCTGGCAAGAGCCAAGTCGTTTTTGCAGGAGCGGTTTTCAGTTCTGTCTACAAAAGAAACAACAATCCAGACCTGATTATTGGGTTTTCTCCTGGCTTCTGAAACTGTTAAGTGAAATAAAATGAGTGCTTCTGAACCATCATCATCCCCCGGTTTTTCTGAATCAGATAATTCTGATCCAGGCACATTCTCCGATGAGATGGTATTTCATCAACAGCTCAAGAACGTGCTGTTTGATGTTGAAGTTCCCGAAGGATTGAAAGCGTCGGTACTTGAATCGCTGCAACAGGATGGTGCTGGCGATGTTGTGCGTGATCATTCTCCGGGATCAAGTCGAACTCGCTTTCACAAAAGGCCGAGCACAATTGCAGGACTCTCAGCCTGTTTACTGTTTGTAGCACTGCTGACTTTTTTTTGGGCTGCACAGCAACCTGTCATTGCCCTTTCAGAATTCAGTCCGGAACAAAATCCCGAATTCAATCTGGATAGCCGGCTTCTTCCAGATTTTGATGACAACTTTTCAGCTAAACTGCCTCCTCAGGGGGCCTGGCATTCCAAAGACCGTTTGGCCTTGATTGGTGACAAGTTTTATGGCGTTTCCACCAGTCAATCCTCGGCTCATGATGCTGCTGTCGGTTTTTTCAGATTACGCATGGGGAATGCACAGCCGGTTTTCGTAGCCTTGGTGCAGATACCAGTACATCGGGTTGAGCCACTACCTTCGCAGACTGGTTTTGACACGGGAAGCGTTGAGTATGCCCAACTCAAAAAGGGGAACTACGCGACCGTCAAATGGGTCGAGGATGATCGGGTCTATATCTGTATTGTCTTTGGTGGTCCCCGTGAGCTCGAAGCGTTAGGACGGGCTCTGCAATCCGCTTCTGCTTGAAATTCATCCCCGAACCGGCTCTACTAATAGAGAGTTACCATTTACGATTTTGGTCTGGTTCATTCTCAGAGGGGCTGCTATGGGTATTTCGCTTCGTTTTTGTCTGATGGTCATGGGGTTGTTGTTAGTAGCTGAAATTCCCTGCCGTGCGGCGAGTTTCGTCTATCTCTCACTCGGGGGAGAAAAGAAAATCGCCATCTATCGACTGAACGAGCAGGATGGTGCATTAACCCATGTCGAGGATGTGCCGCTGGCCGGTGCTCCGGGCTGTCTGGAAGTCGACCCCACAAAAAAATACCTGTTTGCTTCCGTTCGTTCAGCTAAGCAATTCATGAGCTTTGCCATTGATCCCGAAAATGGAAAACTGAAGCAGATTTCCGCAGTTCCCGCCGGCGGGAATGCGGCTTATATCGCCACTGATAAGAACGGTGAGTACTTGTTCTCAGCCTACTATGGAGAAGGCAAAGTCGCCGTTCATCGTCTTGGGAAAGATGGCACAATCTCAGCTGAGATTGTGCAGACCATTCCCACCGACAAAAATGCGCACGCGATTTTACCCGATCAGGCAAATCAGTTTGTCTTTGTGCCGCATACTGGTCCCAATGCGATTTATCAATTTGTATGGGATGCCCAAAACGGGACATTGAAGGCAAATGACAAGCCGATGCTCGAAGCGGCCTCTGGCCTGGAGCCGCGACATCTGGCCGTTTCGAAAGACAATCGCTTTATTTATTTCGATAATGAAAAAGGGAGTTCGGTCACCGCTTACAAACTGGATTCGAAATCGGGGACGTTGACTCCGTTCCAGACGGTCTCAACACTGCCTGCAGGATTTGAGGGAAAGAATACGTGTGCAGACATCGAACTTTCCCCCTCCGGTAAGAATTTGTATGCCTCGAATCGTGGTCATAACAGCATCGCCTGCTTCAGTGTGGATCAGAAAACAGGGCGGTTAACCACTCTGGAACAGGAGCCAACCGAAGATACTCCCCGTTCGTTTAATATTGATCCTACCGGGACTTATCTCTATGCGGCCGGGCAAAGAAACGGCAAACTGGCGGCTTACCAGATTTCTCCCCAAACGGGGAAACTGAAACGGCTTGCGACTTACGAGGTCGGAAAGTCGCCCTCATGGGTCGAAATCGTAAAGTTCCCCTAGTCCGCATTTTCTTGAGCAATATCGGGGCTGATCAGCGGTTTCGAAGAAAATCGTTCAGATCATCGTTTTTTAAAGTCGATGAACCTCCAGTAACCAGAGCGCTACCGAGGACATCGTAGCAGTCTCTGTTCTAAATATGATGGGGGTGATTCGATTCCCATTCACGACAACGAACTAGAAACCGGTTTAATCGATTTCTGGAATAAAAGTGAGGCAGTGCTTTGTCGCTGTGAATTGTCATTGACTTTAAAAAATCCCCCTGTGAAGAGAGACTCTCTATGCGCTCTTCTGTTTTTGCTCTGCTGATTGTATCTCAAGTCTTCCTGTCTGCAGCTTTTGGTCAGGAACAAAAACCACTTCAGATCAGTTCTGATTCAAAGGGAACGGTCAGCACAAAAAGTGGGGTGAATATCACAAGAAGTGCCTCGAAAGATACAGGTCCCGCGTATCAGCGGATGTCTGTCAGTCAGAGACTGATCCAGCAGCGGGCGTTTCTGCGAGCCAAACAAAGAATGAATCGAATTAGTGCTCGAAAAGCAATGGGGATTACACCCGGGCGCCCCACGATCGATTTCAATCCCAGCGCAATTCCAACGAACGCACAAATCATGCAAGAGATGACTTATTTTACATTGAGTCCCTTCAGTAGTGGTTTCTGGTATGGACCCATCTATGAACCAGTTCCCTAAGCGTCTCTGGAATTGATCGCGTCACGTTTTGCTCAAGCGATGACATTCAAACGCTCTGGCACGTTTAAGTTTTAGGCGGAAGTGATTGCACGAACTTCACCGCCCGATTGACCCACTCTTTCAGATCTGCTTCATCCTCAAAGCCGGGCTGGTCTACATAGATCATGCTTTTGAGTGGCTTGCCGGTGAAATCCATTTCGCGTGTAAAAGGTTCTTCTAACGCCTTGAGCACGTTTTTCTCTCCCAGACGTAGCATCAGCTCATTCTGAGTCACGCCACAGCACATGTTCCCATGCAGCATAAAGCAGATGCCGCCAAACATCTTTCGCTTTGAAAACCCTCTACGGCGTTTTAATAACTGGTGGACACGCTCTGCCAGATGTTCGTCGTATGCCATGGTTTATCCAGAACGGGAAAAGTAACATTGTCGTCGAAGGGGTTAAAGCTACCTGTTCCCCCAGCGAAGAGCCAGTCCGATCATAGAGAAATTCTGTCGCCTCCTCCATTTTCTTCGCACCGCTTTTCTTTAGATATCGACAATCTGATCGACGTGGATCATCCCTGGCAGGCAGAGAAAGAGTGTGCTTTATGTTTGATACTTTTTTAAATAAATGAACAAATTGTAATTGTTTATTACTCTTAACTAATGAGATAATTCTGTTATGAAACTTGATAATGAATGCGTATTGAAAGAGTGTCAAAAGAGATGATTTGTGCCAGAGTTTTTGTCATCATTGGTTTGTGTTTTTTAGTCACATCCATGGAGCCTGCATATTGTCAGTCGCAGAATGCTGATTCTCCAAAGGAGGAGACTTCTGAAACAGCCAACAGTCGTGCGCAATTTCATTCGTTGAGCCGACCCGGTCTGCATAATGTGTTTCAAATCGACGATCAGGTTTATTCGGGCAGTGGTCCTGAAGGCAAACAGAGTTTTGACGCTTTAAAGAAAATGGGGATCAAAACCATTATCAGTGTGGATGGCACGCAGCCGAATTTGAAGTTGGCGAAAGCAGCCGGGATCAAATACATTCACATTCCGATCGGCTATGATGGGATTTCCCAAGACGCAAGTCTGTCTTTTCTGAAGGCGGCGAAAGAAGTAAAAGGCCCCGTATACATTCATTGTCATCATGGCAGGCATCGAGGGCCTGCAGCAGCAGCGATGGTTGGTCTGTGTCGGGGCAGTCTTGATAAGCAACGGGCCTTGCTGTTTTTGGATCAAGCCGGAACCAGTAAGGATTACGCAGGTCTCTGGAGAGATATCCGGCAGTTTCAAGTTCCCGCTGCTGGGACTCGGTTGCCTGAGTTGCTTGAGTCAGCCCGCGTCCAACCAATGGTGACTGCGATGGCTCATATCAGCCATTATTACGAGGAATTGCAAAAAAAATCGGAGAGTACGCCTCCTGGCAGGCAGGACGCTTTACGGGTTTCTCTGCTCTTGCGTGAAGAGTTTCACGAGTCACTAAGAAAACATTCTGATGATTACGATGACACTTTTAAGACATGGATGCGAGAATCAGAAACGGAAATCAAGCAACTGGAAGCGGCTCTCAAGCAGGGCAATCAGAACCAAGTGAGTGCCAGATTGAAACAACTCAAGGCACAGTGTAAACGCTGTCACAAAGCGTATCGCAATTAAGCTGCTTTTTATTTTGTCTCTTTCCAGACCAGTTGAACTTTGAGCCCTTTTCCTTTCTTTGGGGGCGGCGGATTCAATTTCATCTCGAACTGATTCTGGGCGCTTTGTACATGCGCCAGAGCACGTGGTGCAAACTGGAAGATCCATTCTGAGTCCAATTGTTTGATAAACTTCGCAGGATCGGCACCGTTTGAATTTTCGATTCGAATAAAGCAGCCATAAACTGCCGTGGGCTGCTTGTGAATCCATTGGTCAAGCGAAATGGCGAGCGTTTGATTTGTTAACACCCCCTCAAGTTGGTGCCATGTTTTTGCATCAAGAGACACAAAAACGGTTGGGGTGGGAGCGTTTGTTTTCAACTCCAGCTCTAGAGTGCCTTTGAGCAGAACATAAGACCAACTGAGATGCCATTGTCGCTGGTTCGGGGCTGTTTGTTTGAGGCTCTGAAATTGGCGAATGGTTCGATTTAATGTTCCGTTGCCTGCCACGGGAGGTCGGGATTTCTCTGTTTTGTTTTTTTGATGCACGTATTCTGATTTGGTAAATCGAAATTCCACGCGATCCAGAGGTTCGAGGACGGGAGAAAGAGTCGAGTCCTTAATGTGCGGTTGTCGTTCTGAAGCCCGGTTATTGTCCGTTGAGGTGTATAGATCAGCAATCAACTGGGAAGGGCTGCCAATCGGATCGTGGGGCGTTTTGGTGATCAGTTCCGGATGTTTCGCCAGCTCTTCCACGCCTGCGATGATCCCCTGTTGATTTCGGTAAACGGCTTGATGGTCCGGATCAAACATGTGCCATCGCCCGTCATAAAACGCTTCAGCCACGACGTGCCCCGATAGTCCCCAGACGCGACTCCGCAATCCTGCTTTTCTGGCGAGAACTGCGAAGTTGGTGGCGCAGTCATCACAGAAACCGTAGCCGTATACGTTAAGGAACTTGACCGGATCATGGAGTTCATCCCCCTGCTCTGCCGGGGTGAAGTGATAGCGCCAGTCAACCAGGAACTTCCAGATGGCGAGGGCTTTTTCTTCCTCTTTCATAGCCGGTGTTAAAATACTGGCCAGCATGGCGTCCTGGCTCGTCAGATCAGGATCTCCTTCCCGGTTCCAGTGCAGTGCGACTTTGTTTTGGGAATCAAGATTTTGCCAGGTCAGTTTGACAGGTTGTATTTTTCGATCAGGGAATGCAGGTAATTGGATCGCAGACTGTGCTGCAGTCAAGACAAAGGAACTTTGTTTCTCGGTATAAGATTCTCTGTTTACCAGTTCATATTTCTTTCCATTTGTTCTGGGGTCAGAGGAGTCACTGGCTGAAAAATAGAGCGTCGTCGAGGTCCAGTGGCTATAGTGCCCTTTGCCCTGTTCTCGAATCAGTTGGTGGCGCGCGTGGGGATGTGAAAGTGGTTTGCCGTCTTCCAGCAAAACGCAGTTTGATTTCGATTTGCGGTCTGCGCTCCGCGGAAGGGCCAGTCGCGCAACATAACAGGCCCCTTGTTCGTGTGATATTGCGTCAGGAGTAATCAACTCACCTGTGGTTTCCTCTTTGACCGTTGATTGAATATTCGGCTGAAGATGGTCTTGTTGACGTTTCAGAGACTGCTGAGGCTGGTCAGAGAACGCGACTGGTGACTGATTTACAGATACGAACGAGATGCCTGTAAAGTACAGACAGAAAAGTAGTAGTAGTTTCTTCATAATGAACTCTTGTTTGTTTCAGCAGGAAAAACCTCAGAAAGTGGGATTAAGTTATTGTGAATGATATCAGAGATTGATGATAATGCATTCGTATTTCTATTTCTTTATTGGGTATGCTTATGCGACTGTTATATCTATGTCTACTGATGTGTTTGTGCTGTGTACTCATCGAACAGAGCACGCTGAAAGCAGACGAGCCAATTCTCAGAAAGCGTTCTGAGCCTGTCAAAATCACGTCCTGTTGGGACGATCTGCTCGAAGGAGTCGAAACACCTGAAGAGTGGGTGGCACATAAAAAAATCATCCGTCAACGCTATCTTGATCTGATTCGTGATCAGTTTAAACCCAAAAAGCCGGCGATGGAAATCCAGTTTCATGATACTGTGATCGTTGACGGTGTCTATCGAAGACAATTGATTAGTTATCAGGTTGAAGAGGGAGAGCGGGCGCATGCATTTTTGGGCGTCCCCTTAACTCTCAAAGGGCCTGCACCCGCGGTCGTCGCTTTGCATGGAACTTATGCGAACGGCAAAAAACGTGCGGCGGGGTTGGTTGATAATCCGGATAAAGCGTATCTGGATCATTTATGTCGTCAGGGCTATGTTGTGATTGCTCCCGACCATTTTGTCGCAGGCCACCGGATTCCTGATGCGGGCCCTTATGACACCGAAGAGTTCTATAAAAAACATCCGAAATGGACTGCCGTCGGAAAATTTACGTATGAGCATTCGATTGCCATTGATGTGCTCGAGACACTGAGAGAAGTAAACCCGGACCGCATCGGTGTCCTCGGGCATTCTCTGGGAGGTCATGGCTCCCTGTTTTTGGCCGCCTATGATGAACGGGTCAAAGCGGCTGCAGGAAACTGTAGTGCGTCATTCTTCCGGCAAAATTCAAAAGTCGAAGCCTGGTCTCGCGATCATTGGTACATTTATTTTAAACATATTCGACCAGGATTATTAAAAGGAGAGTTGCCTCCCATTGATTTTCATGAAATCATGGCGCTGGTTGCACCGCGAGCCTACCTTGATTTATCAGGCCTCAATGATGGCGATCCGCTGACGCAACGACAGCGGATACTAATGTTGCTGAAAGTCATGGATGTGTATGAACTGGAGAAAGCTCCCCAGAACTTTGCTTTTTTCGTACATGGCAAAGGGCATTCGGTCGCACATGAATCACGAGAATTGATGTATGGCTGGATGGATACGCATTTGAAACCTGCATCAGCCACCAGGACAAAGCTTGTGGTTCCCTAAACCTCCCGTATTACAATGAGATATTATTCTTGGTCACCCTGACACATCAGTCGAAAAGAGGAATTAGATGGAGCTAATTATTATCAGGCATGGAAAAGCAGAAAATGCAGGTGTGGTTCCCGGAGGTGATTCCGCGCGCCCTTTGACCGAGCACGGCAGTCACCAGTTTCGAAAAGTAGCGAAATGGATTGGCAAGCATCAGAGTGCGCCCGATTTAATCTTGCATAGTCCCCTGGTCCGAACGACACAGACGGCTCAGATATTACGGGATGTTGTGGAATTGGACGATGACTTATGCTGCCCGCAGAATTGGCTGGGGTTTGGGCTGAATCTGGATGCACTCATCTCTCATGTTCGATCGACGGCCTGTGAACGCATTGCGGTTGTCGCGCATATGCCGGATGTCGCGCGCTGTACCGCCGACTTGATTGGCGGAGGCGCGATTACATTCAAGCCCGGTAATGCGGCCTGTATTCAGTTTGATTCGCTGATCGGAATCGGGCAAGGCAGTCTGAAATGGCATCTGAGTGCACCACTGTTTTAAGCATTGCGATCGGAGCGATGCTATTGATTCGGAAGCGTGATACGCGAAGCGGACAGAGTGCGTCTTTGCCGGCGATTACGCATGGCGATCTGTGAATAGTGCGAGCAGTACCGGATCGGCCAGTGTGTTTGCAACCAGATTCGCGGCGCTGAAATCGCCGTAGTCGCTATATTCATGAGGGATGGAAACGACATATGCACCTGAGGCGGCTCCGGACTTGGTACCCGCTTCGCTGTCTTCCAGAACCAGCATCTGTTTCGGATCGACTTTGAGTTTCTCAGCGGCAGTGAGATAAATTTCGGGATGGGGTTTGCCGTGCGTTACATCTTCCGCCGTTAAAGTGATTGGAAAACGATGCGTCAGGTCAAATTGTTCCAATAGCATTTCCAGATAAGCTCGCGGTGAAGAGGTCGCAACACATTTGGGGATCTCCAGTTCGTCCAGATAATCTAAGAGTTCAAACAACCCGTGCATCGGCTTTAAGTGCTGATGGAGCAAGGAGTGGAAGATTTCCTGGCTTTCCACCCAGAGCTCATGAGGATCTTCCGGTTCGTGCAGATGACTGGAAAGGTGTTCGAATCCTTCCATCGCACGACGCCCCATCATGCCTTTCAGGATTTCTTCAGTCATTTCTTTACCCCGACGCTGCAGTAATGCATCGCCTGAAAGAAAAAAAACGTGCTCGGTATTAAACATGAGTCCGTCCAGATCAAAGGCAACTGCCTGGATGCGGGGTTTGTCTGACATAGGGTCACTCTTTAAAAACTGTTGGAGAGAAGAAACGCTTCTCAGGTAGAATAGTCTCTCGGAGAACGCAGATCAACTCAGGTAATCAGAGGGTCGGTTTTTGGTTTCGATAGCTAAGATCCAGGATTTCCATCGGGTGTGCTACCCAGAGGGGTTTGTGTGCCTGACGTAATTTTGAATCGATCTGTAAGGTGCAGCCGACATTACCGCTGATGACGACATTCGCTCCGGTATCGAGAATATTTTTCAGTTTCCGTTGCCCCAATTGGTCTGCCATCTCGGGCTGGGTCAGGTTATAGCTGCCCGCTGCACCACAGCAGATGGTCGATTCATTCAATGGGATCAACTCCAGACCGGGAACCAGTTCGAGCAATTTTCGGGGCTGGTTCTGTACTTTCTGTGCATGCACGAGATGACAGGCATCGTGGTAGGTTGCTTGGATCGGAATTTCTCCTTCGGGTGCAATCGGGCCCAGTTCAAACAGAAATTCTGAGACATCACGAAATTTCGTCGCCAGTTGTTTCAGCTTTTCGACCTGTTCTGCTGGGACGCCTTTGGTTTCTTCAGCAATGTGACCGTAATCTTTCAGCATGGCGCCGCAGCCTGCGACATTGACGATAATCGCATCGATGTTTTCCAGGTCAAAGGCTGCCAGATTCTGGAGCGCAAACTTGATTGCCTCCTCATCGGCGCCACTGTGATAATGGATGGCGCCGCAACAACCTTGAGTACGCGGGACAATCACTTCACAGCCGTTCGCTTGTAAGACACGGGCCGTCGCATGATTCACATGGCTGTACATGGCTTCTGAAACACAGCCGGTGAAGAGTGCTACGCGGGCACGCTGGGTTCCTTTAGCAGGTAAGATTTCAGGTAACGCTGGTTCCGCAGGTTGGAGACGCGGCAGCAAATCATTCATCCGTCTTAATTTCGCAGGCAGCAAGTAAGGCAGTCTCAAAGCGTTGACCACTTTGTCGATCCTTAAAAACTGCATGACACGTGCTGGCAAGAGTGTCCAGCGGATGCGGTTTGGATAGGGAAAGAGGCGATAGAGAATCCAGCGGTGGAACCAGTCGTTCTGCGGGCCTGCACTGTCCTCGGATTCCATTTTGTGGACATCGACGCGAAAGGGCTCGATTAGACGTCCGTACTGGACTCCAGAAGGACAGGCCGTCTCGCAGCTGCGACAGTCCAGGCAGAGATCAAGGTGGCCTCTGACGGCGTCTGAGAGCTCGATACGTTGGTCCACAATCGCCCGCATCAGATAGATGCGTCCGCGGGGGCTGTCATTTTCGTTACCCGTTTCCAGATAGGTTGGGCAGGCAGCGGTACAGAGACCGCAGTGAATACAGTCCAGAAAATTTTCGTAGGGGATCTGTGAACCGGGAACCTGTTCTGGATCTTTGGAGAAGACTGCCGAATTGGATGGGGAACTACCAGGTTTCATATATTCACTCGTATGAGATGATGCGTTCGAAAAAAATTACTAAATTGCAGGCTATGCTTCTACCAGTTCAGCAAATCGCTGTGAATTCAAGAGTTGTTGAGGGTCTAAAGCCTGTTTGAGTTGTTGCATTAATGACCATCCGGGAGGAGCTGCACAAAACAGGGGGAGCGACTCAGCCCATTCGGATTCACATTGATAAATGGTTAAATGTGCGGTCTGGGGAGAAATCGCTTTCTGCAACTGCTTCAGGATTTGTTGGACATCTTCCAGGGAGCTGGCGGAGTCGGGTAAGTGACCAAATACAATTCCATCAGCGGCATGCGCTTGAACAGCGATGTTTAATTCTGTTGCCGCTTCCACAAATTTCATCATTTGCGAAGGGAGCACAACGGCTTTGAGTGTGACGGGATCATCTGAAGAGGTCTGGTATTCCGTGAATGCGTTATACAGTCTGGTGGCCTTTTCTGCTTCCACAATTTGTGAACTCAGAGGCGAGAATTCCTTCCACTCTTCTCTGATCCGTTCTGCCTGCCAGTTAACGACATTAGCCGGGCCTTCATAACAGACGCAGACGATCTGATGCTCTGAGGGAAGCTCGGAACGCGATTCAGCCGCGATTTGCCGGGCCGCTTTGCTGTTACAGTATTCAACAGCCGTCGGCCGCGTACCGGAGGTCACAATCGCTTCCAGTGCACGATCTGCATTTTGAAAGGATTCAAAAGCAAACCAGACCATGCTCATGGTTTCCGGTTTGGGACGCAAGTTCAGTGACACCTGACTGATGACAGCCAGGGTTCCCAGAGATCCGACGAGCATTTTGCTCAGATCATAGCCGGCAACATTTTTGACCACGCGTCCTCCGGATTTGAACAGGTTTCCTTCTCCATCGATGGCGGAAATCCCGATGACGTAGTCGCGGATCGTGCCATAGGAGAACCGTCTGGGGCCACAGGTATTGGTGGCGATCACCCCTCCCAGGGTGGCGCGGTTCGACTGAGGCACGTCGATCGGCAGCCGCTGTCCTTCTGCAGACACGATCTCAGTGAGTTGATCGAGCCGCATGCCTGCTTCGACGGTGATCGTCATGTCGCGGACGGGATAGTCGATCACCCGGTTCAACTGGGACATACAAATCAGGGTTCCGGATTGACTCGCAGGGCAACAGACCGACAGAGACGTTCGACCACCCACAGAAAACAGCTGTTTTGGGGCTGCTTCCGCATTGTCAGTCATGAAGCGACTCAACTCAGTCTGCGATGCGGGAACGAATTCTTCCAGAGAACCGGAATGCGTAGGCGACATAGGTCTTCTTTCAGTGGCCTTAATAAAAAATGATGGGGAAGCAGATTAACGAGACGGAGATTTACAAAAATCAATGTGGTGCGCGGCGCGCGGGATGTGATTGAACCACCCCTGCTTTCTCATCAGCTTGATGCTGCGGCAGAACTTTATCCCGGCTGCAGATTTGCCGGGGGTTAAAAATATTGCGAACCGTTTCCATTGTGTCCAGATCCGTTTCATTGAAGATCCGACTCATGAAGTTGATTTTTTCCACACCAATCCCATGTTCCCCCGTAACACTGCCTCCCAACTCAAGACACTTTTCGAGGATCTCTTCACTCGCTTCCAGAACTTTCTGGATTTGCTCCTGATCGCGCTCATCAAACAACAGGATCGGATGCACGTTTCCGTCGCCGGCATGGAACACATTGACGATCCGCATGTTATATTTTTTACTGGTGGCTTCGATGAATTCGAGGATTTCCGGGAGACGAGTTCGAGGGACCACGCCATCCTGAGTGCAATAGCTCGGACTGAGTCGGCCGATGGCGCCAAATGCCTGTTTGCGGCTTTTCCAGATGAGTTGTCGTTCTTCCGGGGTATCGGCTCTTTGGATTTCCCGGACGTTACAGCTTTCACAGATCTCCAGAATCTGACGGACCTCTTCGTCGAGGGCGATTTCCAGTCCATCGACTTCAATTAACAGGACGGCACCCGCGTCCAGGGGGAAGCCGAAGTGAAATGCTTCTTCGACTGCCTGGATAATTCCGTGGTCCATCATTTCCAGTGCGGAGGGAATGATGCCTGCGGCGATGATGGCAGAGATGGCGCGAGTGGCATCGGCAATCGTTTGAAATACCGCCAGCATCGTACGGTGCGATTCCGGATCGCGTGTGATCCTGACGATGGCTTTGGTGCAAATTCCGAATGTGCCTTCGTTGCCTACGTAGAGACCATGCAGATCGTATCCGGGCGTTTCCGCCGTGGGGCCGCCCAGTTCGATGATTGACCCATCGGGCAGAACTGCTTCGAGACCGAGGACATGATTGGTTGTCACTCCATATTTTAAAGTATGGGGGCCGCCGGAGTTCGTCGCGATATTTCCTCCAATGGTACAGGAGCCCTGACTGGAGGGATCGGGAGCATAGTGATATCCGGTTCCTTTGAGAGCATTGGTCAGATGCAGATTCACCATGCCTGGTTCCACGATGGCGTAGCGGTCTCTGAGGTTGATTTCCAGAATCTGTTTCATCTTGGTCAGAACAATCATGACCCCGCCGCCAATGGGGAGACAACCGCCGGAAAGGCTGGTTCCTGCACCACGGGCCAGAAACGGGACATTAAACTGATTGCAGAGTTTGACAATCGCGGAGATCTGCTCGGTCGATATCGGAAAAATGACGATATCGGGAGCGGATTTATCGACGATGTAACCGTCACATTCGTAGACCAGTAATTCGTCAGCGTTATACAGGATGTTGGCTTGACCAACAATTTGTGTTAACTGTTGCACCAATGATGTAAAAGGCGGGCTCCCCGTTTTCAGTTCATCTAACGGCGGGGCTTCTTGTGTTATTGTCTGGTTGCTGGAATCAACCATTGTTGTGGGATGCTTTCAATGAGACTGAAAGAAAATAATTTCGACTTTAAGCTGTATTTTAAAGCAAATCCGGTCCAGGAATCAATTCTCTGATTGCTGCTTCGTTCAATTCGGATCGTTTAAATTGAGACTATGGCGAGTCAGGCGAAGGATTATCGGTTACATAGGCCTCGAATCACTTTTTATTGACCCAAATGGGACTGGACCAGGCCATTTCTCCATTGGTTTGAATCACACGGACATAGTACCAGTCGTCTTTGTTTCCCTCATCATGATCTTCAAATTCAAATTCGGTTTCCCAGTTGTCCTGAAACACGAGGCGGTGCAGCATGGCCGATTCCCAGGGAAACGGTCGAGTAAACAGCATTTCATTACTGGTGGCGAGCTCAGCAAACGTCTGAGTGAGCTGGCATTCGCTGGGCTGAGTGCACGAAATCGAGACCTTTGTATTGGCGTCGCCCTGGATCCGCATCACAATCGCTTTCTGGGACCAGTCATCCACCTGCTGTTTGAGGGCAGTGAAGGATTGAACTTTGAGTTGGTTCGATGTTTGCTCCAGAATACGATCGCGGCGAAATTCATCGAGCGGCCCCGTTGTAAAACAGGGGTGCATCTGCTGGAGCTGCCCCCCTTCGATATCGACGGTAAAATTCCAGTCAGCCGTTCCGCCCCAGCCTAAAGCCGGCCAGGGACCCCAGCCGTATTCGAATCGCAGGACAACCGGTTTGTCCCAGGCACTTTGATCTGGTTCTCGATCGACGGGGAAATCCCGATGAATCACACGTCCATTCTTCAGGACTTCAACGCGGTCAATTTCATCCCAGCCCCGGACATGGACTTTAAGCCGACGCTCTGGAGTGAACTCTAATTCCTGTCCCATTATCTGGTCGTTCAGGAAAAAATCGAGTTCAATCCGATCTCCGGTCACGGCGTAGGTCCGCCGGTTGCGGATCGCATCAAACAGGGCTTCGCGGGTCAGCTCGGTGGCTTTGATAGCGGCGAGTCCTTCGCGGTAGCCGCCGGGATGTCCCAGGTGATCGTCAGTACTGGCGACGACTCCCAGCCGGTATCCCTGGTTCAAGTAAGATTGCAGCGTGTGTTTTGTCCAGCGTCCCCCTTCCGTGTGGCGCTTGTAGGGAAACGGTGCACGATCATGTTCGGCACAACCCCATTCCGAATGAATTTCCAGAACGGGGGAAACAGCGGGATCCATCTTGCTGGCATCAAAACCTCGATGCCCGAGACGATTGGCGGGATGATGGGGAATCAGCAGGCAGCCTCGTTCTCTGGCGAATGCCTGAAGTTCAGACAGATCTTCAATGAGTTCATAATCTCCCTTCAGGTCTGGGAAGAGAATATGGTAGTCCCCTTCCTGGGTGCCGTGGCGTTCGTATCCCAGAATGGTGACGAATTCTCCCGGTTGCTCAAACTGTTTGGCCAGTTCGACGACTTCCGGCCAGCGGGAGCGCGCGATATGGAATCCGTTTTTCCATTTGTGCGTGATTTTTCCGTCGTAGTCTTCCACGTCCGGCCAATAGGAGTGAGGAGTGAAGGCATAAAAGTCGAGGTGATTTCGGGCGATTTCGAAGGAGCGGTCCAGAGAACCCTGCGCATAACCCACCTGATTGTGATTGTGCAGGTCGCCAAAGTAGTTGTTCAAGCCTGATGTCATTTGAGTTCTGCAATTCTGAAATTATGTGACGGTTTTTCATCAAAAGAACTGCCAGTAGTTTATCAGAAACCGTGGTCGGCAGAAATACAAGCGACCAGGCGAATTCAGTCTGAAGAATACGGTCTATCAGATTGCAGAAACGTCGACTGCTGTTAGCGAGTCCACTCCAGCCACTTTGAGAACAGACGTTTGATGAACGGACTGAGACGTGTTCGATTAAACTGATCGCCAATCTTCCGGATGGCATCCGCCTGTGTGGGGTAGGGATGAATGACACTGGCCAGTTTTTTGAGCCCCATGCCGGACTTCATCGCCACAGAAATTTCAGAGATGAGATCGCCTGCGTGAGCAGCGACGATGGTGGCTCCTAAAATGCGATCCGTGCCTTGTTTGGTATGGATTTTGACAAAGCCGTTGGTTTCCCCATCCAGGATCGCCCGGTCGACGCCACTGAATTCCTGCACGAATGTTTGAATGGCGATATTCTGTTTGTGTGCTTCATGCTCATACAGTCCCACGTGGGCAATTTCCGGATCGGTGTAAGTACACCAGGGAATTAAGAGCTGACTGGTTTTACTCCAGCCTTTGAAGAGCGCATTCCCAATCACAATGCGTGCCTGGAAATCGGCACTATGTGTGAACTGAAAACGGGAGCAGATATCTCCCGCACTAAAGATCGCCGGGTTGGATGTCTGCAGATAATCGTTTACGGAAACTCCGTGCCGTTCATCATAGGACACGCCGGCATTTTCCAGATTCAGTCCCTGGACATTGGGGGCGCGCCCGGCCGCGACGAGGATTTCATCAACATCCAGTTGGATGTGTTCGTTTTCTGATTCAATGTTGAGTTGTCTGGCTTGTTCCGTTTTACTGACGCGGGTTGTTTTGGCGTTCAGAATGAGTTTGACCCCATCGGCTTCCAGTTGGCGGTGAATGATCGTCGCCGCATCACGATCCTCACGCGGTAAGATCTGGGCGTGCGATTGCAGCAAGGTTACTTCCGTACCCAGGCGGGCGAACGTCTGGGCGAGTTCACAACCGATGGGGCCGGCGCCGATCACAGCCAGTCGTCTGGGACGTTCTGTCAGTGAGAAAACCGTTTCATTGGTGAGATAGCCAGTTTCTTCAATGCCTTCAATGGCGGGGACAGCCGCCCGCGCACCAGTAGTGATGACGGCCCGTTTAAAATTGAGCCTTTGATCGTTGACTTCGATGGTATTTTCGTTGAGGAATTTACCGTTACCAATAAATACATCCACACCCAGGTCTTTAAACCGTTGTGCGGAATCATGCACGCTGATTTCAGAACGAAGTTTGCGCATGCGTTCCATGGCTTTATCGAAATGAGTCGAGACGTCTGACGGATTGACTTCGATGCCGAACTGCTTTGCTTTCACAACCGCGTGCGCTGCTTTGGCCGAGCGAATGAGGGCTTTGGACGGGACACAACCTGTATTCAGGCAGTCTCCCCCCATCAGGTGGCGTTCGATTAATGCAACTTTGGCGCCCAGTCCTGCAGCACCGGCTGCTGTCACAAGCCCCGCTGTTCCCGCACCAATGACAACCAGATTATAGCGTCCTTCAGGTTGGGGGTTGATCCAGTTGGGTGGGTGGACGTGTGCGACTAACCGCTGGTTATATAGATCTTGTGGAGCAACCTGGATTGAATCGGGCATGACAGTCTCTCAGTAATGGAGTTGCTGGACGCTCATTTGCGATTTTGAATTCGATTGACGATTTTTTTTACAAGCAGAGGAAACGTACCCAGGAGCACAAAAGCGACGATCAATTGGGGAGTCAAAATGCCTTTGGCCCCCTGCTCTGATAGTTCCTGGAGTGTGGGGACACTCGTGCCGGCATAAATGAAGACGGCGGTTCCGGCAAGCATGCCGATCTGGCTGACCCACCAGAAGGTCCAGGCGCGAATGGTCGTCAGCCCCATGACAACGTTGATGAGAAAAAAAGGAAACGCAGGGACCAGTCGCAGGATGAACAGATAAAACGCTCCTTCTTTTTCAAACTGCTGATTGATCACCGCGAAGCGTTCGCCATAGCGGGATTGAATCGCAGATCGAAAGAGATACCGGCTCGTTAAAAACGCCAGCGTTGCTCCGGCCGTCGAAGAAAAACTGACGAGCAGCAAGGCTTTCCAGAAACCGAAAAACCAGCCATAAGTTAATGTCAGCGGTACCGCGCCCGGTAGTGACAGCCCTGTGATGCTGGTGTAGATGAGGAAGGCGATCAGGTAGATGGCCACCGGATGTTGACTTGCGAAGTCTCTCCAGTTTGTTTCCTGGGTTGCCAGGTATTTGAGAGTCAACACGTCGCGGAAATTAAAATAGGCCAGGCTGATGATTCCCACCAGGAGCACGAAAACCGCCAATCGGATCCAGGTTCCTGTACGCGAGACGTGGCTTTCAATGCCGGAAGCGTGTTCCTCGTTTTGTGATTCAGTTCGCTCAGGCAGTTCTGTCTCTGAATCAGCGCTGGTCACCAAAGAAATCCTTTTCTTGAAGGGAGCAACAGTTTCATTGCGCTAGATTAGCGTGAGAGTCATCGTCAGCCTGTAGTCTAACTTCTTTTCGAACCAGTTATATGAAACAGCATACACAGGACTAAAGAATCGCCCGGATTTTTTCCAGAAATTCTTTGTTCGTCGGAAATTTCTTGAGTGTACTGCTGAGTTGTTCCATTGCTTCAACAGGGCTGAGCGAAATCAGACTTCTGCGGAGCATGGTCACACCTTCGAGAACTTCGGGATCCAGAATTTTTTCTTCACGCCGGGTTCCGGAAAGAGTGATGTCAATCGCAGGAAAGATGCGGCGGTCGGAGAGTTCCCGGCTGAGCACCATTTCCATATTACCGGTCCCTTTGAATTCCTGGAAAATGACTTCGTCCATGCGGCTGCCTGTGTCAATCAGTGCCGTTCCCAGCACCGTCAGAGAGCCCCCTTCATCAAAGCGACGTGCGGTTCCAAACATCTTTTTGGGAATATCCATCGCTTTGACATCCAGACCACCACTCATGGTACGTCCAGTGTTGCCAACCCATTTATTGAAGGCACGTGCGGTTCGCGTGATACTGTCCAGCAGGATGAAGGCATCTTCTCCCGCTTCGGCCAGGCGTTTACCACGTTCAAAAATGAGCTGGCTGGTACGAACATGGCTTTCGACGTCCCGGTCCATTGATGAGGAGATGACTTCGCCTTTGATTGAGCGTTCCATTTCCGTGACTTCTTCCGGACGTTCATCGATCAATAACACCATCAGGCGAACTTCGGGATGGTTTTTACTGACTGCTTCCGCAATGTCCTGTAAGAGCATCGTTTTTCCTGTTCGAGGAGGCGCGACAACAAGTGCTCTTTGCCCTTTCCCGATCGGAGTGAGCAGATCCATGATGCGCATTGTGATGGGCATAGGACCTGTTTCGAGTTTGATCTGTTCGAAAGGGTTGATGGGAGTCAGTTCGTCGAAGGATTTAATCTCCATGTATTCTTCGATGGTGCGACCATCAATGGTTTCAATGCTCTTGAGTCGTGGTCCCTGCCCTCTGGTTCCGGGGCCGACTTCTCCTCGAATTAAAATACCTTCGCGGAGATTGTGTTTTTCGATCAGGGAGCTGGAGACAAACGCGTCTGAGTCCTGTGCTTTGTAATTTGATTTGGGATCTCGAATAAAGCCGTATGCTTTGGGGTGAAGTTCCAAGACCCCTTCAATGGTTCCGGAGATATTTTCATTGGCTGCGTTTGAAGTTGAACGCGGACGTCGAGATTGTGTTCGTCCGCCAGTCCCTCCAGAGCGAGAGCGGCCGCCTCCACCTCCGCCTCTGTTATTCGAGCGGCCTCGATTTCCACCGCCTCCCTGGCGTCCCTGATTTTGTCCCTGTGCGTTGTTGGTGCCGTCAGATTTTCTTCTGCGACGTCTTCTGCGTCGATTACCGCCTGTTTTTTCAGATCGGTCGCCATCAGTTTGTTCTGAGTTATTTTCGCCTACGGATTCAGCAGGATTGTCTGACATACTTACAGGTTCTCTTTCAGGTTCTGCTTCACTCTGAGATGAATGAGAGTTTTCGAATAGTTCGAGATTTTCTTCTGCTTTACGATGGTATTCGTCTTGCAGGGCATCCGATTCACTTTTTTCAAAAGTGTCTTCTGTTGTAGCGGGTTCCACTTTTTTGCGTGATTTCGTTGTTCTTCGACGTGTTGGTTTGGGTTTGTCAGAAGTTTCAGAACTTTTTGCAGCCATACAGAAGCACCAGATGATTTAAAATAGTAACGAAAAAATTTGAGAAATAACTACGGCATGAACGTGTCACGAAGTGACCGACCAAATGATTCAAGCAGGGATCATTGTCAATACGGAGCCTGCAATGATACTTGAATGCTGCTGGCATACGTCTGAACGTGCCGATTCTTAATTCAGCGGAAATCTGACAAACGCCTGCGAATTGACGAAGGCTGCCTTAATCTCATGAAGAAAGATTTACACAGTGGAATAATGCGCCCGATCTTGGACTCGACCTTCGTGGCCTGCTTATCCCAGGGAATAGGACTATCGCTTATGAAAAATCAAAGAGAGTGAGCCCTGACATCGAGAACAATGCAAATCAAAAGCTTGTTGACGAATGCCTCTTGTTGAGTGATCGCCTTGCCGAGATCCTTTCAGGCAAAAATTGTGTGGTCAAAAACTGATACTAGAAATTCAATCGTTTCAGATGAGTTCCGTCAACCGATAAATGGTTGCTAATGAGGAACTTTTAAATGTTTTCGTGAGCACACGGACTTAACTTTTTGAATCCAATTCCGAATAGTGGCTTGAGATAAAAAAGAGATCAGGCCCGAAAATAAACTCACGTTATTTTCATAAAAATTACAAGTCTTCCAGCAAGAAATCTGCCGTTAAACGAAGTTAAAAACCAGGAGCAGGTTCGATTGTTTGCAACTGGTTCAGATACTGGAATATCCTTCAGTGCACGCATGAAAGAGAAAAAACTTTCAAGCAATAAGCAACCCCCAAAGGTATTCAGGAGTAATGCTGTTGAGGAACTAATATCCCGCTGGAAACGACTCAACTTACTTTAAAGCCAACTTTGGTGAACCAGTGAAATTCGAATTCTGGTCTCTGGAAATAACGATCTCAAAAAGCGGGAGAGATCCTCAATTGAAAAACGGCTTACTAGAGATTGTTTAGTTTGTAGTGTTTATCAAAACCATCTCAGAGCGTCAATACTAATCGTATTGCAAGCACGTTCTACTCACATAATAGCTTATCTCTGAACAAAGTCAATTGACTATCATAAATCTATCGGATGTTTTGTTCAGTCAGTGTATTCTATCTGAATTGAAATGGCGAGAATCATCAGAAATAGGTCTGTTTTCCCATTTCTGATCCTCACTTAAGAGGAGAGAGACTCCCTTAAAACTATGGCTCTAAATTCGTCAGGGTTTCGGGAGAATAGGAGCGTTGAATCATCGCTTTGATGCGTTCGATTCGGTTTCCGGGGTCGGGATGCGTGCTGAAGATTTCCGGCTGACTGCCTGCACCCGCAGATCGTTTGAGGATCTTCATCACACCAATCATGGCATAAGGATCATAGCCAGCCAGAACCATAATTTCGACTCCCCAACGATCAGATTCCAGTTCGTCGTTTCTGCTATATTTCATATTCACCATCGAGCCGATCATTTGCGCCATTTGCGCACTGCTGGCATCTCCTCCTGCGACACCAGCGGCTCCGACTAACCCTTGAGTTAACTGTTGCTTTGCCATTTGTTGTGCCCCGTGCCGGGAAAGGACATGACCGATTTCATGCCCCAGTACACCTGCCAGTTGCCCTTCTGTTTCAAGCTGTTCATAGAGTGCAGCGGTAATGAAAATCTGGCCCCCCGGTAATGCAAACGCATTGATGACCTGGTTGTCGTTGAGCAGATGGAAATCAAAACGATAGGGATTCTGGCGGCCCTGTTTTTTTAAGGCGTTATTTAGACTCTCCAGCAAACGATTTCCAACACGATCGACGTACGCCTGGGCTTGCTGGTCCGGGTGCTCACCATGATGCCGTTTGAGAATCGTGGGCATTGCCTTTAGCCCTAAGGCGATTTCCTGCTGTTCAGTCAAAGCGACCTGCTGAGACTCGCCCGTGATTTCATTGACGTCGGCCTTCATCAGATACGAAATGAACGAAAACAGAGCAATTCCAGCTGCGATGACCAGTCGCATTTTGAATGAGGAATTTCGTGATCCGTGAGTCGTCCGAATATAGCGCGGCATGATTATCAAATCCCAAGGAAACTAAATAGACCGTGGTTTATCAGAAATCATAGCAGCTTCTTTCACGAAGACACCTGGTATTTTTTTCGGATTTTAAACTCCGTCATTTCACTTTCGACTGAAGGTACGCGGCTGTTCATTCAGGCTTTGAATAAATTTCCAGATCGCATGGAACTGCTGATGGGCATCGCCTTCCAGAATGGCAGAGATTTTTGTGGTTTTCCCATCGGCAGACAGCTTGGGCATTTTGGTTGCGATATCAAATCGTGGCGGATCCAGCACGAAGCGGTGATAGTAATCGTCGTGCAGTCGTTCTTTGATATGCACGAAATTGATCCCCAGTGCAATTTTGGTTTTATCATCGCCTAAGGGAAGTTCGTCGCCGACGCCGTGACATTGGCGACAATCGAGTGCATTTTTCCTGGTGAGTTGATTTCCCAGCGTCACCATCTGTGGTGAGTCAGCACTTTTTGCTTGAGAGGATTTTCGAACGCGAGTTGCGACGATTCCATGTTCGGCTGCCATCCCTGATGCCAGGTAAACGGCATGAGCCGGAAAGTGCGGCATTCTCGATTTGAGCCAGGGACGCGGTCGCCAGGAGACCTCTCCTGCGATAAATGATTTTGACCAGTTCGATTTCAATTTTTCGCCCGCCCAGGTCAAACTGGGAAGCGCTTCGGGGAGCAATCCGGAATCCCCTTCTTCGACCATGATCATCCCGCGCGGGCTTTGTGCGGTATCTCGACTGTGACAGGCGGCACAATTTAATTGACGCATCCAACGTTCAGAAACTTCCGGAGGACTGAGACGCGCCAGGGAATCGGTTTGTGTCTTCAAAGTTGCCTTGATTGCCGCTTGTTGTTGCTGCGAAAGTTCAAATTGAGGGACTTGCGAGTTCTGTTCGCGCAGCTCTGACAGGCAGCCATTGGAAAGCGATTGAACGACGAAAGGAATACGCCTGGGAGACACGACGGCTTGTGATGTGCCCGACAGCGTTCCATGACAGTTGACACAACCCAGGGTCTCGTAATAGAGCTTGTGCCCCCGTTTGGCAGAACCGTCTGGCAGCAGCATGGCGTTTGGGATCTTTCCCTTTGAACTGTCAATGAGATAAAGCGACAGCGCGAGCGCTTCCTGCTGCGTTAATTTGAAGTCGGGCATCCGACTCCACTGATTGTGCTGGTGTGGTGTCCGCAGAAACCGGGTTAATTGCGAAGGGCTGAACTTTCTCTTGATGCGTGCTAATGAGTGCCGCTGGTATTCGTCCTCTTCGGGAGAGACAAACTGATGATGACAGTTAATACATCCCAGCAGTTCATAATTTTGTGCCCCGGATTCAATCAGGGAATCGATGTCTGATGAAAGCGAACTCTCAGGATTGGCTGAATCTGAGAACGCTGGTTTTCGTGCTTGCGAAACAAACCAGGCGGTCAGATCGGCCGCCTGTTGTTTTGCTAATTTGGAATTGGGGTCGCCGAGCAGAGCCGGCATGTTTGAGTGTTCGCGCAGACTGTGTGGATTCAAGAGCCAGTGAAACAGCCAGCGTTTGCTGACCCGGTTGCCAATATTCACGAGGTCTGGGGCCGATTGATTCAAATCCGGCATCGCAGTTGTCGGGAAGCGTTGCATTGTTCCCTGAGCGTCAGAAATGACGAATCGGTCAATTTCATTTGGTAGTGAGTGGCAGGCAAGACATTTATAGTGCGCGATTAATTCTCGTCCCTGACGCAATTGCTGCATCTTGACGAGTTGCCGATGATTGCTCATATGACTTAAGACACTGGGAAGAACGGGTTCGGCGGCAAAGTGATCACCGCTCCACAGCAAACGAAGTTTCGCATTTCCGTCTGCTTTGCTCTGGTAGGTTAATTGGATCTGGTTGAAGCCCTTGTTGAGGGTGACGACAACTGGGGCCTGCTTTGAAAAATCATCACTCTCAATATTCAAAATCGGTTGCTGATTGATTTTTAAGCCGGCGGTTCCGAATCCTTCCAGGCTGATCTGGTAGCGTCCCGTCAGGGGCACGCGAAGATAGCTTTCCGCGCTTGCGGAAAATGGGCCCGGCTTTAGAAACGGGGTCGGTGCCTCAGAATCCGATACGGACAAAGCGATCATTCTGCCGGCTCGGGCGTCGGTGGTGGGAGGATTCGGCGGCGCTTTTTGGCTGAATGTCCAGAGGACACCCGGCTTCAACTGTTGCTGTTGAGCGGTTGTAAGTAACTCTTTGGTCTGACGACGGGTTAAGATATCCGAGTCCATCTTTTGCGATGAGACCGAGTTGATTGTGTGGTAGTAGGTCTGTTTTACCTCCGCGCCTGTCTGGGAAGTCAGATGGTACGTGATGCCCATCTGCATGACCGGTTTGACACTGGCAAGTTCCAGGAAGACAGTCCGCTGATCTGGCAGGAGGGTGGCGGAGAGAACTTCTACTTCGTCACGTCCTTCCGTCTGGGGAGACGAAACTTTAAATTCCGGCGAACCGTATTTTTCCGACCAGAGATAATTCCATTGTTCAATCGCGTAGTGATCCGGATTTTCAGCCGCAGTTCGTTCCAGTGGGTTGGTGAATGTGAGCGCGATTCCGTTCTGCATGGTTTTGACGGCAATGGGAAAGTCAATCGGCTTACCCGTATAACGAACGCGCTGCAGACAACCATCCTGAACCGCGTTGGTGACCCAGCCTTTCAGGCCGCTGACATAAAGTTGACCATCGGCGGGACTGAACCGTCCCCGCATGATTCCCGATTCAAATTCCAAAGGTAGCGTGAGTGTGCCGCCCTGTGATTGGCCGTGAATGACTTCGCGCAGTGTGAGTAGAATTTTGCTCTGGCCGTAAGAAAGGTGTAAGAGCTGCCCTTTGAGCGGTCCCCAGTTTTCGCTGGTCGCCCAGACCTGTCCGCCGCTGGAATTGTCCTGCAATCGAGGGATCCAGCATAACGGGGGATCGTAACCCAGCGGGCGATTTGTTGTGATTTTTGGTCCGCCATACCCGTAATATCCGCCCGGTTTGACTTCCGCAATGTTAGAAGCGGGAGTCCAGGTTCCCTCCTGAGGAGAGGCGGTGATGATATTTCCCGGGCCCATGCCCATGCCGTTCGGATTGCGGAAACCGGAGGCGATGACGTTGAGTTTTTTGCCATCACGGGTAATTTGCACGACCCCTTTTTGGGCGTGCATGAGATAGAAATTGCCAAAGGAATCAGTTTCGAGGCACGTCACGTAATCATGTCCGCCGACCGAAGTCGGAATCATGTTATTGAAACATTCGTAAAAATCGGCTTCTCCATCCTGGTTTTGATCGTGCAGAATTGTGATCTGGTCACGTCCCAGTACATGGATCTGATTGTCAACTACTTTGAGTCCCAATGGTTGAAACAGTCCTGTGGCAAACCGTTTCCATTTCAATTGCTGCAGGTCATCGTCGACTCCGGAGACCAGCCAGACATCGCCGTGGACAGTGGAAACGGCCAGATTTCCGTTTTCGAGAAAGTCATGCCCACTGATAAAAAACAGAGCTTTAAACGGGTTTTGGTGGGGAATGGTGATGGTATCAACGACATACGCCGACGGTTCTTTTCCCAGTGTCCCTTTTGTGGTGAGCGTTTCTTTCCAATGCGGAGGGCCGGGAATCAGAAGCGGTTGTAAAGATTTGGTAAAGGCAGGCTGATTGGGAGCGACCGGTTTCACAATTTTTGCAGGACCGGTTTGATAATAAATCGTAAACACGCGGGTGACGTTTCGAGGGGGAATGACAAAGGCCGCTGTTGGCTTTTGTTTATTGCTGTTGTCGATGGTGGCGCGAATCGCATCCCAACCGGTGGTGCCGATGAAGAAGGACTTGTTTTTCTTGGTTGCCTGAAAGACTTGGGGTTGGTTCGCCAATGGTTGAACTTGTTGTGCATCGGCAATATGCAGTTTCAAGGTCTGGTCACCCGGGCCGATTTCAAATGTACGCGTGAAATAAGCATGGTCCTTAGATTTGAGGAACCAGGGAGATTCATACACGGTCGTCTCACCGATGCGATATTCCAGAGTGACGCGATTTTGCTGCACGTGCGATCCGAGGAACTGGCAGGGCTGTCTTTGATCCCAGCCGGGCCCTTCCTGTGTTGAAAAAAGCATGTTCCCGATGGGGGAAGGCGCTTTGATCAGACCGAAGCGTTCGGGGGAGGGTTTCAGAAAGCCGTCCGTCCAGAGGCCGCGTACTTTGCAGTGCTGTGTGTCGTAGCAGATTGTGCCTTCTTCATGCTCGCCGACGCGAATTGAAAGCCCTTTTTTTACTGGCCCGGTGGGAAGCGGTATGGTGCAGGCGAGCCACTTGCCGATGTCGGTTTGCTGCCAGCGATTATCATCGGTGGCGCTGACCGGCTGAGAAAAACCGACCGACTCCTTACCCCAGTGATCTTTTTTTTTAGTATCGGCGGCAGGCTTCTGAGAGACAGACGTTTTGCTCAGAATCGGAACCGGTTTGCCGGAAACTAATTCTGGTGTCTGGTTCGTCTTTGTCAATTCATTAAACGGGAACAGATATAGAGACTGACCATCGGTTTTCATGGGGGCTGTCGGCAGCATGGTAAAGTCGCGCTGGCCTTTGGAAAGACGGACGTCGTCAATCAGTCCGTCGGAGCCGATCCGATTTTCGACTAAGCCACCAATGCGGATCTTTCCCGAAAGGGCACCGGTTGATTTTCTTGTGGGAAGTGCGGAATCAAGTTCCTGCTTTCCATCGACGAACAGACGCAGGCGATTCGGTTCCAGAATCATGCCGACATAATGCCATTTCTGATCGCAAATATCGATTTTGGTTTTATATTCGCCCCCCTGCCCTGGCAGGTAAACGCTGAAGTAGCCGCTGCGCGCATAAGAATACATTTCCCAGTGCGCTGGTGACGATTTTTCTTCCGATGCCAGAAACACATTAAAGCCGTTTTTTTGATTCAGCTTGACCCAGCAGTCAGCACTCAGTGGGAGCGGCTGTGATTCCGGTTTGGATGCGATCAGGACGGTGCCGGTATTCGTATTCAGTGCCTTGCCCCATTTTCCGGGGACAAGAATGGCCGTTTGTTTTTTGCTGCCGGGCGCGGGTTCAGGCCGTTCGAATTCGTGAATCGGGCGCTGCGCTGCCCAGGCGGTGGCGCGGCGTAAGATTTCACAGGCTTCAAACGTGTCATAGGTTTTTTCGCTGTGCCCCAGTAACGTCTGAAAGATTCGCCCATTTCCATAGTGGTAGGTCCAGGCCAGCGGCTCATTTTTTTTCGTGACTTTCGAGTTTGCGGAGATTAAAGGTTCCACGGGCTCTGTCCCGTCCTGTCGGAAGTAGAGTTCATCGGTGACGGGAAACGTTTTCAGGTTATGAGTCAGTGGATGTGTGTCATCGGTGACCTGGACTTCGAACTTTCCAAAAGCATCGTGACCACTTTTGGCGTCTCCTTTTCCGTGATGATTCCAGACGCGGCGCACAATTTTACGATATTCGGGCCAGTCGGACTCCCCTGCTTTGGGAAGTGAAAAATGAAAGGCCCCATTGGCGAAGTGAATCAGAACCAGACCACCGCCGTTTTGGAGATAATTCATGAAGGCGGTGCGGGATGCTTGACTCAAAGGAGTGCCGTCGTGCCAGTTGGCATAGTTCTGCACGATGACTTGATAATCACTCAGTCTCTTTTTCGAGAGGTCTTCAATATCATTCGACACGTCGACTTTGATCCGCGGATCTTTTTCCAGCAGCTCTTTGATGACCGGCGTTGTTTTTTTCCAGTTGTGCCAGGCATGAGCTTCGTTGCCGGCGAACATGAGCACGCGAATGGGACGGTTGTCCACTATCGCCGGTTCGGTACCTTTGATGCCGGCGAGTGCTGTTGTGATTTCCGCATGAGTGTAATAGCGGGCCTGCACGCCGGTTTCAGGGACCTCGACGTTGGCAGTCCAGGCGATGGCGTTCAGGATGAATTTTCGAAAGGCGTCATTTTGCCAGTTATCGTAATAGTGTCCGCAGGTGGTGCCGAACCCACGGCCTCCGTTCTGGCGTTCCTTAGCCCAGGCGACAACATTCCCGTTCTCTTTCCGCCCCTTCAATTCCGTGACTTCAAATAGCGGCGTCAGTTTAGGATCGTCGTCTTGAAAGCGGAGATTGAAATAAAACTCTTCGCGTAGCTCAAAATCCTTGACGCCGCGACAAGTGGGATGCTCCGGATGGATGAGATGTACCGGGGCTTTGACCGTTTTAATGGCCGAGTACCAGCGACGGAGTCCATTTTCTTCCCAGTCGAAATAACCGCCAGACCAGTCCTGGATCTGTTGTGCATATTTGTCGGGAGCAAATGTGGAAAAGTGGAATGTAAGAAAGCCACAACCCCGATCGATCTGACGTTGAACCTGTTTTAAATGTTCTGCATTGCCAAAGTGCGGCGCTTCGGCAAACTTGTTTCCGTCCCGTCCGTCCGAAATGACCATGATGGTATCGGCGTCATTCAGTGTGCCGGGATCTTCAGGCCAGCCATCCAGATGATATTCGACGCGGACCTGGTCTTTCACGTTCGAATTATCCAGCATGACTTTCAGCAGCTTGACTGACCAGGGGTAGTCATGAATTCCATTGCCTGTGGGGCCATGACTCTTGGGGCCGGCAATCAGAACAATTTTGCGCTGCGCAGAAGCGGTCTTCTTCTGGGGAGAATCATCCGCCTGAAGTGGGATGGCACTCAAAAAAGACAGACAGAGCAGTGTGCAAATGGATGTGATCGTTTTCACAATCAGGTTTCCTCTGGAGCACTCAAGTTTTGGGGGGAAAGGAAATGCTGGCATGGGTCATTTACTTATGAGTTGGGAAAGACTGTTCGATTCAAGGCTTCAATATTAGCGATAAAGAGAACAAAAAACTGCTCAGCAATCGGCTTTTTTTGAATTCCTCAGAAAGTGGTTTCAGAATCATTGATCAGATTTTGTTTGATCGTTCCATGATACAATCGGCGGGATAGGAATTGCGAGAAGTCTTTTGATCGTTCATGATAGGAACACTGGATATCAATATAAACTGATTCTGAGTTCATTCTTCCCGGGATTTCTAATGAAGATCAAATGCGCTTGCTGGCTGGCTCTGTTTCTACTCGCACCCTTTGGGGAATTGCAATCGGCAGAGAAAAAGCAGACTCCTCCACCGAATATTCTGGTGATTCTCTGTGATGATCTTGGTTACGGCGATCTGGCCTGTTATGGACATCCGCAGATTAAGACGCCGCATCTGGATCAGTTGGCGTCAGAAGGAATGCGGCTGACTGACTGTTACGCGAGTGCGCCCGTCTGTTCTCCCTCCCGTGCCGGTTTGTTGACCGGGAGAACTCCCAATCGTCTGGGCGTTTACGACTGGATTCCGGAAGGGCATCCGATGCATTTGAAACGGGATGAAGTCACGATGGCGCAACTGTTGAAAAAAGCGGGATATGACACGGCGCATGTCGGGAAATGGCATTGCAACGGCATGTTCAATTCGAAAGAACAGCCACAGCCCGGAGATCATGGCTTTCGACACTGGTTCAGCACTCAGAACAACGCGATCCCCACGCATGAGAATCCCAATAACTTTGTGCGTAATGGAAAACCGCTGGGCGAGATTGAAGGGTTCTCCTGCCAGATTGTTGCCGACGAAGGCATTCGCTGGCTCAAGGAGTGGCGGGATCAGGAAAAACCGTTCTTCCTGCATGTCTGTTTTCATGAACCGCATGAACGCGTTGCTTCGCCACCAGAGTTGGTGAAACAGTATCTCGGCCAAAGTCTGTACGAGGATCAGGCCCAGTACTTTGCGAATGTTGCGAATATGGATGCTGCTGTCGGGAAATTAATGAAAACGCTGGATGACTTGAAAATGGCGGACGACACTCTTGTGTTCTTCACTTCAGATAACGGCCCCGAGACGTTGAATCGTTACGGGAAAGGCTCGCGGCGTTCGTGGGGATCGCCCGGGGTGCTGCGCGGGATGAAATTGCACATTTATGAAGGAGGCATTCGAGTTCCCGGAATCATTCGCTGGCCGGGACGGATTGCGGCGGGACAGGAAAATAAGACGTCAGTTTGTAGCGTGGATCTGTTGCCCACATTTTGTGAACTGGCGAATGTAGCGGTTCCTCAAAATCGTGCTCTGGATGGGACCAGCCTCGTGCCTCTGTTTGCCGGGAAGGACTTGCAGAGAACAACTCCCCTGTTCTGGAACTATTATCGCGCCAACAGCACGCCGCGCGTTGCCATGCGTGAAGGAGACTGGAAAATCGTCGCGCACTGGAGCGGGCCGGAAGGAGTGATCCCGCTGGGTAATAATGTGAATTCGATTTCGCAGGAGTTTATTAAAAATGCCCGGCTGACGAAATTTGAGCTGTATGATTTAAAGCATGACATCAGCGAGCAGCATAATCTGGCCTGGCAGGAGCAGGAACGCTTAAAGGGTCTGAAAAAGAAGCTGATTCAAAAATACACGGCGGTCCAGAAAGAAGGACCGGTCTGGGATACCAAAGCTTACGAGCAGACTCGCGAAAAGCGACTGTTTCGAAAACCGGCAAAATAATCTGAGATTGAGGCCTTTTGTCTGGGGAACCGCATCCCCAGTTTCCCTGAGGATCTGACGGATTCCCTATTCTCAATGACTATGGGGGCTGTTACAGTAAAGCCTCGCGATTTGTTAATTTCTTCGTATTTGACGCTCTCTTTTTAATATCAATGGAACAGTCATGTACTATTTTCGTCTCTTCAGCTTGTTACTTCTGGTTAGCATTTCTGCTTTTTCACAAAACGCCTGGGCGCAAGCCGAGCGTAATGTGGGCTTTTCGGTCAACGCATATGCATTGACGGGAGCCAAGGTTGTGACTCAGCCGGGAACGGTTTTAGAGAATGCGACGGTTTTGATTCGAGACGGGTTGATTGAAGCGGTCGGCACCGATCTGAAAGTTCCCGCTGACGCAGAAACCGTCGATTGTCAGGGAATGCTGATTTATCCCGGTTTCATTGATGCGGCTTCGAGCTCTCTGATTAATAAAGAAGTAAAGGTATCTAAAGTCAAAGGCAGAAAAGTCGACTTCGGTCGGCATGCGCTGGCGGCAACGCGACCCGATAATCGCAATTATCTCAGCCCGGAGTTTTATGCGAATCGGGCGGTGTTAGAAAAGAAGAACAGTTTTACCAATCATCAGAAAGCCGGCTTTACTGCGGTGCATCTGCTGCCACAGGGGAAAATTGCCAGCGGTCAGGGAACGCTGGTTTCGACCAGCGAATTTCCTGTCAGAGAATCGACGTTGATCGAATCCACCATGGGCTCGTTCCGAATCTATGCACCCCGAGGTAACGTCTATCCGACGACCCTGATGGGGGCCATGGCGCATCTCAGACAATCGTTTTTGGACACACAGCACTATGAGCAACATTGGGGCTTGTATCAGGATCAGTCCGCGTTTATTAAACGTCCGCCGTCCGATCCGACCTATGCCGCGTTACTGGAAATTCTGCATGCCAGGAAGATCCCCGTTTTCAAAGCAAACAAACGCGACGAAATTTTACGAACGCTCGATCTTTGTCAGGAATTTCAGATCAAGCCGATCATTCTCGGGGGCGAGGAAGCGCACCTTTGTCTGGATCGATTAAAGGCCGAATCTGGTGGCGTGATCTTTCAATTGAATTTTCCTGAAAAGCCGAAGGTGGAAGAGAAAGCGGAAACCGAAGAGCTTTCGGCTGAAGTACCGGACCCGCTACGCGTTCAACAGGATAAGCTCAAACTCTGGAAAGCACGCATTCAAGGTGTGAAAATGCTGGCTGAAAGTGGTTTGCCCGTCGCTGTTGCTTCCGAGTCGTTAAAGAATCAAGCGACAGATCTGGTCTCTCAACTACGCATCGCGGTGAAAGAAGGAGTATCGGCTGACCAGGCACTGCGTCTGTTAACGGCGGATGCCGCGAAACTATTGGGGATTGAGCAACGGCTGGGAACGATTGAAAAAGGAAAATTGGCACATCTGGTTGTGATGTCGGCCCCCTGGGAACAGAGTGAGTCCAAAGTGCGTTACCTGTTTGTGGACGGTGCCAAGTTTGATTTTGAGGACAAAACGAAAACAGACAAAGAGAAGAAATCGGACTCCCCCCAGGCAAAGCCGCTGGCACGCATTGATTTAGCTGGAGAATGGGGCGTCGAAATTGAATCGGCACAAGGCAAAGTCATCGGTCAATTGCATCTCTCGCAAGATAAAGATGCGTTACGGGGAACGTTCGCCAGTGAAAAAGGGGATGGAAAAGTCACTTCGGGAAAAATCGCGAAAGAACAATTTTCATTCACGGTGGCCATTGGTGCGGGCGAACATTCGATCGAGCTGCAATTTAAAGGAGCCGTTGCTAAAGACGATATGAAACCCGAAACGATCTCGGGGAAATTGAAATCGGCCTTTGGTACCGAAACGAGTTGGTCGGCGATTCGTAAAATAAAGCAGCCCAAGTCAGCGCCCGCCAATCCGATTCAGCTTTCTCTCGAAGGAGACGATGACGGGGATGAAGGATTGAAGACGCCGACGACGGGGACACTGGTTGCACAAAAACCGGATGTGAAACAAAGTCCCAAGACCAAACAGGATTTCCACAAATTCAATACTGAACTGGAATCCGATCGGGTCAGACGATTTCAAAAAACGAATGGGAATCTACTGCTTAAAAACGGGATCGTGATTACGGTGACCGGAGAAACACTGAAGGATGCGTCCATTCTGGTGAAGCAGGGAAAAATCGCCGCGATCGGAACAAACTTAAAAGTCCCCGCTGGTACGACTGAGATTGATCTCCAAGGCCTGTATGTGATGCCCGGCATCATTGATACGCACAGCCATATCATGATTACGGATGGGATTAATGAATCGTCGCAGTCGATCGTGCCTGAAGTGCGGATCAGAGATGTGGTGAATACGGCTGATGTGTCTGAATACCGGGCGCTGGCTGGCGGTGTGACCGCTGCCCGATTGTTTCATGGTTCTGCGAACGTGATCGGTGGGCAGGATGCGGTCGTCAAATTAAAACATGGTAAAACAGCCCGCGAACATATTCTGCATGAGGCGCCTCAGGGCGTGAAGTTTGCGCTGGGCGAAAATGTGAAGTATCGCACCTCACGTTTTCCAAATACGAGGATGGGCGTCGAAGCCACGTTGCAGCGGGCGTTTATGGAAGCCGTCGATTACCGCCGACAGTGGCAGGAGTATGAACAGGCACAAAAAAAACATCCCGACCAGAAGCGGCTGCCTCCTCGACGCGACCTGCGTCTGGAAGCACTGGCGGATATTGTCAACCATGAAAAGTTCATTCATTCGCATTGCTATCGGGCCGATGAAATTCTGATGCTGATGCGAGTGGCTTCGCATCTGGGGATTCGTGTCTGGTCGCTGCAGCATGTGCTGGAAGGTTACAAGATTGCACCAGAAATTCTGGCACATGGTGCCAGTTGCAGTACGTTTTCTGACTGGTGGGCCTACAAAATCGAGGCCTTTGATGCGGTGCCTCATAATGCGGCTCTGTTAAATGAAGCAGGCGTGAATACGGTGATTAAAAGTGACGACTGGGAATTGATTCGCCATTTATATCTCGAAGCAGCAAAGACAGTCCGGTATGGAAATATGTCGTTTAATGATGCACTGCGGACAATTACGATTAATCCCGCGCGTGAGTTGGGACTGGATCAGCAGATTGGCTCGATTGAAATTGGAAAGGACGCCGACTTTGCCATTTTCAGCGGGCATCCTTTAAATGCCTATTCCCGTTGTGAAATGACGATCATTGAAGGCGAGATCTATTTCAATCGCAAGCTACAACCCACGGCGATGTCTGACGGTTCAGAGTCTCGTTCTGCCGCTCCTTCCGTTGAGATTGCACAGCACCCCACCAAGCCGCTTGCATTACCAGCCGGCGAATTGAAGGAGTTTGCAATTACCGGCGCAACATTACACCCGGTCGACGGTGATGAGATTGCCGCGGGGACGATTGTGGTCAAGGGACAAAAGATCAACTATGTTGGTCCTGCGAAAGCACTGCCCAAGACCCTGCCGGTGATTGACGCAACAGGATTGCACGTTTATCCGGGTATGATTGATACCGGGTCGACTCTCGGACTGACGGAAATTGATAAAGTCCGAGAGACACAGGATTATTCAGAAAGTGGCGATCTGCAACCTGATTTACGGACCGGCGTTGCCATCAATCCTGATTCCGAACTGTTTCCGGTCGCACGAGCGGGGGGAATAACCAGTGTTCTGGTGGTTCCGCGATCTGGTTTAATTCCCGGTCAGACGTCGCTGGTGCAGACGGCCGGCTGGACCGCGCCTGAGATGGTGATGGAACTGGAAGCAGGATTACAGATTAACTGGAGTACAAAAAAAGAACGTCAACAGGAACTGAAAGATTTCCTGCAGCAGGCCCGCCTGTATCAAAAACTGAAACAACAGGCAAAAGCAAATAAAACAACCAGTCCGGTGTCTGATCCGCGTTTTGAAGCGTTGTTGCCTTATCTGGATCAGAAGAAGCCCGTTTTTATTGAAGCGAACTCGCGCAAAGAAATCGCCGGTGCCCTGCTCTTTGCAGAAGAGGAAAAATTACGGATCGTGATTACCGGTGGGACGGATGCCTGGAAGCTGGCGCAGGAATTGAAGTCCCGAAAAGTTCCTGTGATCGTGGGCCCCGTGATGCGACGTCCCCAGGAAAATTATGATCCCTTTGATGCCCCTTATGCTAACCCGGGGCACCTTTATGATGCGGGGGTCACATTCTCGATTCGTTCGAATAGCGCCTGGAACTCGCGAAATACGCCCTTCGAAGCCGCCATGGCGGTTGCCTATGGTTTACCCGAGCGGGCGGCATTGCGAGCGGTGACACTTTCTGCCGCCGAAATTCTGGGAGTCGAAAAACAGCTTGGTTCACTGACTGAAGGCAAGCTGGCGAATCTGATAATTTCAGACGGATCGCCTTTGCAGCATACTTCTCATATCAAGGCCGTATGCGTAGGCGGGAAGCTGTTACCGCCGGAAAGTAAACAGACACGCCTGTATGAGCGTTACCGGGGCCGACTGCAGCAGATTCAAAAATCATCAAACGGCAAATCGCCGGGAACATTGCCTCTGGAAACGAAGAAAGCAGAGCCTGCTCAGAAACCGGCGAACACGAAATAGTGATTCCAATCAGCGTAAGGCTGCGCCATCGCTCAGCTTGAACTTGAGCACATGCATCGTGCGGCTGAATCGATCGGGGTTCTTTTTGAACTCTTCGCGGGACTCGATATCGACGAATAAATACAGGTTCTGGTCGTAGTAGGCGCCGTATTTGGTATTGCCCGGGATGGCCCGATCCTTCTTGTTGAGGATGACGGGATCACAGCCTAACAGTTGGGGGGCATAACGTCCGGGATCGTTCTTAAAGAGTTCCAGTTCCGTGCGGCTGGAGAGCAGATACGTAATTCCCTGGTAAGGCCAGCTGAATTCTTCCTGTCCTTTTTCCCATTTGCGGTCTCGGGTTAACGAAACGGGACTATATCCTTCCAGACCAATTTTCGAAGGCATACGAGCGACGTATGTCTTTGGTTCTGCGGGAGGCTTGATATCATCCGTCTCTTCAAATTGCTCCTGCTTATTCTTTCGCTGCATCAATTCCTGTTTGCTTTCGCGCGCCAGGTAAACCCGGCGGTCTTTCTCGTAACGGGACGCACCACGGCCTAAGAAACTCAAATAGGTGTTCTGAGGCTGCATGCCATCGGTGCGGGAAATAATCGTGCCGGTGGGAGTTAAAAGTACATCGCTGGGGAGGGAACGTACGTTAAATTTACTGACGAGGTTTTGATGTTCGTCGCTGTCAATTTTAACGGCGATCACACGTTTCCCAAACTGATTCTTGACGGCTTTGGTGTTTAAAACGGTCCGATCCATTTGGTGGCACGGGCCGCACCAGGATGCGTGAAAATGCAATAAGAGAGGTAGGTCTTTATCCTGTGACAGCTTTTGAGCGGCGCGGAAATCATGCATCCATTCACCAGCCAGAGACTGATTGAGCGACATCACGATCAGAGAGAACGTGATTGTCATAATCGATAAAGTTTGTCTGTTTGAAATTGGTCTGGTTAATTGCATGCAAGTGCCCCCGCAAATCGCTTTAAATACATGAACGCGATTGCGCTCAGTCAGGCTGATCTCAGATTCATCGGCGTTCTGATCTCTTGTTTGTTTATCGGTTGGATGGGGGTAGGTTATTGTGAAGTATTACACAGTAATCGAAATGGGAGGTGAGGATTTGCAAAAAACAGGGCGCCAGGACGGATGTGTTTGATTCAGAAGAAGTAAACTTGAACCAGCTTCACTAACCGGACCACCTGAGTTCAGCAGCCTGTGTCTTGTTTTTGTGGAGAGCGTGCAGGAACAAAGGAGAGGAAACTTTCAATTAAAGAGAGACCGCATTCCGTTAAGATCGATTCGGGATGAAACTGAACACCGAACAGCGGCGCGGTCTTATGCTCAATAGCCATGGGAATTCCGTCTGCTGTTCTGGCGGTGATTTGCAGGTCGGATGAAAGCGTCGCTTCGTCAATAATCAGCGAGTGATATCGGGTGGCATCGAACGGGTTAGGCAGTTTAGATAACAGCCGGGAGTTTTGATGGTGAATCGCCGAGGTCTGTCCGTGAACGGGCCGCGGTGCTTTGATGATTTTAGCACCGAAGCTGGCAGCAATGGTCTGATGCCCCAGGCAGACGCCCAGAATGGGAACACGATTTCCAAAATGTCTGACCAGGTCCCGGCTGAGGCCTGCTTCCTCGGGTGTGCACGGGCCGGGGGAAAGGACTAAGGCACGCGGGTTAAATGCGTCTGCTTGACTCAATGTAAGTTGATCATTGCGAATGACACGCGTCTGTTGTCCCAGCTCTTCAAAATAGCGAGCGAGATTGAATACAAAGCTGTCATAATTATCAATAATCAGGATCATGATGTTGTTTCTGAGAACGGTCGGTCAGGTTTGCAGAGCAGAAATCATTCCCGCCGCCTTGTGTAAGGTTTCCTCGTATTCCAGTCGCGGATGGCTTTGGGCAATGATGCCGCCCCCGACAGGAAATTGCACCCACCCGTTTTTAATTGTGAAGGTACGAATCAGGATATTGCTATCAAATTCGCCGTTCAGACCGGCATAAAACAGGCTGCCACAATAGGGGCCGCGAACCGTTGGCTCAAGTTCCGCGATGATTTCCATCGATCGAACTTTGGGGGCGCCGGTGATCGAACCGCCGGGAAATGAGGCTGCCAGCAGGTCCCAGACAGTGTTTTCCGGCTTGAGTTGTCCTCTGACTTCCGAAACCAGATGTTGTACGGTTTCGTATGTTTCGACTTCACAGAGATGCGGAACACGAATCGATCCGGCCTGACAGACCCGAGACAGGTCATTTCGCAGCAGGTCCACGATCATCACATTCTCTGCCTGATCTTTTTCGCTTTCGCGCAGTTCATCGCGTGTCAACAGGTCGGCTTCGGGCACATACTTTCTGCGACGCGTTCCTTTGATCGGGCGGGTTTCGACTTCGTTATTTGACACATTGAGAAATCGTTCGGGAGAGGCGCTGACCACAGCCCAGTCATCCCAACCAAAATAACCGGCGAAGGGGGCCGCGTTTTTGGAACGCAAATTCAGATACAGTTCAGCCGGATGTTGTGTGCTGGGGGTTAATAAACGCTGTGAAAAATTCGCCTGAAAGATATCGCCGGCATAGATGTAATCGATGATCCGTTCCACCTGCTTCAGGAACTGAGGTTTGCTGAAATTGCTCAGGATCTTCTCGTTCCCTTCTAGCGGGAATACAGGCGAAAGTTGATCGAGCGGTAGCTGGTCCGCTTGTGTAAACGGATTTTGTGACAGAACTGTCAGCCGATCTTGTCTGTTGAATGCAGCCGCGTCGATGCGTGCCTTGATCTGATTCAGTCGCGAGGCCGCGATGTCTGCACTCTGTGTTTCCAGACGCTGATCAAAGCCCTGCACAATGAGCCACGCGCGGTGCTGGCTGTGATCCCAGGCAATGACCCAGTCGTAAAAACCGACTGCTAAGTCGGGTAGTTGAAATTCATCAAAGGGGGCGCGGTCAAATTGTTCCCAACTCTGCCCCAGTTCGTAGGACAGCAGGCCGGCAAATCCTCCCTGGAAAGGCGGCAGTCCTGGAACCGAATCAACCGAATGCTTCGCATGAATCTGTCGTATTTCTTGAAAGGGATCGACTCGAAACTGCGCCTGCTGAATTTGAAATCGTTTCAGCGGTGTTGACATCAGGTAGGAAAAACGACCCAAAGTGGAAGTCTGTCTGGCACTGTCTAAGACAAGCAGATCTTCATCATCGGAGAATTCCAGAAAGAGCTGCTCCAGATTCGGACAGGGTAGAATCTCTTCCACCAGCGGGAGTGGGTTTGCTGCTTGCCTTCCCTGCTCCTGGGGTAGCTGAGAGAGATCCTGAGATAAATTTCCAGACATGGTAGATCGATTTCACACAAAAACGCGTTGCGAGCACACGAACATTCATCGCAATTGACGGAGTGAGTATAGCATAAGTCGGATGGTTAAGGAATCATCAGCGGGGGCCACATTGCGGTTCCTCGCCTTGCTGGCTTCTGCGTTTCTGGGCACTGATTTCAGCCTGGGTCAGAAATCCCCAGTTGAGTGGCAGGTCCTGCTGGTATTGCTTGCCCAACATCAAGGCTGTCATCGCTTTACACATCTCGTATCCCAGGTAAAAAGCGTGCGAGGCGTCCAGATCTTTGGGGTTGGCAGCCTGAAACTGATCAAATAATTCATAAGGATCAGTGCCTTTCCAGTAGCCATCCCGGTTCATCACGTGTAATTGATTCTGTTCTGCGAAGATGCGGTAATTCGGGTCCCGAATTTGTTGAGACAGATTGAGTAATGCTTCCTGCCCTAAATCTTTGAGTTTGGGATCTCTGAGCATGACGAGCTGATAATCAATATGCTTCGGCAGACTTTGATTATCGATCGCATATTTGACCAGCCGTCGTGCGAGATCAAATTCTTTGATCGCGCTTTGTGCCCAGTTAATGACTTCGGTTGCCAGAACACTATGGATTTGCAGTTCCTGACAGACCGCTGCCAGCAGGACGTTCATGCCGGCGGTGTCGACTTCCGTCAATTCGGTCAGATTGCCAATGCCCATCATGATTTCAACGTCAGGGAATTCGTTGCGTGCCCGATAATATCGTTCCAGAGATGCGGTGAAGCCGTAGCCAATTGGTTCCAGGATCGGGTCAATGCGAAACGGGGTTTCTGTGCGAAGCAGTTGATCGACAATGTCGTGCAGGGAATCAAAGTCGCTGGGAAGGTCGGGGATGGCGACCACTTCCGCACCCAGTTTGGAGACCCAGTCGAGATTGGAGTGATTGCAGCTTAGAACCAGTTCTGCCCCGTTTTTGACCGCCGCCTCGACTTCCGCTCTGTCAAAACTGTCAATCGAGACTCGGTGCCCTGCTTCGACAAGCATGCGCACGACCTCCCCTGCCCGGTTCCAGCTTTCGCCGGGCACGCAGCCGACGTCAATCAGATCAGCGCCGTTTTGCCGATAATGTTCTGCCTGCTGTAAAATTTCCGCGTCAGATAAAAAGGGGGCGTGGTTGATTTCGGCCAGGATCTCAATATCAAACTTCGAGAGATCTTTGGGGGGCTTGCCTTCTTGTCCGAAATATTCGGGAAGATCGAAGTGATCTTTGGGTCCTCGTTTAAAGGGGAGCCCAAAGTGGTCCGTGAGCACCTGGAGATCGCCTTTGCATAAACCAGGCAGCATGACCCAGTCGATACCTTCAGGAACGGTGAGGCGGCGTTTGATCAGAGGCACATGCATCAGGGCGGCAACTTGAACATTCAAAACGCAAATTTCGTACTCGAACTCTCCCTGCGGAGCGAGTTTGTCCAAAACCTGGCGCAACGAATATTCAGCCAGCCTGCCCGTTACAAACAGGATGCGTTCCTGCTTCATCGATGGTCTTTCTTCAACGGTGTGCCCGTCCTGATTAGTGAACCCAGTTTTTCGGAAATCCATCAAGGGCGGAAGAATCTTCAGGTTGCCAGAGGGCCGTTTCCTCGATTTTTTGAGCCAGCGCCGTGTCTTTGCCGGTGATTGCTTTGACCTTGTGTGTTTGCAGTTTCACGGTGACCGCCGCATAGCCGACGCTCAAATCCGGGTGGTGATTACCGGCTTCCGCCAGATAACCAACGGTGTTGACCAGCATGAGTGTGTGAGGCCAGCCGGGAGTTGCGAATTTTCGTCTTAACCAGCCGTCTCGCAGTTCCCATTCCGGATACGTGTTCAGAAATTCCTGGATTTGTTCTTCGGATAAAACCTGATCTTCTGTCATGGTTCTCTCTCCTTGATTGATCACTTTTACAGGACTAATACAGGACTAAAAATTGAAATCAGGGCATCATTCAGTCGATAGTAGCTATAGTCTCACTGTAATGAATTGGAGCAAGTAATTAAATGGCGGGCACTTCTCTAATTTCATAACAACCTTAAGAATGCTTGTGAGATCAATCATCACTAACTCTATGATTCATAAGGATTAAGTGCAAAAAACTGACTACCCTTTGATGATGTAGTAGAGTAGAATAGAAGCAACGAGGTTTAGCCTGTTTTAAGGCAAGTTGAATCTCCTCCCTCCCAATTTTTCCCACCACAGTTTTAGTTGAGAAAGAACTGAAAAATGAAGCGGCTTCAGATTCTGATGAAATCGCCTTTGGTTTCAGGCATGTGCCTGTTATCGGTTCTCGTCCTGTTTGTGATTTCCGTGCCTGATTTTGTCAACGCAGCGAATAACAAAAAGCTTCCTGCTGAGCAGGTTGAGTTTTTCGAAAAAGAAATCCGGCCGGTGCTGGTCAAGCGGTGTTATGCCTGTCATGGTGCGAAAAAACAGGAAGCCAGTCTGCGTCTGGATTCGCATGCCTGGATGATGAAAGGCAGCGACACCGGGGCTGCTGTGGTGCCGGGAGATCCGCTCAAGAGCCGCATTATTCAGGTGATTCAATATCATGACGATGACAGCCAGATGCCTCCTGAAGGCAAAATGCCTCCGGTTGAGATTGCCGCGTTGACGCGTTGGGTCAAAATGGGAACACCCTGGCCTTTCTCTGAAAAAGATGCCAAAGCCGTTCCTGCAAACGGTGCTTATGATTTCGAGACTTTGTCCCAGAATCATTGGTCGTTCCGTCCGGTGACCAAACCCGAATTACCGAAGGTCAAAAATCAAGAGCGCGTCAATTCTTTCGTTGATCACTTTGTGCTTTCTCGTCTGGAAGAGAAAGGTCTGTCTCTTTCTCCTCCCGTGGATCGGCGGAAGTTAATTCGTCGCGCGACCGTTGATTTAATCGGTGTCCCTCCCACATATGAAGAAGTCGAAGCCTTTGTGAATGATACGGCTCCTGATGCATATGAAAAGCTGATCGATCGGTTACTCGCTTCACCACACTACGGAGAACGCTGGGGCCGCCATTGGTTGGATGTGGCCCGGTATGCCGATACGAAGGGGTATGTATTTACTTCGGAACGACGCTATCCCTATTCCTATACGTATCGCGATTATGTGATTCGCGCGTTCAATGAAGATCTGCCTTATGATCGCTTTATCCAGGAGCAGCTGGCGGCTGATCAACTGGACCGTCAAGGCGATGATCGTTCGCTGGCAGCACTCGGATTTTTAACGGTGGGCCGTCGCTATCGCGGAAATATTCATGATATCACCGACGATCGCATCGATCTTGTTTCGCGGGGATTGCTGGGTTTAACGGCTTCGTGTGCCCGCTGTCACGATCACAAGTTTGATCCTGTTCCAATTAAGGACTACTACTCGCTGTATGGTGTGTTCGTCAGCAGTTATGAACCGGAAGAAAAAGACCTGCCTTTAATCGGCAAGTCAAAATCGGAAGCAGAGTTCAAAGTCTATCAGGCCGAGCGGGCCAAACGGCAGAAAAAAGTGGATGATTATATTCGGGATGAAGCACAGAAATTCCGAGCGGATGCCCGTTTGAAAGTCGCAGACGTCTTACAGGCGGTTGCCGAAAAAGAGAAACTGGCAGCAGGTGATGTAAAACCTCAGTATGAGAAGGATGCGCCTCACCGGCGTTATGTTGATCTCTGGCGTTCGTTCCTGGCACGCAAAGCAAAATCAAATCGTCCGGTCTTTACACCCTGGATGGAACTGAAAACGATCAAAGGTCCCCCAGGCGAATTTCCCGCGCGTGCTGCTGAGGTGATTCAGAAACTGGCCCAGCAGGAAGCGGAAACGCAGCCGGAAAAACGCATCAACCGACTGGTAATTCATGCGTTGAAAACGAATCCGCCGCAGTCGATTTATGATGTCTGTCGCGCCTATGGGAGCGTGTTCAAAGAAGTCGAACAGGAATGGATCAAGACGGTTGCGGAAGCACAAAAGAAGAAAGCCGCAGTGCCGGCAAAACTTGCTGATGCGGATGCAGAAGAGGTGCGTCAAATTTTATATGACCCGGAATGTCCGACAGCGGCCAGTGATGACGTGGTGCAAGGCATGTTCAATCGGGCGCAACGCGATAAAGTACGTCGCTTCGAAAAAGAGATTGAAACACTGGATGTGACTTCACCTGGTGCGCCTCCGCGTGCGATGGTGATGTATGACAAAGAGAACCCCGTGACGCCGCACGTGCATTTACGCGGAAACCCCGGGCGACGTGGAGAGAAGACGCCGCGCCAGTTTTTCCAGATTCTGGCCGGTGCAGAGCGAAAGCCATTTGAGAAAGGAAGTGGTCGTCTGGAGTTGGCTCGGGCAATTGCATCGAAGGACAACCCACTGACGCCACGCGTGTTTGTGAACCGGGTCTGGATGCATCATTTTGGTGAAGGACTGGTCCGGACTCCCAGTGATTTTGGTGTCCGCAGCGATCCTCCCAGCCATCCGGAATTGCTGGATTATCTGGCTGCACGGTTCATGGAGAATGGCTGGTCTGTGAAATCGTTACATAAACTGATTATGCTTTCTTCGACGTATCAACAGGCGGCTCAGAAAAACGAGAAAGCGTATCTGATTGATTCTGATAATCGATTGCTTTGGAAGCGTTCTCCGCAGAGGCTCGACTTTGAAGCGATGCGGGACTCGCTGTTATTTGTTTCCGGCCAGCTTTCTGATGAAACAGAAGGCAGAGGTTTTCTGATTGACCAGATCCCCACGGTTCCGAGACGGACTGTTTACAGTTTCGTTGACCGTAATAATCTGCCCAACGTCTTCCGCACATTTGATTTCGCCAACGTGGAATCGAGTACCGCGCAACGGCCTTATACGACCGTACCTCAGCAGGCATTGTTTGCGATGAACAGTCCCCTGTTGATCGAGCAATCAGGATTACTGGTCAAGGATCTGGATCTGGAAAAACTGGCTAAGGAAAAAGGCGTGGAGACTGCGATCAGAACGCTTTATCAGAGGGTTCTGGCACGCAAACCGACGGCTGAAGAAATGGATCTCGGAAAGAACTTCCTGACGCATCATCGTGATCAGATCAAGACACCCGCTCGCATGAGTGGTTGGGAAAAATATGCACAAGTGCTTTGCACTTCCAACGAATTCATGTTCGTTGACTAATTAAGCGAATCAGAAAAAGTTTTATATTGCAGGAGCCTGTTCAGATGGCTGAGACAAATCAACATTTTAATTGTGATCCGATTTTTACCCGGCGGCAGATGCTGCAGCGGTGTGGTACGGGGATGGGCTCTTTGGGGCTGGCTTCTTTAATGGCTTCCCAGGGATTACTGAATGACGCAGCGGGTGCATCTGCAGGGAGTACCGAATCGCCGATGGCGCCGAAGACGTCTCATTTCCCCGGCAGAGCGAAGCATGTGATTCACATCTTTTTAAATGGGGGCGCTTCGCAGGTCGATACGTTCGACCCCAAGCCGGCTTTGGCGAAATATGCCGGGAAAATGCTGCCGACTAAAAACCTGCGTACCGAACGGAAGACAGGCGCTTCACTCCCCTCGCCTTTCAAATTTAAAAAGTATGGCGAGAGCGGGCTGGAAGTGAGTGAACTCTTTTCAGAGCTGGGTGAGTGCGTTGATGACATTGCCTTTGTTCGTTCGATGTATACCAACGTGCCGAATCATGAACCATCGCTAATGATGATGAACTGTGGCGACCTGATTCAACCACGTCCCAGTATGGGGGCCTGGGTGACTTATGGCCTGGGAACAGAAAATCAGAATCTCCCTGGTTTCGTCGTCATGTGTCCTGGCGGTTATCCCATCACCGAATCGGCCAACTGGCGCTCGGCTTTTCTGCCGGGTGCTTACCAGGGAACACACATCGATACCAAGCATACCGATATCGAAAAACTGATTTCCAACATCAAGAATAAAAAGCTGGCCCTTCCCGAGCAGCGTCGACAGCTTGATTTGTTACAGGCATTGAATCGTCGGCATCAGGAGGCTCGTACTGAGGAGTCGGCTCTGGAATCCCGGATTCAATCATTTGAACTGGCCTATCGGATGCAGATGCAGGCCTCGGATGTGTTTGATATCAATCAGGAGCCCGACCACATTCATGAGATGTATGGCAAAGGCGTGCACGCACGACAGTGCATGATTGCCCGGAGACTGGTCGAACGTGGTGTGCGGTACGTCCAACTCTGGCACGGTGCGGGCCAACCCTGGGACAATCATGACGAAATTGAAAAGGGACATCGTCGATTAGCGGATCAGTGTGCACAGCCCATTGCAGCGTTACTGAAAGACCTCAAGCAACGCGGTCTGCTGCAGGATACGATCGTGATGTGTGGCGGCGAATTTGGAAGAACGCCGGTTGTGGAACTGCCGACTCCCGGGGCGAATGCCGGGAAGATGAACGGTCGAGATCATAATAATCATGGTTTTACTGTCTGGTTAGCCGGTGGCGGTGTCAAAGGAGGTCAAGCATACGGCGCGACAGATGAGTTCGGATTTGCTGCCGTGGAAAATAAAGTCCACGTTCATGATCTACAGGCGACTGTCTTGAAGTTGCTGGGCTTTGACCATGAGCGATTGACCTATCGTTTTGCAGGTCGCGATTTCAGGTTGACGGACGTGCATGGTCGCGTTGTCGAAGATCTCATCGCTTAATGTGGCGTTTCGAACAGTGGCAGTCTGATTAAAACGCTTCTGCTTCCCCTGAAGCAAATTAATCCATGTCTTTACCTATTTTATGTCATATAGGAGCTTGACCTGTTCCCGTTAATAGGGAAGTATTGTCCATGTGTTCCCGTTTTTAAGAGTTGTTGTGTTACTCTGAAAACGGACATCCCGTATCGAAGACGATTGAAGGGGGAAGCGTGTGGCTGGTGATAACGAGCGCATTAAACTGACGCTCGAGTTATTGGGGACTGGTTTATACCCCATTATAGAACAAGAGATGAAAGCGATCTACCAGGATGACTGGATTGATCGTGCTAAAGAGAGTTTCCGAAACTCTCCTCTCACTTCACAGCCAGAAGGCGATGCCATCCGCTGGGACGCCCATTCCACGCTTTTGATTTTGTGGGACCATTGGAACAGTGTCTTTCGTAATCGGCTGACGCCGCTCGAGCGAAGCTATGTCGGCGAGTTAAGGGAATTCCGTAATCGCTGGGCCCATCAGAGTCAGATCAGTACTGATGATACGCTGAGAATTCTTGATACAGCTGCCCGTCTTTTGTCTGCAGCAGGATCGGCACAGGAAGCCCGACAGCTCCAGAGAGAACGCGATCAGTTATTACATCAGATCCTGCAGTATCAGGAACAGATTGTGATCGACTCGGATGATCAGCGTCGAGAGCGGATGCGAGACGCCATTATCTTTCTGGTTTGCGCTGTCGCCATCGATTTAGTTATTTTCTTTTCTTATGGTACCGGTGGTCTGGCGATTCTGTTTGCTTTGTTTGTAGCGGGGGTCTTCGCCTTTCTCGCGTATCAGCGCTGGGTGACTCCCGATCGACCGACCTACGGTGCCCATGAATGTACCAACTGCGGCAAGATCATTTACGGCGAAGCATGTCCTTATTGCAATGAAGATCTCCCGGTATAAGGGGAGTTCAATCGAGCCATTCGTCTTCCGGATCGAATTTCGGGAAGACGATATTGATGATCTTCATCGAACCAATGGCGCGGTGACGAACTCCCGGCGGAATGACAATTGACATCCCGGCGTGCACGGGAATGAATTCATCATCCAGCTGCATTTTCGCATCTTCGCCGCATTCCAGGAAGTAATAGGTTTCCGTCAGTTTGCGATGATAGTGCAGTTCGGCATCCTCTGAGATTTCTGTGACGTGCAACGTGCCTGGAAATTCTGGTACATCGGCGAAGGCACGCCGCGCGGTTCCACAGGGGCATGATGTCCCTTCGATCTGGGAAAAATCAGCGATATGATATTTTTTCTGTGTTGATTCCGGCATTGAAATACCCCCAAGTGGGTCAGTCTACGATTGAAAATGAAATAATAGAGGTGAGTTCCTGCTATGAGCCTCTATTATAGCAGCCTGACCACGAAAGCAAACAATCATTCCAGCTTATTGATTTCATCCAGTAAGACTCGTAAAAACGGTTCGACATCTGTTACGAGCCCTACGGTCTGAAAAGTGCCGCGATCGGCCAGCTTAGTGACTGTAGCCGGATTGATATCGACACAAACCACTTTCACACTCGCCGGGAGTAGGTTTCCGACTGCGATCGAATGCAGGGTGGTAGCAATCATCAGACAGAATGAGACTCCCTGCACCATTTCGCGCATCTTGCGTTGTGCTGCGATGGAGTCGGTGATCACATCCGGCAAGGGACCATCATCGCGAATGCTGCCTGCCAGGACATACGGCACCTGATTTTTGACGCATTCATACATGATGCCGGATTTCAGTACGCCTTGATCGACGGCGTTCTTAATGCTGCCTAAGCGACGAATCCGGTTGATGGATCGCAGATGATGTTCGTGGCCTTCTTCACTGGAGCCGCCATGTTCCATCGAGATTCCCAGACTGGTTCCATAGAAGGATTCTTCGATGTCGTGAGTGGCCAGCGCGTTACCGGCAAAGAGCAGATTCACATAGCCTTCTCTGATCATTTCGCTGAAGTGGTCTCGACTGCCGGTATGCACGACGGCAGGGCCGGCGACAACGAGAATTTTTCCCGAACCCGCTTTCGCACGTCGCATCTCTGAGGCGATCTCTTTGACGGTGACCCCTTTGGGTTTTTCACTGGAGACGGTGCTGTGCATGAATGAAAATCCGGAAACGTCAGGAGCACTGCGTTCTGTGGGAATGACTCTGGTTCCCTGATTGCCTGTCACCACCAGTTCCCCTTTGGTCACGTCTGACATCGGCAAGCAGTGCGCAGATTGCCGATCGGGGCTGACGACAATCCCACAGTCCATTTCCTGCAAATCAACGGGAATCCAGTTTTCCGCAATACGAATTTCTGTTTTCTGGTTGGTCGTGCAGTAAAAGCCTTCTGGAAACGCACCATCCATGTCGGCAGGCACTAAGACACAATCATGTTGATGAACGGGGACTGCACCATGCTGGGCGATGTGCGTCAATATTTTCTCAAGCGTTTCTTCATCTTGGGCTGAAACGGTGATTCGGGCGTGGCTGCTGTCTGAACGAAGTTGGCCAATCGCGATATCGTTAATGGAAAAATCGCCTCCCAGGACGGTAATTTCATCCAGAATCTTGGGTAACAGCAGGCTGTCAATAATATGCCCCTGTAATTCGATATCTTCACTGACACCGGACGTCTCGGGTGACGGGTTCTCTGAAGAAGGCTGATCTGAGTGATTCATGTGCGTTCATCCTTGCCTGGAACTCGAATGGAAATGAGAGTGTAAATAGATGCAGAAAGATAAGGAAAACAATGATCTCATGACTCTATTTTACGTTTTCTTTCCCAAAAGAATACTCTCAAAATAATGTTTGCTGCCCTGACTATCATATTAATTGCTTACTTTTTAATATTTTGCAGACAGACTCAAATCAGCACCCCGGAAACGACACAGGAGCAGTCGCTTGTATTTTATGATGATGGCCTTTGAGCCACTTGATTTTATTCGATTAATCACCGGGCTGGATGCCCCGTCTTCAATCCTGATCAGTCTGATTTTCATTTTTCTGGGTATGCTCAGCATTACCAAAGGTGGCGATTTATTTACGGACAGTTCTGTGGAAATCGCCAGGCTGACTCGAATTTCTCCGGTGATCATTGGCGCGACAATTGTCAGCATGTCGACAACGTTCCCTGAGTTGATGGTTTCTGTTACCAGCACGGTTTCCGGCAAAGGTGATCTGGCTGTGGGAAATGCACTAGGCTCCTGTTTATGTAATATCGGCTTGATTATTGGATCCTGTGCTTTGCTGAAAGGCTTTCTTTCCTGGCGACGAAAAACGGAGAGCGGGATTCCGGTTTCACGGTTAACAATCGTGGGGCCCGGTTTCTTTATGGTGTTTTCCGGCGTTCTGGTCTGGCTGTTCAGTCTGTTCTCATCTGGCGGTGCGATGACCCAGGCGGGAGTTCCTGCCGAGTTCGGTATCGCACGCTGGCAAGCCGGGATATTGCTCTGTGTTTTAGTGGCTTACATCCTGTTTTCTTTGCGCGTCGCGATGGCTTCACGTCATGATTTTGGTGAAGAGCAAGAGCAACCGCCGGAAGTCCCGAATTTCAAATTGCACTGCATCAAGTTGGCATTCGCTTTTTTCTGTGGTGCTTTTCTGGTAGTGCTGGGGAGTAAGCTGCTGGTGACCAATGCCGTGCAGGTTGCCCGTTATTTTGAAGTTTCAGAATTGCTGATTGGTCTGACGATTTTAGCCGTGGGGACTTCCCTGCCCGAGTTTACGATTTCCGTGCTTTCCGTGGTCAAAGGCCATGGTGCATTGGGAACCGGTAATATTATCGGAGCCAATGTATTGAATATTACTATGGTGGTTGCCACGTGTGCGTTGATTCATCCGTTGCCGATTCAGAGGCAAACGGTGCTATTGGATGGCCCTGTGGTGATTTTTTTGATGCTGGCCATGTTAGGGCTTTCCTGGAGACGCAAGCAAATCTCCAGTTTGAGTGGTTTGGTTTTATTGACTATTTACGTGGGGTATCTACTGATCGCGACGTTCTGGTTCGGTCATGCGTAGCGTCTCTCTCGAAGTAAAGGCTTGATTCAAGAGTCGATTTGAGAATATCATAGCCAATCTGGAGTTGTTTCATTGAGATCCAGCAGGTAGTCTGGAACCCTGTCGATCAGCTCATTGAATTTCACACTTTTTCATACGTTCCCCAAATCAGTAATGTTCCCGCTATGGTCAGAATTGGAATAATAGGGCTTGGACCATACTGGGAGCAGCGCTATGAACCGGTACTGCAGGCGATGGATCAGCGGATTCAGATCAAAGCAGTCTACGATCCGGTTCGCAGTCGCGCGGAACAGGTTGCCTCCCATTGGAATGCCGCGGCTGTTTCGGGAATTGGTTGTCTGGTCACACGCTATCCGCTGGATGCGTTTCTGCTCCTGCATTCCGACTGGATGAATCACTACCCGCTCAAACTGCTCAGCCAGCAGAATCGGCCCGTGTATATTGCTGGAAGTTTAGGGGAAGATCTGGATCTGTTGGAGCGGGTTCATTCTCGAGCGGTGGAGCAGCTGGGGACATTAATGCCTGAGTTCAGCCGACGTTATTCACAGGCCACCAGTCGGTTTTTTGAATTAGTCGTGACCCGTCTGGGAAAGCCGAACTCGATTCAGATTGAGACCTGCTGCCCCGCAGAAGATCAACAAGTGGAAGTTCCCGGGCAAAAGAATGAAACTGATTTTCTGGTGGGATTAATGGACTGGTGTTGTTACGTGATGCGAACCAAACCAGTCAAAGTACAGACGACGTTACATTCTGATTCGAGTGATCGATCGGAAGATCATCGGCAGATTAAAATTGAATTCCTGCCTGACCCGGTGACTGCTGCGGAACGGTTTGCGTTGATTAAACTCAAAACGGAACAGAGAGAGTCGGAAACACAGTTTCCCCGGCATCGAATTCTGTGTCGAAACGGATTGGCAGAATTTCATTCCCCTGAAGAGATCCATTGGGAAAATGACTCGTCTTCCATGACAGAGTCACTCAAAAGTGATCGGCGGGAACTGGAAGTGATGCTGGATCATTTTTGCCGACGCGCGGTGGGTGGGATTATCCCTGTTCCCAATATCCGAGATGTCTGTCAGGCGATTCAACTGGTACGGCTGTCGCGCGACAGTCTGAGTTCAGGCAAGTCACTCGCTGTGACAAAGTTTAAAGACTGAGAGACAGCCTGCGTGTTGCTCCCGTGCTGCAATCAAGGTGCAGTAAAGAGCTCACCAAAACACAGGTACGACTATTTGGAACGCTTTGCATGCGGGTGAGACTTTTCGTATGTCTCGCGTAAACGTTTGGTGCTGACGTGGGTATAAATTTGAGTGGTCGTTAAGCTTTTATGCCCCAGCAGCTCTTGCACGCTCCGCAGATCTGCGCCGCCATCCAGGAGATGCGTGGCGAAGCTGTGCCTCAAGGTATGCGGGCTTGTTTTTTTGTCGAGCCCTGTCTGCAGCAGATACTTTTCCAGCATGCGCCCCACGCTTCGAGAAGTGATTCGGGTTTTTAAGCGATTGAGAAAAATTGCGTCGGAATCAGGGTGTGGTTTGGGTTTAGCTTCTCGTTCTTCGAGCCAGTATTTCAATGCTTTGGCGGCGTAGCTGCCGATCGGAGCGATGCGTTCTTTGCGGCCTTTTCCCAGGACGCGAATAATATTGGCATCCTGGTCCCAGTCAGTCAGATTGAGGGCGACCAGTTCGGAAACACGCAGACCTGCGGAATACAGCGTTTCGAGAATGGCGCGATCTCGGAGTCCCATTTTTGTATTCGCCGGAGGCGCTTCCAGCAGCGAACCGATCTGATCTGTGGTCAGGAAGTGAGGTAATTTTCGACCAGTGCGCGGCGTGCGGAGTGGTTTGGCCGGATTGGTTTTGGTGTATCCCTCTCTACAGCAGTAACGGAAAAAACTGCGCAGGCAGGCTAAACGCCTGGCGATCGTGGTGCGCTCGTACTGACACTCGTGGAGATAAGCGACATAACGACGCAATTCACTGATGCCGATCCGGTCCGGAGGTAAGAGTGTTTCCTCGTACTCGGTCAGATATTCGACGAGGCTTTCCATGTCTTCCGCGTAGGATTTGAGCGTCAGTTCGGACGAATTCCGTTCGATTTGCAGATAGCGCAGAAAGCTGTCGATTGCGTCATGTAGTTCAATCGGCCTGATAGTTTGCGAAGAGATCATAAGGCTTCAATGAGTGGATGAGACGTAGTTAGTTGAGAAGATCTTCGCGAGAGAATCCAGTCGTTTGGGATTCAAGCCGTTTTACGCAAGCGTCTGGATTGTTCTTCGAGTTCTGCTTCGCGTCTTAATTTGCGAACTTTCTGACTCATGACAGCGGCATCGTACCAGGTGAAACTCAGATCTTTATCGGCTGCATACTGGCCTAATGTCTGGAGCATCTGCGAAGAGCTTTCATCGTCATAAAGAAAGACGTAACGTTCTGAGTCTTTAACTAATGCAACGACATTCATTTGTTGTTTCACTGTGGCAGTCCTTTATTATAGTCAGATCACGGGAGGCGTAGTCTGGTGGGATGGGAGTGCTCATTTAACCGCAATATTTAATATCGGCAGTCGAGCGGTGGGATTATCGGTATTTTCTTACTTTGAAGATGAGCTGATGCTGAGCTTGTCCGCCATGCAGCGTTAACATCTCTAGAATCATTAAATGCGATGTAAACCGTATAAAGTCCTCACTCCGATGCAGGTAGGCTTCCCAGCCCCCACTGCGGCGGTCTCCGCTGACTTCAAGATAATCGCGTAAATGAGCTACAAGAGCAGCATCAGAGCCATCGAACAGCCGTGTGTAAGACATGAACGGTTGTCGCGGGTCCAGGGTCGTGGTATGCGTTGATACCGAAGGTGGGCAGTAGGCATCGAATTGCTTCGTGTCTGAAGGAATTTGTTGTGTGATTTTGGATGGGGGGGCCGGAAGTGTCGTTGGCTTCGGAGCAGCAACCGGTGGTTGCTTCATTTTTATGCCGGGATTGGGTTGGGTTGTCAGAGGAGTCTGGACGACCGGATTGGTTGTCTGTGCGCCCTGATTGGCTTGTGCATATGCCTGAATAATGCCGGACTGGTTTTTGGGATAAGGCCAAACGTCGAGCGATTCTGCTGACTGTCCGCGAAAGACAGTATCTTTAGGCGTAGAAGGTAGTCGGCTTCCGGTGGGACAGTGTCCTGTAGGGCAGTTTTGTTTGCCCTGCTTCCGATTGATTTTCTGTTCCTGTTTTTCAGCTTTGCGTTCCATGTGAGATGCGTGTCTCACTTCCCGATTCATCTGGTGTTCTTCCTTGCGGGCTTCTTTGGCAGCCAGACGATCGCTTTTGAAGAATTGATTCATGACAGACTTTTTCGTATGCCGCTCTTCAGTCAGTAAGGGGAGGCCCGGAATAAATTCCTGTGAATGGGGAGAATACCAGGAAACCTGCATGCCGATGCGGGGTGGATAATAGGGGGAATAATCGGTGACCGCTCCAATGACAACTGCATCCACGTTCAAGACTTCTGCCAGCTTGAGAACATCATCCGGGTTATTCATTTGGAGTTCATGTTCCACCATAGCGACTTCAGCGACGCCGACTGGTAAAACCTGGAATCCAGGGACTTTCTGCAATTCTGCATAATAAGCGAGTGCAAAACGACGTCCGTCCACATCTGGTTCCTGACTGAGATTGAAAAAAGGAACCACAGCAACCGTTTTCAGCTTCGGATTGGGATTGGTGACAGAGGTCCGCATGATCACGCACCCTGACAGGCTGGAGAGACAAATTAGCAATGTAAAAATGCGAGTCAGCACCGAATGGTTCCCAAAAGATGAAGCCAGAAAGAATCGATATCAACGTTATCGGCATAACCAGCAGAGTAACTTCAATAAGAAATCTTTTAGTAATTTTCCTATCTTTACATTTGGGGGAATCCCCTGCTTTTTCGAGCCAGGTCTCCTTAGATATTGTGGCAAGTGACTATTTCCAGAGCCTGTCATGGCTGCTAATATGCTCTAGATGACTTAAATTACGCTTTTTGATACGATCCGAATCCAATGAAATCTCTGCCTCCCCAACCTGATTCCCGACCACCGCTCTACTATGGGGCACTGGAGTTGGAATCCCGGTATTTGCTGTCTCCTTTAGCCGGCTATACGAATTTACCCTTTCGACGGATTGTTCGTGAACTGGGGGGCGTGGGGTTGGCAACGACTGATTTGGTCAATGCACGTGGTTTGCTGGAAGGGAGCCACAAGACTCTGCAGTTGATTCAGACCTGTCCTGAAGATTCCCCGTTTGCGGTGCAGATCTTCGGAAGTGAAGCCAAGCAGATGAGCGACGCGGCTCAGTTGCTGGAAGGACGAGGCGTCGATTCGATTGATATCAACATGGGCTGTCCCGTGAATCGGATTGTCAAAGGGGGCGCCGGGGCGAGTATGATGTGCCGTCCCGAAGATACGGTGTCATTGGTCCGATCTGTGGTGGAAGCAGTCAAGATTCCCGTTACAGTGAAAATGCGACTGGGCTGGGATGATCAGAACCTGACTGCTCCTTTTTTTGCGCGAGAGTTTGAACAGGTGGGCGTGGTTGCCGTAGCCATACATGGACGAACGCGCGAGCAGGGTTTTCGTGGTTCGGTCAATCATGATGGAATTCGTCAGGTGGTGGAAGCCGTCGAATCGATTCCCGTGATTGGGAACGGGGATGTGACTTCGATTGCCGATGCGGATTTTATGCTGAGAACAACCGGTTGTGCGGGCGTTTCTATCGGCCGGGGGGCTTTGGCAAATCCCTGGATCTTTCGTCAGCTGGTCCAGTGGGAGCAAACCGGACAATGTGATCCGGCGGGAAGTTTCGATGCACGATTGGAGTTATTGCTGCGGCAGTTTCGTTATCTGCTGGAAATGACGACAGAAGAGCGCGCACTTCCCATGTTTCGTAAGATGGGGCACTGGTATCTGAAGTCGATGCGGGTCAAGCCGGCCTTACGTCATGTATTTCAATGTGCTCAGAACCTGGAAGAGTTTGATGACGCAATCAAACAGATTGCCGCTCAAGGGCCAACCTCCGGTTCCCGAAGTGGTGTTTTGCCGGACATGCACATTCCTGTTCCCGGCGGTCCCGTCGAACGCTGGTAACGTTCATACTAAGTATCGGCGTCGAATTCTTCGACGAGCAATGGATCTAATTCGATGCGCAGCTTGTTGATTCTTCGCTCGTCGGACTCAAGGACCTCGATGCGCAATTGTTGCCAGGTCAGCGAATCGCCGGTTTGAGGCACCTTCCCCATTTGGGTAATCACAAAACCGCCGATGGTGTCAAAGTCTTTTCCTTCAGGCAGATCGTAGTTGTATTTTTCGTTGAGATCATCGATATGCACCCGGGCATCGACTTCGACGATGTTGTTCCCCTGTTCGAAAATCATCTGCTCTTCTTCATCATCAAATTCATCGACAATATCGCCCACGATTTCTTCAAGCACATCTTCCATCGTGACCAGGCCGGCAACGCCCCCATATTCATCAATAACGATTGCCATGTGGACGTGTTCTTTCTGCATGGTTTCCAGTAACGAGTCAATTCCCGTTGTTTCCGGAATATAGAACGGGGAGAACATCAGTTCTTTGATCGACAGTTTTTCTGATGTATTGGAATTCTGATTTTCCTTTGAATAGTGCTTGAGCAGTTCCCGGGCATACAGAATCCCTACGATATCATCGGTTGATTCTCCGATCACGGGAATCCGCGAATGGCCGACGTCAATGAACTTTAACAGTGCTTCGTCCAGAGTTGCATCGACAGAGACATATTCCATATCCATGCGCTGGGTCATGATGGCGGCGACATCTTCATCCTGAAGTTCCATCACCCGCTGAATCATTTTGCCGGCTTCGGATTCCAGAATTCCGCCTCGCGCGCCTTCTTCAACCACAGAAAGAATTTCTTCACTGATATTGGCTTCCCGTCCATTCTTATTTTCATCGATGCCTGCCAGCCGGTGCGAAAATTCATCAATTTTCCAGGAGAGCCAGATGACCGGGGTCAGGAAAACCGGCAGCCAGCGGACTACAGGCCAGAATTTCTGCAGGAAGCGTTCCCCCGTGATCCGTGAGATGGTCCAGGGAACGGTCATCAGGAAGATGATCCCGATCACCAGTGCCAGGAGCATTTGAAACGTGAACTGGATGGCGGTGGAAACAGAACTGAATTCAGTCGGAATGGGAATGTATTGTCTGGTCAGAATAACCGAGATCAGAATGACGCCGGTGAAATAGCAGAAATCCGCTGCCAGAAGAATGGTCGGATGCGACTTCAGGATTTCACTGAAGCGATCGGGGACCCCTGCTTCGTTACAGAGCGTTTCCAGGCGACTTCGTGAAAAATCTCTGAGTGAAAAACCCAATACGCCTGAGAACAGGGTGAGTGCAATTAAAACAGCAAATATCAGCGGGACCATAAATCTTGCAAATAGCCAAATTGTAAGAGACAAAACTGATTCGGTGAAGCTACCGGAATCTACTTTAGTTTAACGGGAACGGACGAATACATGAATCTGAGAATTACAATAATTCAGATGAATTCTCACTCTTCTCTTCTGGGAATTTTCAGCCCCCAGTGATCAAAAATCTGTTGTTCTCTGGTTCGCATCAACTGGAGCTCGCTTTCTGACAGATCATCATAACCGCATAAATGCAATAAACCATGTACGACATACAGCAGAAGCTCATTCTCGGCAGACCATTGATATTTTTCCGCCATCGCGACCGCCATTTCAGCAGAGACGATGACTTCGCCTTCAATGGTCTTACCGGCGCCCCTGATTTCCGGAATCTGTTGCGCTGGATCGATCTGACAATCCAGCAGAAAACTCAGGACGTCCGTGTCATAGTCATGTGCTAAATATTGTTGATTCAGCTCACGGACGGTGGGATTGTCAAAAACAGCAAGGCTGATGTCGGCCTGATTTACTTTTTCCGACTGTAAAAGATAACAGGCCGCTGCCTCCAGCTGGGATGCATCGATCACGATGTGATTCTGCGAGTTTTGAATGTTGATTTGAAACTGGTCCAGGGTGTTCATGCAGTTCTTCTATCGGTGGTTATGCAGATCGCTCTTCCGGATATTTGATTCGGCCATGATAGATTCCGATGAGTGATTTCACCAGAGACTCTTCCACAATATTGATTTCGCTTAAAGTTAAGGAGCATTCATTGAACTGACCGTCCAGCAGACGCTTCATGACTAAGGAATGGACCAGAGACTTGATGCGTTTCGGTGTCGGATCACTGAGCGTGCGGCTGGCACTTTCGACGGCGTCGGCCAGCATCATGACGCCTGCTTCCCTGGTTTGCGGTTTGGGTCCCGGATAGCGGAACGACGATTCTTCGGCATCGGTTTTGTGGTCGGGACTAAGGTCAGCCTGTTTTTCGGCCTCCCGGAAGAAGTATTCTACCAGCGTGGTCCCATGATGTTGTTCGATGAAATCGATAATCGGCTGCGGCAAGTTGTGCTGACGCGCCAGATCGACACCGTCTTTCACGTGCCCGATAATGATCAGCGTACTCATGGCCGGCGCCAGATTGTCATGCAGGCTTTCGCTGCCGACCACCATGTTTTCAATGAAGTATTGTGGTTTCAGCATTTTGCCGATGTCATGATAATAGGCGGCCACGCGTACCAACAGACCGTTAGCACCAATTTTATCCGCGGCGGCTTCTCCGATCGTGGCCATCGAGATCGAGTGGTTATACGTTCCTGGAGCGCGACGGACTAATTCCTGCAGCAATGGGTGGGACACATTGCTCATTTCCAGCAGACTGATATCGGTTACGACTCCAAACAGCGATTCAATAAACGGCAGACTTCCGGCGACAAGATAACCGGCAGCCAGACACCAGCCCGCTCCCTGCAGACTTTCCCACAGAACCCGTTGATTGAAAAATCCGTTGGAAAGTTCCTGGCTTTGAATCAGGTTAATGCCCCAATACACCAGGAAGTACGTCAGCCCCATGCCAAATCCAAGCTTAATCAATGTGGACCTGGAGGAAATCGTGCCCAGCGAAGTCACCGCGACAGAGGCGACACTCATCAGAACCACAAAGTGTCCCAGAGAGCCTCCCGTTGAGAGACAGAGTAAAAGCGTGAGAGAGAGCGCCGACAGGATCGCCATCATCTGGTCATACACAATGGCAAAGACCATGACGGTGACGATCAGCGGAAGTACTTCAGCGCGCCACGGATCATAAGAAAGCAGCCGACCGAGGAAGACCGTTAAGATGATCACGCTGGAATAGATGCTTAAGCTGCTGACGGTTCTGGCGACTGCTTTCTTGTTTCGCAGCAGGTGATATCCATTCAGGACGGCCAGTACAATCAGCATCAGAAAGATAATGGTGATCCGCGTCACGCGCTCATAGACGGGAACCACTTCTTCTTTGGCCTCATATTCCGCCCGCAGTAATACAAGCTGTGTTTCATCAATGGCTTGTCCGGGCTCCACCAGAATCGTCCCGCGTTGAAACGTGTCGTATATTTCATCGACCAGCATCCGGGCCTGATTGCGTTCCTGCAATGTTCTTGCCGAGTCGTAGACCAGAGTGGTCGGTGCCTGGAAATGAATCCAGTGCGAGAGCACGGCAGTCATCGGCGCCAGGAGTGGGAAGTTTTTCCACTCTCTGCCAATGACGCCATTTTCAGATAACTGATTCGGCAGGCGGATATCAAATGTGGTGACAATTCTCCTGGTCCCCGAATTATCGTTAACAATGGCAATCGCATCATCAGCACGAATCTGATTTTTGGTCAGATCATTTTCATTCACAATTCCATAGATCAGTAATGGGGAGATTAATTTTTTGAAATCCTTAACAATGGCATCAATTTTTTTCGTGTCATTGGAATCCGGGCTGCTGACCAGTGATTTGAGTTCTGCAAATGTCTGTTCGGATTCTTCAGGAAACTGATCGATAAACTGTTCCAGACGCCGGGAAGAGGTTAATCCCAGTTCCGCGCGCGAATCGGCGTTCAAATCATCCAGTGACTTGGCTTTGGCAATGGCGACCAGATCTTCTCTGAGTAACAGGGGAAGCTTTTCGATCAGTTCGGGCTGCTGTTTGAATGAATAGGGGACTTCCGATTCTTTTTGTGTGCGTTGCCGGTCAGTCTCGATCGGATTGGCGACCTTGAAAGAGGCACTCGCCATAATTCCATGTTCTGCGTACATGCCGAGGCGGTACGGGAACGGTGATTTCCAACTCTCTACAGCCACCATTAAAATCAGCAGGGTCAAAAGACAGACGCTCAGCCGCGACAGGGTCCCACGATTGCTTAGCAGTTCGCGCAGCTTGGAACTCAGTTTGGAAGAATCTCGCAAACTGGCAGCAAGTGCCGTTCGGGATTTTTTGGAACCAAAAAAAGCCATGCAAACAACCTGGATTGAAAGTGGGTTTAGAATGAGGAAATGTGGATGAGAATCAGAGACCCAGACCGTCTTCGTTTTGGTAGGCTTTTACAATTTCGCCCACGAGTCTGTGTCTTACAATGTCTTCAGTTTTTAATTGGACGATTCCCACACCTTTAATATTTCGTAAGCGATTGATGGCGTCGGTCATGCCACAGGAAATATCGGGGGGCAGGTCGATCTGAGAAGTATCTCCCGTAACCACAATTTGCGATCCCATACCCATACGGGTAAGAAACATTTTCATCTGAGTCACGGTTGTATTTTGTGCTTCGTCCATAATGATAAACGTATTATCCAGAGTCCGCCCGCGCATAAACGCTAAAGGTACGACTTCCACAATATCATTATCCATGTATCGATGGACTTGTTCATAATCGAGCAAACTGCCGAGTGCGTCTAACAGCGGGCGTAAAAAGGGATTGACTTTGGCCAGCATATCGCCGGGCAGAAAGCCCAGTTTTTCACCCGCTTCGACGGCAGGACGGACCAGTACAATTTTTCGTACCCGCTCAGTTCGTAAGGCGTGAATGGCCATCGCGACTGCCAGAAAAGTTTTTCCACAACCGGCAGGACCTGTGCAGAAAACCAGATCATGTTCGCCGATCGATTTAATGTAATCGGACTGCCCCGGAGTACGCGGATGAACCTTTTTGGTTTTCTCAAATAGATCGATCGAGGAGGGCGTGGCATCCGGAGTCTGTTTTGCCTGCTTGCTGGATGCGTTGCCGTTTGACAGGGCCGTCAGCACCTGCTCGCTTTTGAGTTGCCCTGTATTTTCAACAATCGCTCTCAGTTCGGAGAAGATACGGAGTGATTTCTGGATTTGTGAATCATCGCCGATGATTCGAAGTTCATCTCCGCGATGAACGACATCCACACCTAGTGCATCCTGAATTTGTCTGATGTGACAATCATGAGTCCCCAATAAAACAGGAATCTGATCGGGATCAGCAAAGGAAAGAGTGGCTTCTGACATCAGAAATTCTACGTGCGCCTCCTGAGAAAAGGAATAAAACAGTTTAGAAGATGAAAATCATGACAGGTAAAATTGAATTTCGCTACGCTGAAATCGATGAAAACTTCAATATTAACGAGACTGAAAGCCAGGAAAGATTCCCGTACTCGTCCTGATCTTTGTAAGTCTACTCCAGCAAATCAGAGAGAGAAAGGAGAGAGTTGGCCTTAAAACGGAGTTTTTTTGTAAATTGTATTTATGAAATGAGTTACATGCGAATATAAAAGGCACTGTTATGCCTGTTTTTTGATCGGGAGTATCTGGAACCGTGATTTGTGAAGTGCTGGAACCCCAGTCTCTCTGAGTGGCAAATTACCCATTCTGCATAAACGGAATTAATTGAGTTCCTCCGGAGGATTGATGTCAAGATCTAGCGTTTGGGTAATGCACCTGAGTGACCCTGCTCAGATACTGCCGATTGTATTGGTAATGCTCAAGAAGTGACCATAACCTGTTCGATGAATTGTTCATAGGATTCAGGATCAAACTCAAGGAAGAATGCGCTGTTGATTCTGTGTTTCCTTTTGAGTCAAAACCATCCAGTTTCCTCTGGGAACTGATGCAATAAACGCGAAAAGGCTATTGTCAATGTACGAAACAAACTTTGGGTTCAAGGATCGACCCTTCACCGTTTCACCCTCCTCTGCTTGTTTTTTTCAAGCTGCAGAGCATCAAAACGTGCTGGATGAGCTCCTGGTCAGTAATTCGAGTTTGAATGGAATTACGATTCTCACGGGAGAAGCGGGAACCGGGAAAACTGCCGTTTGCCAGCAATTAATTGCTCAACTGGATGATCAGTTTCAAATTCAGTTTGTCGAGCACTGTAACTTTCCGACTGTCAGGGCATTGTTGCAGACACTGCTGTACAGTTTGACGGATTGTTATGAAAAGGTCAGTGAGCAGGAACTGAGGCTCGCACTCTCAGCAGAAATCCGTTCATCGTTTCTGGCTCACGGGCAACCTCTGATGCTGATTGTGGATGAGGCGCATCTTTTACCCGTTTCCTTCCTGGAAGAGTTGCGGGTGCTTTCGGATATTTCATTCGATGGCAAGCCGGCTTTGCAGTTGGTGCTCTGTGGTCAGCCGACCCTGGAAGAAACACTGATTCAGCCGGCGCTTTCGTCACTCAATCAACGAATCGGATGCCAGGTCTATTTAGATCGGATGACGCGAAAAGAATCGGAAGAATATATTGCGTACCGGATTCAACGTGTGGCGACAGAAGAACGCGAGTATTTCACGGAAGACGCCATCAAATTCATCACGCATGTGAGCGACGGATTGCCACGGTGTTTGAATCAGATCTGCGATCATAGCCTGATGCTGGCGTATTTGCAGGACTTAGATGTGGTTGAAGAGGTGACGACACGCGAAGCATTTAAAGATTTGCAGCAACTTCCCCTGCACTGGAATGATCCCCTGCCCGCCCGCTCTCCTTTGGAAGAGCTTCGGGAAACGGAACCTGCTGAACAGTTGGAACAAATGCGGGATGAAGACGATGCCTTTGATTATGAAATTGATACTTCGATGGAAGATCAATTGAACGATCTGGTGGACTCATCCGCAAGCGAAACGGATTCTGCTACCGATGATTTCGACTGGGATTCGTCTGACTTACTCTCGCTCGGGGATGAGATTGAAGCCATCGAAATCGGCAGTGATTCTGAAGAAACACCGATTAGTGAGACCATCGAAAACGTGCCGGAGCCCGCGCCAGTGATGCCGTCACTGGCTGCTGCTGAAGCTTTGACAGAAGCGGCACTGAGTCCCGCAGCTGAATTTGAGCCGGTGGCTTCAGTAGAAACGGCCGATGGTTTTGTCGAGATTGTGGATCGTTATGCCGCCATTGATGCGGGCCTGGATCCGGCGACCCTGCCTCAGGAATCACACCAGAATACCGATGTGATGAGTTCGCCACTCCGATTACAGCCACCCCAGTTTCGTCCTACGGTACGACAGCCTGTTTCAACGCAGTCTGCTAAGCCAGTCCCATCAGCAGAGCGGGAAACGGTGGAAGCCAGTGCTGCAGCCAAGTCCACCTCGGTCAACTTTGACGAAAGTCAGCTGAAACGTCTGGAGCCAAATGTGTTCCAGGCTCTGGCGAAAGAAATCTCAGCGGACGAAGGTTCATTTGAAGAACTGTTGGCTGCTCAGGTTTACGAAGTCTGCTCCGAGACACGCAGAGGGCTTTTAAATGCACTGAATGAGATTCGTAATTATTCGGAATCTCTGGAAACAGAAGCATCGGAAGAGGAACCGGTCGCTTTTGATATGGTGGAACCGGAATATGAGTTGCCTGCGGGCAAATCGATCCGCTTAGACTCACAAACCGAGGAACCGGGAACGGAGAACTCAGGAACAGCCCATCTCAAAGGGCCCGTTTTCGGGAGATATAAAAATTTGTTTACTCGTTTACGTCGAAAGCAGGAATTGAGCTAGTGTTTTGTCAAGCTGGAAATTGAGGGTGGGAAGAATTGAAAAATGACACTCCACTAGTCTATGTCGCATTTTGCGAAAGCGTTTTCAAGGTCATTCAGGCCGCGTGACACGCGATGGCGCAAGGGAACGCGACCTGGGACCCAAGAACATTACAACAGGCGTTGATTTCCTAAGCATTACAATTGCTACCAGCCTATCAACTGGTGGGTCTGTTCTGACCGTTCGCCATATTTTCAGCATGATCGACTCAAGTGTGATGCCAGTGGTGGTATCTCTGCGCACAACACCCATCTAGCGAATTTTTGATTTTCTGTTAAAGAATTTCGCCCGATACGCTTAATTACACAGCGTACTATTCGAGGCGAGGTTCAAATGCATCAAGATAAAAAAGTCGGTTTAGCACTAGCGTTATTAGTAATAGGGTTTGTGGGAGCATTCTGTCTCAGGCAAAATCAGAATACGACAGTCGAGATTCCCGAGTTGAACGACCCGCATTATCTGGATGAACAGATTGCCGACAAGGATCGCACGCCTTATTTCGGCACAAAAGGTAAAGAGGGGCTGAATACCCAACTGGGAAATGAACAGACTCTGACCGGAATGACAGACGAGCAAAAGCCTGCTGGTTCGAATGTTGCTGTGCCCACGATTTCTCATTCCACGCCTGTTTCCCGGACGGACCCCAAAGCATCGAAAGCAGAACGTTGGGGAGAAATGCCTGATTTTCTCAAAGAGATCGATTTACCTGAGGAGCAGTTTACAAGTGCAGAACTGAGTGACTCAGTCTTTGAACCGAACCCAACACAACCGGAAGCTGAGCCGGCTTCTCAAGGAACGACGCTCCGTCCGATTCAGTCTGAGACGGAGTCGATCAAGCCAGCGCATAATAACGCCTGGGATGTCAATCCGGCGCAGCAACGAAGAGAGCCCCCCCGGCCTGCTGATTCCAGACAGGCGCCGCAAATTCGAATTCATACCGTCAAATCTGGTGAGACCTTATCTGAAATCTCAATTCGTTATCTGGGAACCAGCCGTCGGTATAAAGAGATTTTTAATCTGAATCGTGATCGATTACGAAGCCCCAATGATATTCGTGAGGGAATGCAGTTGCGGATTCCCGTACAACAGCCGGCGGGAGCGACTCCCCAGTCAGCGAACAGTCAATCTTCTACAGCAACCTCTGCCCGTTCCGGTAAACGGACGATCGGACAAATGGTCTCTCAACCAACATTGAAAAAGGGTTCTTCCACCGTTCAATTTGAAGGCTTGATTGAATCACTGTCGAATGCCCCAGACCAGAGTTCGCTCAAGGATCTGGATCAGCAGCAGACAATGCAGCAACTGCAGAAGACGCTGAAATCCGGCACTCTGACAGACGGAAAAAATGGGACCAACGCCATTCCCAAAAACTACCGTAAGTTCATTCCGGTTCCACGATCGCCGCTGACTCCCCAGGCTGGCTCTCAAGCCAGAACTCAAGGAGCCGGAAAGTCGCTCTCGCAGGTTCAGCCTGAGAATGTCGATGAGATTGTCGACGAACTGTTTGATAAGCTTTCCGATTCGCCACAGCAGTCCAACAAAACGGCGAAATTGAAAACCTATACGATTAAAAAAGGCGACACGCTCGAATCGATCGCCGTACGCATTTATGGAAAGCGGTCAGCAGCATTCAAGATCTATCAGAAGAATCGTGACCTGTTGAAGAGTGCACACTATATTCGGCCAGGAATGAAACTCGAATTGCCTTAGACGGAATTCTGGTGGCTTTGCGTGTGCTCAAGCGAACCTATCTAGTTCAACGGTAGCGAGAGTCCGTCAAATGCCAGTTCGATATGGTCCGGCAAGCTGGCGTTGATTTCTTCATGTTCCAGTGAATGCGAAATGTGCGTGAAATACGCTCGCTTCGGTTTGACGCGTTCTACGACTTCCAGGCTCTGTTCCAGATTAAAATGCGTGGGATGCGGTTTTATCCGCAGCGCGTCGATGATCAGGTAATCGAGACCTTCCAGATGCTGCCAGCTTTCAGGAGGAATCTCGCTGACATCGGTGCAAAACGCGATATTGTTGATGCGGTATCCCAAAATAGGAAGCGTGCCGTGCATCAGTCGAATGGGTTGAATTCGCAGTCCGAGTAATTCAAATGCTTCCAGATTCACCCTGCTAAAGTCAAGCCGCGGACGTGCCATGTGATGCTGGTTATGTTTGGGATCTTCAAATGCGTAGTTAAATGAGCGGCGGATTTGTTCTTCGACAATTTCCTCGCAGTGCAGCATGATCGGTTTTTCTAATCGATAGCCGCTGATCCGTACATCGTCCAGGCCAAAGATATGGTCTGCATGACTATGAGTATAAAGCACAGCGTGCACCCAGGGGATGTGTTCCCGCAGCAACTGAAGTCGGAGTTCAGGGGGCGTGTCGATTAAGAACCCCCCTTCAGGAGCGCCGACATAGACCGAAGTGCGGCCACGCTGATTTTTGGGGTTGGGAGAGGTGCAGACGTCACAATCGCATCCGATGATCGGTATGCCGACGCTGGTTCCGGTTCCCAGTGTGATAAATTCACCGGACCGTTGTGAGAATAGATTCGATTCCTGTTGCATTACTCTTAGATCACTTTTGAAGTGGCGCAGATCAGCTCACACCACAATATTCACTCACGCCATCTGCGGTCACAACAAGTAATTGATCTGTCAGCGGGTGGTCCATGGTTAAATAGTCACTGGCGATATTGTGCTGGATTTTTTCGATCACATGGGACTCACTTAAACTGATGGCAAGCAGAAAATCGCGGTTCGGAACTCCGGCCAGAAATTCGCTTCCCAGAAATCTGCGGGCCTGCTGATGGAAAGAAGGGCTCAGAACCTGCGACGCGTTATAGGCGTCCGGCCTGCTCTGAATAATCATATTCGGGCCCTCTTCCTTCGACATGCAGATCAACTCAATTTGATTGTGATCAAAATAGCGGTCCAGATTATCCAGTGCAATCTGATGGAGCTGTTCTTGATCGATGTTCCATTTTCTGAGCAGCTTCTCATGAATATACCAATATGCGTTCGATTCGTCGACCACATACAGGATCGCCAAATTGGCAATCCAGGGTTGCCCTATAAAGTTGGGAAAATTATTTTCCCACGACTCGCGTGATAACAGAATCGGCATGATGCGGTCTTGAATCTGCGATAATTCCGGCTCCGTCTGGGCATCACCCCATTCATTAATCTGCAAGATGGTGACCAGCGCTGTCGTGATCTGTTTCTGAAAGTTGTCGGGTGTTGTCAGATAGGCCCGGTAAAAATTGGTCAGGTTCATCTCAGATTCACCAAATTTTAACCGAAATCCGGGGAGAATCTGCGACGTAATCAAGGGGAATTTCTGCTGCGCCAGTTCCAGCACTTCATCTGCAAACAGATCTGGTGGATTCGCCGGATTCAGCGAGAGCTGGATCGAGTGCAGAATGAGCTGGACGGCTTCAAAATAATCCTCATGCTGTTCGGGATCATAGAAAAAAGTCACGACCATCTGGATGGATCGTTCTTTGATCAACCACAAGTTCCAATAGTGCCAGTTTTGGGGGAAACCGGGGAGAGATGCAAGTAACGCTTTCCACCAGGACCTGTTTTTTTGAATGACGGCTTCCCCTGAATAGCCAATCGATTCATGTTCAATGGCAAGAGGGCCGCGGCTCTGAATATTGCGATGTTTGACAAACAACTGGTCAAAATCGACTTCCAGATTCGACTCGGAATTGAATTGTGGCAGCTCTGATTTCCAGTGGCAGCTGATCGTGAGCGTGGCATTTCCATCAGGGGGGCTAAGCTGAAGAATCCCCTCTTTTTCATCCTTGATCCAATTCGATGGATAGGAGAGTGAATACCAATTCGCTGGCCCGGTGTAGTTGGCCCATTGATCAAAATGCAATTCAGACAAAAAAATCACCATCAGCACAAGAAATGATTCTGATTGATGAATCAGCGGAGATTAGATAGAGGCCCACTTCTCGCTGATTCGCAAGGTGTCTTCCAGAGACTCCATAGTAGACGATTTACAGAAACAACTCTATCGGAAAATCTGAGATACTTTTTGCGCCAACCTGCTGTCTAACTAAGCAGCAAAATGCCCTCCAGCAGGGCAGATCACGAAAAATTAAGACAGGATCGATTCTCGAAAATATTTAATTGAGATTGTAAGTTCTTGTATTACAGTGTCTTACAAAAAACTTTCCAAGAACGGGCATTCGCTGGTACGACGTTTGCTTTAGAAACAATTCCAGATGAGAACTGAAAGAAATGTTCTTTATCTTACTTGAACTTCACCAAAGGATACGCTGCTGGGGAGTATAGCCGAACTTTCCCTTGTCGGGACTGTTTGGGCGAGCGCCTATACACTCAGCGGCGTCCTTTTTTTTATATCTTGAGCGTTTGAAGCTGAAGATTGAGCACCATCATAAATTGGTGCGTCAGCAATTTCCAGTCTTTTCTATTGAGAAATTTATTCCTCGCTTTTACTCTCTTGACACCCGTTTAGGTGGGACTCTCTTTTTTCTTCTGATCCAGCTGCTTATTGGTGGTAACCGGCTTCATGATCAGTAGGCCCAATGGCGGCAGGTTCAGAGTGATACTATGATCCAGGCCATGGCTGTTGATCTTTTCGCTGTAGACCCCCCCTGCATTTCCGATGTTCGAACCGCCGTAGATCTCCGCGTCACTATTGATAATTTCGTTGTAGAATCCGGCTTTGGGAACGCCAATCCGATAGCCATCCCGCGGAACAGGGGTGAAATTCGCGATCACAATCACATTCTCTTCGCTTTCCGCGGAAATTCTCTGGAATGCGAATACACTGTTTTTGGAATCGTCGCATTGGATCCAGGAAAAACCGGACGAGTTGAAATCGGTTTCGAACAGCGATTTTTCAGAGCGGTATAGATAGTTCAAGTCAC